>NZ_DASSYD010000086.1:0-6753 GCF_035703485.1 Dokdonella sp. | reverse complement strand
AGCACAGGGACTGTGCGCAAGGCGCAATCGCGGGGTGGCCTTTCTCTTGGTGCCTTCTCTTTGGCCACGCAAAGAGAAGACACTCGCTCGCCGGGAGGCGAGTGAAAAAAGGCAGGGATGCCGCGCGACGAAGGAGCGTGCTTTTCCTCCAATCAACTCTACCAATGGCGATATCCAAATCTCGCCAGCAAAAATTCCCAACACTCAGAATCCCGCTCGCGATGACTCAAAATCACAATCAATTCGGCCACTCCACCTCACCACTGACCACCGTCTGGGTCTGCCCACCAACCCACACGGTGGCATCGGCATCGATGCGCAGGATCAATTCGGCATCGTGTTCGATTTCGCGACCCTGGCTGACCACGTAGCCGCGAGCGAGGGGTCCGTCCGGTTCGGCGTGCGCGATATACGCGGCAACCAGACCGTTTGCAGCACCCGAGGCAGGATCTTCGACAATGCCGGCACCGGCCGGGAATGCGCGCAAAACCACGTCATGGCCCGGTTCATTGCTGCGCGCGAAGACGCATAAGCCGAGACTGTCACTATCGAGGCCAATCTTGCGAATCGAGGCATGATCAGGCTGCCAGGCGCGCAATTCGGATGCGTCGGCGAATTCCGCCAGCCACCAGCGACGCCCGCCTTCGACAAAGGCCGGCGGAAGCTTGCCAAGTTTGACCTTCTTCAAGGTGTTGGCGAGCAGGCTTTTCGGCTCGACACCGGTCTTGAGCACGGTTGCTTTCGGGGCTCGGATGAAAAGGTGGCGTTCCGCGGACTCGCCTTCAACCCGAATCGGCAGCAGGCCCGCCTGGCACTCCTGGATCAAGACACCTTCTTTCGGTGTCGAAAATCCCGACAGCAAGGCCACGTGCGCACTGCCGATTGACGGATGACCGGCGAAAGCAATCTCCTTCGTCGGCGTGAAAATGCGCAAACGATAGCTAGCCTCCGGGGTGGAAGGTCGAAGCAGAAACGTCGTTTCGACAATGTCCGTCCATTTTGCGAATGCCTGCATGGCGGCATCGCTCCAATCGTCGGCAGCAACCACGACACCCAGAGGGTTGCCGCCTCCAGGGCGACGCGTGAATACATCAAGTTGAAAGAAGCGACAGCTAGGCATGGTCAAGGGACAATGGATTCAGGGAGAGTGGTGGTTTGTGCGCCTGGCCGAGCATCGGCCAATGAGGGCGCGTGACGTCAAGCTTGCCACGTCCACCCCGGAACCGACATGCTCGCCTGGCCCGAACACACCAGGAGGATCGCCATGATCACCGTTCACCACCTCAATAATTCCCGCTCACAGCGTGTGCTCTGGCTATTGGAGGAACTGAAACTCGACTATGAAGTGATTCGCTACGAGCGCGATGCCAAGACCATGCTGGCGCCGCCGGAACTGCGCAAGATCCATCCACTGGGCAAGTCGCCGGTGATCACCGAGGGCGATGTGACCGTCGCCGAATCCGGCGCCATCGTCGAGTACCTGGTCGACCGCCACGGCGATGGCCGACTCAAGCCCGCGCAGCGGACTGCCGAACAACTGCGCTATACCTACTGGTTGCACTACGCCGAAGGTTCGGCAATGCCGCCGTTGTTGATGAGTTTGCTTTTTTCGCGAATCCCGAAGCAGCCGATGCCATTTTTTATCCGCCCGATCGCCAAGGGCATTTCCGACAAGGTGCTGAGCAATTACATCGAGCCGCAGCTCAAGCAACACCTCGAATACCTCGAAAGCGAACTTCAGGATCGCGACTGGTTTGCCGGCAAGGCTTTCAGCGCTGCCGATATCCAGATGAGTTTTCCGATCGAAGCACTGGCCACGCGCGGTGGACTGGATCGCAAGCAGCCGCGTCTGTCGGACTGGCTTGATCGCATCCATGCGCGACCAGCCTATCAGCGTGCCCTGGAGCGTGGTGGCCCCTACGAGTTGCTGAAATAGAGATGACCTGATGGATCGCCACCGCTGATGTCTATGGTGTCCTTGCCGCTGCTGGCGGCGCCCCTGCTCAATGGCGTGGCGCTGCTCCTTGCACTGGGCTTTCGGCGCAACCGTGCGGTCATGATCCTCGCGATCCTGACCTGCATTGCGCTGGCTCTTGCCGGGGTCATTGAATCGGCGAGCAATGCTCACAGTGTCGAAGCGGTGCGCATGTTCGGGCCTTGGCTGTTGCTCGTCGCGGCCGCGATGCCGGAGCGACGACTGCTCGCCGGGCGCAATCTGCTGCTGTTTATTCTTCTTGCGATTGCCATATTGCTGACTCTCACCGCATCGCCCCACGTCTGGTTCGGATTGCGGGGTGTCTTGCCGCTGGGCTGGTTGCCGTGGTCGAGCGGGGCAGTTGCCGCGAGTCTGGTTCTGCTTGCCTCGGCGGTCTGTCTGCTGCGCTGGCTGATTCTGGAGCTGTCGATCGAATCGGCCTTGAGCGTGGTTCTGGTGCTGGCCGCGATTGCGATGCTGCCAGCATTGCGCGCGGGTGCCGCGAACGACCTGCTTGCGCTCGGCGGCGTGATTTCGATCATTGCGATCCTGCGCGCCTCCTACCGCATGGCTTTCGTCGACGGTTTGTCCGACGTGCCGAACCGACGCGCGCTTGATGAAGCCCTGTCGCGAATTTCCGGAGACTATGCGCTGGCCATGGTCGATGTTGATCACTTCAAACAGTTCAACGACCGACACGGACATGACGCCGGTGATCGTGTGCTGGCCTCGGTAGCCCAGTTGCTCAAGACCACCCGTGGCGCGCAGGCGTATCGCTACGGCGGCGAGGAGTTTTGCCTGCTGTTCACCGGATCGCGGGTGCGTGATGCCAGGCAAGCCTGTGAGGAAGTGCGCCGGGCCATCGAGAAGATGCGGGTGCAGGTGCGTTCAACACGCTCGGCTGCGCAGCGAACGAGCCGATCGAAGTCCGAGAGCGTCGCTGCGGCCAAGGTGACTGTCAGCATCGGACTGGCCCTGCGCGACGACAAGCTGCGCTCAGCCGAAGACGTTCTCAAAGCCGCGGACAAGGCGCTGTACAAGGCCAAGGCCAAGGGCCGCAATCTGGTTGTGCCGTCGCGTAGCGGGCGATGATACTGGCACCGCTTGCGTCGGCAGGGGATGCGTGCGCCGTATTGCGCCGACTGAGTAGAGTTTCAAACGCCAGTCAGAGCACCGCGATAGACAGCAGGCGATCATTCTCGCGGACGTTGCGGCAATCATGCCCACCCATGTCGAAATCGCGGCAGACCTGTGGGCGCAGCGAGTAGATCGTGCAACGCATGGTGTCGCGATCCAGTGCCGTGCACCAGCCGTCATCAAGGCGGCGCATTACATCCATGCCGTTTTCGTCCTGATCGATCAGGTGCTCGGGCGTCGGATCATCGGCCATGACGTAGACAGTCAAGCGGCAACAAGTTGCTTCGCAGGCGCTGCACTGGATCGAGGGGTCGATGTGGAGATCGCTGAAATCGTCGGACTCTGTTGCTGGCGAGTTGAGCAGATTCATGGGTTTGTACGGTTTTCTGTTGCGCAGCGTGATGCTTGATAGAATTGCATCGGTGGATCGACAGGTGTGATCTGCGGGCGCGCTGATGATCGATCTGAACAGAGATCTTTCAGTTCACGCTTTTGCCTCGGCAGTCTACCGCGGCAGCTGTTCGAAATACCCACCTGAACCGAATTCTGAAGCATCTGCCCCGACGCCTGCGGAAACTGACACTCTGTAGTCGGATTCGGCAGGCGCGACCGATGCACATTGATGATTGCAACCCCTACGGCGACCCTCATGGCTTTGATTGAACTGCGAAAACTCGACTACAGCATTGGCGGCCCTTTGCTGCTGGATGGCATCGATTTCGCACTGGAACCACGTGAACGGGTCTGTGTGGTCGGCCGCAATGGCGCCGGCAAGTCGACCCTGCTGAAGCTGCTTGATCGCGAGATTCGCCCCGATGATGGTGAAGTCAGGGTAACTCCAGGCGTCGTTGTCGCCAGGCTGGCCCAGGAAGTGCCGCAGGGCACCGAAGGCACGATCTTCGACGTGGTTGCCGATGCGCTAGGCGAAATCGGCAAGCTGCTCGCCCAATACCATCATCTGATCCACGAGCTTTCCGACGATAGTGACATGCGTGCACTGGCCGACGTGCAGGGGCGTATCGAGGCGGCCAATGGCTGGGATCTTGATCGCCGCGTCACCGAGGTGCTGAGCAAGCTGGAGCTGCCCGAGGATGAAGAGTTCTCGGCCCAGTCCGGCGGCATGAAACGCCGCGTCTTGCTCGCCCAGGCGCTCGTGCTTGATCCCGATGTGCTGCTCCTTGACGAGCCGACCAATCATCTCGATATCGAAGCGATCGCCTGGCTTGAGGAATTTCTCAAGAACTTCACCGGCAGTGTGATCTTCATCACCCATGATCGACGCTTCGTGCGATCGCTGGCGACGCGCATTGTCGAGATCGACCGCGGCAGCCTGACCAGTTGGCCCGGCGACTACGAAAATTATCTGCGCCGGCGCGAAGAGCGTCTGCATGCGGAAGCGCAAGCCAATGCCTTGTTCGACAAGAAACTGGCCCAGGAAGAAATCTGGATCCGCCAGGGCATCAAGGCGCGCCGAACTCGTGATGAGGGCCGCGTGCGTCGTCTTGAGGCAATGCGCAACGAGCGGCGCGAGCGTCGCAACCAGACCGGCAACGTGCGCATGCAAGTCGGTGGTGCACAGAATTCCGGACGCAAGGTCATCGAGGTCAAGGGTATCCACTACGCGATTCCGGGGCGCACCTTGATCGCGGATTTCTCGACCACGATCATGCGTGGCGATCGCATTGGCCTGATCGGTCCGAACGGATCAGGCAAGACCACGCTGTTGCGAATATTGCTTGGCCAACTGGAGCCGCAAGCGGGCGAAGTAAAAATCGGCACCCAGCTCGAGATCGCCTATTTCGACCAGCACCGAGCGCAACTGCGCGAAGACATGAGCGCACTCGACAACGTCGCTGATGGTCGTGAATTCATCGAGATCAACGGCTCGCGCAAACACGCAATCGGTTATCTGCAAGACTTTCTGTATACCCCGGAGCGTGCCCGCTCGCCGATCTCGGCGTTGTCGGGAGGTGAGCGCAATCGCCTGTTGCTGGCGCGTCTGTTCGCCAAGCCATCGAACCTGCTGGTCATGGATGAACCGACCAATGATCTCGATGTCGAGACCCTGGAATTACTTGAGGAGATGCTGGTCGACTATGCCGGCACCCTGCTGCTGGTCTCGCATGATCGCGAATTCCTCGACAACGTCGTGACCAGCACGCTGGCGCTGGAAGGCGAGGGCAGGGTCGGTGAATACGTCGGTGGCTATGCCGAATGGCTGCGCCAGCGTCCGCAAGCGATGGCGATGCGCACGCACAACGAAGCCGCTGCCGAAAAAGTCGAAGCGCTGGCTCCGCTACCGACACGGCGCAAGCTCGCCTACAAGGAAATGCGCGAGCTGGAAAAGCTGCCCGCCGAAATCGAGACGCTGGAAAAGCGGATCGGCGAGCTCACCCTTGCGATGAATGATCCGGCTTTTTTCAAGCAGCCAGCCGATACCATTGTCAGCGCCAACGAGACCATGGCCAAGGCCCAGGCCGAACTGGATCATGCCTACGCGCGCTGGCAGGAACTCGAAGCCAGCGCAAGCTAGCCGAGCGTCTGTCAACGGGGGCTACAACGAGTCGGTGATCGGATCCTACGGCAATGCGGCCCAGCGCTCGTATTCGCGCCTGGAGATCTTGCCGTCATGATTGCTGTCAGCCATGCGGAAGTCATTGGCGAGCAATTTGTAACCAGATGCTTCGTGGTGGTCGATGCTGCCATTGCCGTCGGTATCCAGTTGCGAAAACTCTGGAGCCGGGCCCGATGGCGTATAGCCGGTACCAGCACTACGCACGATCACTTCACCCTGATTGTCCTGAGCCATGACTTGTGTGCCTGCCAAGATGAGCACGCCAAGAATCAGACTTTCAATCACGATCTTCATGGAGTTGACTCCTTTGTAGTGAAACGGGAGATCAATTCTGGCCCCGGCGCATTAACCTTGCCCGAACGCGAGCTTGCTGTACGCTTCGACCCACTCCCAACTCCCCACTCCCGAGGTTCAAATGACAACCGCCTATGATTTTTCCGCGCGTGACATCGATGGCAAGGAGCAGCCGCTGTCCTCGTACAAGGGCGAGGCATTGCTGATCGTCAATGTCGCTTCAAAATGCGGATTCACGCCGCAGTACAGCGGGCTAGAAGCCCTGCACAAGGAATATCACGATAAGGGTTTTCAGGTGCTCGGTTTTCCCTGCGATCAGTTTGGCAATCAGGAGCCTGGCGATGAGGCTGAGATCAAGAATTTCTGCTCGCTAACCTACGATGTGACATTTCCGATGTTCGCCAAGGTGGACGTCAATGGCAGCGACGCGCATCCGCTCTACGAGTGGCTGAAAAAGGAAAAGCCCGGACTGCTCGGCATCGGCGCAATCAAGTGGAATTTCACCAAGTTTCTCATCGACCGGGATGGTAACGTCATCAAGCGCTACGCGCCGACTGACAAGCCCGAGGCCATCGGCAAGGACGTGGCCAAGCTGCTCGGCTGAACTTCCGCTTGCTTGACGGCAGATTAGGGCAACGCTGATCAAGTGGCACATTCGTCACGACACCTGTCTGCGCGCAGTTCTTTGTTGCGCTGGCATGAAGCACAGCCAGTGCATCTGCGCCAGCACGCCGCGATCTGCACGCTGACAGGTGTCGCCTAACCGATTGTT
>NZ_DASSYD010000071.1:0-19500 GCF_035703485.1 Dokdonella sp. | reverse complement strand
GTGATCGATCTGAAAAAAGCCGACTGAGGAAGCCCAACCATGACATCCAATCGCAAGACTCTCTCCGGCGGCGCCCTGGTCATCCTGATCATCCTGTTCGTCGCCTTGATGCTGGTGGTTAACGTGTTGTTTCGTGGCGCGCGCGTTGACCTTACCGAAAACAATCTCTACACCTTGTCCGATGGCACCGAGCAGATTCTTTCCAAGATCGATGAGCCGATCAATCTGTATTTTTTCTACTCCGACAAGGGCACGCAAAACCTGCCGCAATTGCGTACCTATGCAACCCGCGTGCGTGAGATGCTCGAGGAAATGGCCGCGCGTTCGAACGGCGAAATCCATCTTGAAGTGATCGATCCGCTGCCGTTCTCGGAAGATGAGGATCGCGCAACCACGTATGGCTTGCAGGCGGTCCCGGTCAATACCGGTGGTGACAAGATCTTCCTCGGCCTGGCCGGCACCAACTCGACCAGTGGCCAGGCGGTGATCCCGTTCTTCCAGCCGGACAAGGAAGCCTTCCTCGAATACGACGTGGCCAAGCTGATCCATGATCTGGCCACGCCGAAAAAGCCGGTTGTTGCCATGGTGTCGAGTCTGCCGATGGGTGTCGGCTTCGATCCGCAAACGCGGCAGATGCGCGATCCCTGGGCGATCCAGCAACAGCTTTCGCAATCGTTTGATGTGCGCGAATTGAATGCCGGTGGGATCAAGTCGATCGATTCCGATGTCAGCGTGCTGGTTCTGGTCCATCCGAAGGATCTCTCCGACGAGGCGCAGTATGCGATCGATCAATTTGTCCTGCGTGGCGGGCACCTGCTGGTGTTTGTCGATCCCGATGCCGAGCTCGATACCAGCGGTGCCGACCCGCAGGATCCGCAGGCGGCGATGTTTGCCGATCATTCCTCGGACCTGCCCAAATTGTTCAAGGCCTGGGGCATCGAATACGACCCGAAGACCATCGTCCTTGATCGTGCGCGTGCGGTCACGGTCAGCCTGGGTCAGGGACGGGCTCCGGCACCTCATCCGGGCATCATTGGCCTGACTGCGGCCGACCTCAATCATGATGATGTGGTCACCGCCAATCTGGATACGGTCAACGTTTCGAGCGCCGGTTACTTCGATCTGGCCAAGGATGCGACGACCAAACTGGTGCCGCTGATGCAGAGTTCGGGCGACGCCATGACCACGCCGGCCAGTCGATTGAAAATGCTGCCTGATCCAAGCGCCTTGCTCAATGATTTCAAGCCCACGGGTGATCGCTACGTGATTGCCGGGCGCGTCGAAGGCAAATTCAAGACTGCCTTCCCGGATCGCAAGGACGCCGGACACCTGGCCGAATCGAAGGAGGATGGCCAGATCGTGCTGGTCGCCGATACCGATATTCTCGGTGATCGCCTGTGGGTGCAGGTGCAGAACTTCCTGGGTCAGAAGCTCATGAACGCATTCGCCAACAACGGTGATTTCGTCCTCAACACGATCGACAATCTGACCGGCTCCTCGGCCTTGATCTCGATCCGCGGTCGGGCCACCTCGCAACGCCCGTTTACCACGGTCGAGGCGCTCAAGCGCAGCGCCGATGATCGCTTCCGCGCCAAGGAGCAGGAGCTGCAAAGCGAGCTCAAGGAAACCGAGCAGAAGCTGGCTCAGCTGCAAAGCGCCAAATCCACCGATCAGGCCATGATCCTGTCGCCGGAGCAGAAGTCCGAGCTCGACAATTTCGTCAAGCGCAAGGCCGAGATCCGCAAGGAATTGCGCGATGTACGCCGTTCCCTCGATGCCGAGATCGAATCGCTGGGCGCTCGCCTCAAATTCCTCAACATCGTGCTCGTGCCGCTGCTGGTGACCCTGATTGCGATCGGGTTTGCCTTCTGGCGGGTGCGTCGACGCAAGTCGTCTTGAGCCAGGAGACTAGAACATGGTGAATCAGAAAGCATTGATCGGACTCGGTGTCGCCACCGTGGTCATCATCGCCGTCGCCTTCGCGGTCCAGCACTCACGCAAGCCGGTCCGTGACTTCAGTGAACAAGCCGGCCCGCTGGTTGCCGATCTCGGCGATCACATCAATGATGTCAGCCGTCTCGTCGTGACCTCGGCGAACAAGAAGATCGATGTCACCCTGGACAACAAGGATGGCAAATGGGTTGTCGCGGAGAAGGGCGGCTATCCGGCTGATCTCGGCAAGCTGCGCGAGTACCTGCTCAAGGTCGCCGACGCCAGGTTGATCGAGAAAAAGACCGCCAAGCCCGACCGCTACAGCGATCTCGGCGTCTCCGACATCAGCGACCCCAAGGCCAAGGGCATTGCCGTGGATATCGGTGGGTTGAAGGAGCCGGTCAGTTTCATCACCGGCATCTTCAACGCCCAGAGTGGCGGCACGTTTGTCCGCCGCAGCCACGAGGCGCAAAGCTGGCTGGCTTCGGGCAATCTGATTCCGGACAAGAGCCCGGCCAACTGGTTGCGCAAGGAACTGGCCAACATCCCCTCGGACCGAATCGCTTCGGTAACGATCACGCACGCGGATGGAAAGGTGTTGCGCGTATTCAAGGACAAGGCCTCGGACCCGCACTACACGATCGCCGACCTTCCCAAGGGCCGCGAGCCGAGTTCGGATTTTGCCGCCAATGGCCTGGCTTCAGTGCTCTCCGAATTGAAGATCGACGATGTTGCGTCGAGCAAGGATGTGCCGGTGCCGGACAAGGTGACCGAGATCCGCTATGCGACCTTCGATGGCGTCATCGTTGATGCCAAAGCTTGGCAGGTTGGCGACAAGCACTACGTCGCCATGAGTGCGTCGCAAGACAACGAGCTTGCACAAAAGCACGTCGATGCCGAACTGGCCAAGGAGGCCGGCGAAGCAGACAAGGCCAAGCCGGAAGCGGAGAAGGAAGACAGCGCCAAACCTGCGGACAAGGACGATGCCAAGCCTGCCCTCGACCCGGCCAGGGATCGCCAACAGCGCCTGGCTGCGATCACGGCGGAAGTCGAAAAGCTCAACACGGCGTTCAAGGGCTGGAGCTTCGTCCTGCCGGGTTACAAGGTCGGTGATATCAACAAGACCATGGATGACTTGCTCAAGCCGCTGGAAACCAAGTCGAAATCCGCTAAATAGGGATCCACTGCCGCGCAATGAATGAAATCAGCCCGCTTCGCCGTCGCGCCGGGATCGCGGCATCCCTGTTCGCCGGGTCCGCCGTCCTCGCCGGCGCCTTCGGTGCCCACGCCTTGCGCGATCGTCTCGGCGCGGAATCGATGGCGATCTGGCATACCGCCGTCGACTACCAGTTCTGGCATGCGCTGGCCTTGCTCGGGATCGCCTGTCTGGCGCAATCCTCGAACAGGGGCTTGCGCCCGGCGCTGTGGGCATTCGTTGCAGGCGTCCTGATTTTCAGTGGCAGCTTGTATGCGCTCGCGCTCGGTGCACCGCGCTGGATCGGCATGCTGACGCCGTTCGGCGGCCTCGCTTTCATCATCGGCTGGTGCTGCCTGCTGATCGCCTTCGCCAAAGCGCGGTCAGACTGACGAGAGCGGTGAATCAAAGTGTCGCCGGCGATTTCACGCCGCCAACACTTCGATGGCGCTCAGGCTCTTGCGTGCAACTTCGGCGTGGCCTCGGCCACGGCCGGACCCAGCTCGAACCATTGCTTGACCCGGGCCAGCGCAGCGCCGTCTTCGCCGGTGCTGCGGGTGAACTCGTTGGTGATCGGCGAGTACGTGTAATCGTTGATCCATTCAGCGGCATTGCTGACGATCTCGGCAACGCCCTGGATGGTGCGGTCGATGTCCGCCTGGGTCGTGCTCGGATGGAATGAGATGCGAACCCAGCCCGGCTTTTCCGAAAGGTCGCCGTGATCAATGCGGTCAGTGATCGAGCGCGACCGGGTGGGGTCGACGTGGAGCAGGAAGTGCCCGTAGGTACCCGCGCAGGAACAACCGCCGCGCGCCTGCACGCCGAATCGATCGTTCAGCAGTTGCACGACGAGGTTGTAGTGGATGCCCTCGATGTAGAAGGAAAACATGGCGAGACGATGACGCAGTTCGGGTGCCAGTAGATGCACGCCCGGGATCGCTCCCAAGGCATCGATCACGTAAGGCACGATCGCCTGTTCGCGCTCAAGCATCTGCTCCACACCCATCTGCTCTTTCAGGCGCACGGCCAGAGCCGCCTTGATGGTTTGCAGAAAACCTGGCGTGCCGGCATCTTCGCGCGCCTCGATATCCTCCAGATACGAATACTCGCCCCATGGATTGGTCCAGTTCACGGTGCCGCCACCGCTGTCGTCGGGTACCGTATTTTGATAGAGCTGGCGATTGAAGATGAGCACGCCCGAGGCGCCCGGGCCGCCGAGGAACTTGTGTGGTGACCACATTACCGCGTCGAGTCTTTCCAGCGGATCTGCCGGATGCATGTCGATAGCGACGTAGGGCGCCGAAGCGGCGAAATCGATGAAGGCAACACCGCCGGCACGATGCATCAACCTGGCCATTGCGTGGTAGGGCGTGAGCACGCCGGTGACGTTCGAGCAGGCGCTGAACGATCCGATCTTGATCGTGCGCTCGCGGTACTCATGCAGCAGCGTCTCGAGTGCATCGAGATCGATCATGCCGGCGGCATCCGGCGGCACGACCACCACATCGGCGATCGTCTCGCACCACGAGGTCTGGTTGGAATGGTGCTCCATGTGGGTGATGAACACGACCGGACGCTCCAGCTCCGGAATGTCGACAAAGCGGCGCAGGCCTTGCGGCGCCTTGAGGCCGAGAATGCGCTGGAACTTGTTGATCACCCCCGTCATGCCGGTGCCGGTGGAGAGGATCAGGTCATCCGGGCCGGCGTTGACATGTGCCTTGAGGATCCGATGAGCCTCGTGATAGGCGAGAGTCATCGCGCGGCCGGTCTCGCTGCTTTCAGAATGCGTATTGCCGACAAACGGGCCGAAGCGCTCAAGCATGGCCTGCTCGATCGGTCGATAGAGTCGACCGCTGGCGGTCCAGTCCGCATAGACGATGCGCTGCTCTCCCCAGGGCGAGGCGAACGTCTGTTCGTGGCCCACCGTGTTTTTGCGAAATGGGGCGAAGTGCTGCTCGAGTGCGTGCATGAACGATCCTGGAGGAACAACGGCAGATCCACATTTTAGCCCAGTCCATGTTGACCGCAGCGGGCGTTGGCGGGCTTGCGCGCGGCGCATTGTCGCTGACCGCTTTGCGGGCGATGCAGCGCACAACGCGTTTTCGCTGGAGTAGGGGCATAATCAATCAAACAAGCGTTCGAACCATCCACCAACAAAGGGGATTGACATGTCGCTACCTACACGGCGGAAATTTAGAAACGGATATTCCTTGCTGATAGCCAGTATCGCACTCGCATTGGCGCTGCCAGCGGCCGCGCAATCAATGGTCGCGCCGGGCATGTCGGCACCTGGGCGAATCAGCTGGGATGCCGAGGGCGTTCCCACGATCGATGCCGCCAACGACAATGACGCGGCCTTTCTGCAGGGCTACGCCCATGCCAAGGATCGTTTCTTCCAGATGGATCTGACCCGACGTTCGGTCAGCGGATCGCTGGCCGAGCTGGTCGGTATTTCGCAACTGGCTCCGGATGTTCAGGCGCGTACTCTCGGCCTGCGTCGCGGTGCGGTGCAGACCTGGGCCAAGATGTCTGATGATTCGCGTGGCTGGTTGCGTGCCTATGCCGATGGCGTGAACTACTGGTTGGCGAAGAATCCGTTGCCGCCGGAATACGCTGCCTTGCAACTGACCCATGCCGATCCGTGGACTCCGGTCGATTCGTTGTGCGTCGGCAAGGGCCTGGCATTCCAGCTGTCGTTCGACCTCGATATCAATCCGACCATCAACCTCGGCGCCTATCAGCAAGCGGGCCGGGCCGGCGGATTTGACGGCAGCGTTCTGTATTTCGGCGATACCCATCGCATTGCACCCGCTGATAATCGGGTAACCGTGCCCGGCTTCGTCCCTGGCAGTGCAAACGGAACGACAGCAGCATCCGCGCCGGCGCCGAAGCTGGCCAGTGCCAAGGATGCACCGGAAACCGGAACGATCAGCGCGCAAACCGTCGAGATGGCTCGCGCCTTTCGTGAGAAGTTGCAGGATTCGCCTTTGCTCAGTCGTGCCCTGGAGGGCAGCGAGAGCCCGATCGGCAGTAACGAATGGGTGATCGCGGGAACGCATACCGCATCGGGCAAGGCAATCCTGTCGAATGATCCGCATCTGGGACTCAATCTGCCGTCGGTGTTCATGGAGCAGCACGTGCTCTCGCGCGACAGTCGCTATCCGACCTCAATGGACGTGACCGGCGTGACCGTGCCAGGAACACCTGGCGTGATCCAGGGCTGCAACCAGCGCGTGTGCTGGGGCACAACGACCAACTCGCTCGATGTCACCGATGTGTTCCAGGAGCAACTCGTGCTCAACAGCTACGGCTTGCCGTACGCGATCGTGCATGACGGTCAAGTCGAAAATCTGCAATGGGTGTTTCAGAATTTCTACGTCAACCAAATGAATGGCACACCTGATTCGGTCACCAAAGACAACAGCATCGGCTACACCAACGGCGGCGTCAGCATCCTCGTGCCACGTCGAAACAATGGCGCTCTGGTCAGCATCACCGGCAACAGCGGTTTGTCGGTCGCCTACACCGGATGGGGTGCAACCTTCGAAATCGAATCGTTCCGCCGCATCAATCGGGCCAGCAACGTGGCCGAGTTCCGCGATGCGTTGAGCTATTTCGATTTCGGTTCGCAGAACTTCGCCTACGCCGATGTCGATGGCAATATCGCCTACTTCACCAGCGCTGAAGCGCCCGTGCGTACCGATTTGCAGACCGAAAACGCACCCGGTGGCGGTATCCCGCCGTACGTCATTCGCGATGGCAGCGGCGCCCTCAAGCATGATTGGATGCCGGTGCAGAATCCGCAACCGAATCAGGCAGTGCCTTACGAGATCCTGCCAGCCAGCGAAATGCCCTTCGTGATCAATCCGGCCAGTGGCTACTTTGCCAATGCCAACAATGATCCGATTGGTTTCTCACTCGACAACAATCCGCTCAACCAGCTGCGTCCGGGCGGCGGCATCTATTACCTCGATGTCGGCGGCTCTTCGGCCTATCGCATGGGTCGAATCGATCGCAAGATCCAGGCCATGATCGCTGCTGGCGGCAATATCACCAGCAATGACATGAAGGCGCTGCAGGCGAACAACCAGTTGATGGATGCCGAGTTGGTGCTGCCCTATCTGCTCAATGCATACAGCAATGCCAAGGCTGCAGGCGCATGGTCGCAATTGGCAACGCTGGCCAATGATCCGCGGATCGTTGAAGCCATCGGTCGCCTCAAGCTTTGGGACTATTCGACACCTACCGGTATCACCGCCGGCTATGACGCGGGCGATAATCCTGCTGCCTTGTCTGCACCGTCGCAGGCGCAGGTTGACGCCAGCATCTCAGCATCAATCTATGCCGCCTGGCGCAGTACGTCGATCCGCAACACCATCGATGCAACTCTGACCAGTGTCGGACTCGGTAGCTACAAGCCGGGCAGTCGTGATGCCCAGGCGGGGTTCAAGTTCATGCTCGACAACTATGCGGCATTGGGCGGCAAGGGTGCTTCCGGCCTGACCTTCTTTGCTGCCGCCGGTGCACCCGACGCGAATTCCGCGCGTGACTTCGTGTTGCTCAAGTCACTCGTGGATGGTCTCGACATGCTTGCCGGTGAAGGCTTCTCCGCTGCGTATGCAGGGTCGACCAATCAGGACGACTATCGTTGGGGCAAGCTGCATCGCATTGTCTTCGATCACCCGCTCGGCGCACCATTCAACATTCCTGGTCCGAACGGTTATGGCTTTGGCGATCTTTCAGCTGACCTGCCGGGCCTGGCCCGACAGGGTGGTTTCGAAACCGTCGATGCCGCCAGTCACGATGCTCGCGGAAACAGCGTCAACGGCTTCATGTTCGGCAGTGGCCCGGCACGCCGTTTTGTCGGCGAGATGTTCCCGACCATCAGCGCATCCGAGATCATCCCCGGTGGCCAGAGCGGCGTGCTTGGAAGCCCGCTGTATGTGAGCCAGCTCGGACGCTGGCTGACCAACCAGTACCATCCGCTACCGATACCGGCCGCGGCGGCACTGCAGCAGCCGGGATCCACTGTTGTCAGCTTCGTTCCGCTCTGATCCATCGCAACTGAAACAAGAAAAAGCCCCCGCATGCGGGGGCTTTTTTTCACTCCAATACATCGAGCCAGGTCAGTTGCGGGCCGGGTTGTTCTCGGTGAAGTACTCGTGATTGTCCGCGTTGGTTATCGCCTTGGCGGGATTGCTGACGGCGAGGTTGTGCGCGTTGGTTTGACCATAGCCATAGTCCCCGGTGCGGGCGACTACATTGAAGTGGCTGGTTTCGTGGACAAGCGTGCCAGCACGTGAGTCGGTGCCGGTGTTTGGTGCTAACCAGAATGCGCCGCACAGATAAACCTTGTACGGCTGGGTCGGATAGACATAGGCATAGGTTCCGCTGTCGCTGCACGAGCAATTGAAGGTGTAGGCCCTGGATGAGAGAGCGGTATAGATATTGTTGAAATGCGTGCGCACCGTCGAATAGCGTGAACTGTTGTAGCTGCCGAACCACCACGTATAGCGACTTCCCGTGTATCCGGCATTCAGATAGTTCCGTGAGTTGCTTGCGTAAGTGATTGACGAATTGCGTGCCGTCACCAGTTGCGACTTCCGTGTGGTGCTGCAACTGACATAGCTGTTGCTCCCTGCAAGCAACCCGACTTGCGAGCGGAAACTGTCCTCGTCGTCGAACACGTCAGGGCTCGAGTCGGCATAGACCTGGGTCGATCCTCGGCGCATATCGAAGGCTTCGACGCCAGCCCGTGCCCCGCCCCGGTCGGCGGCCATGACCTCCTTGATGACTTCGCGCGCTTCACGGGCATAGCGAACTTCGTACTGCCCGCCCTTGCGCATGTCGTACCAGGCGCTCAGGTCGACCTTGGCGTCGAGACTCTCGCCAGGCTTCAGCTCGACAAAATCCTCAGGCCTGGGTGCAACGCGCTTGTACAGCGGTCCGACATAGGTGACCGATTCGCCATTCTGGCTCACGTCGAACAAATCATTGGTGATTCCATCGATTGGTGTCTGCCAGCGCAGTACGTGGACGGTGGAACCGGTCTGGTTGATCAAGCTGTATTCAATGGTGCCATCGCCGGCATTCTCCGCCGACGCTGAAAGCGTAATTTCAAGACCAGCGGAATAGACCGCCGAAGAACCCAATATTCCCACGGCAAGCACGACAAAACCCGCAAAGAGCTTATGCATGTCAAACCTCGAAGTTGAGTAGTCGTTTCCTCCCCAGGAAACGAGCGCCACGGACGTGACGCCGCGTGAGCGTATGCCTGTCTACAGCTCTATACAAGTGCCGCCGAAGCGATTGTCGATACCCTGCTCAAGCGCGCCGTCGCCCCGCTGATCGGCTAGCTCAGGGCAGGTTCGGCTTCGCCGGGAAAGGGGGTAGCGCCTCTGTCTGGATTGGCTTTTTACGCCGCTTTGAGGCGCGGCATCCCTGCCGGGTTTTCACTCGCCTGCCATCGCTCCGTCGCCTCTGCGGTTTTCAACAGCCGAACGGCTGGTCAGGCAGGGGGCCAGTGACTTTGCTCTTGATCATTACGCAGCTACGTTTCGCGGTATCCCAGCCTTTTTCCCTCGTCTCCCACTCCCTCGTCGCCCCTGCGAAGGCAGGGGTCCAGTGACCCTGCCTGGTTTGATCACAACGCAGCGAAGCGGCGTACCAACCAATCAGCGCATGTCAGCCGGTGCCTTGATCGGGTCGGCCGGTTTCGGCGGCAAGGCGACCGGATCAGCGGTGATCTGCTTCTTGATTTCGGCGACAGCGCGGTCGAGCTGTGGGTCGCGGCCGGCAAGGACGGATGCGACATCGTTGTCGACGACGATGTCGGGATCGACGCCGTGACCTTCGATGACCCATTGGCCCTCGGTGTTGGCGGTAGCGAACTGCGGTACGTTGACCGAGCCTCCATCGATCAACGGGCCCCAGTCACTGATGCCGACCACGCCGCCCCAGGTGCGCGTCCCGATCAGCGGCCCAAGCTTCGCCTGCTTGAACATGTAGGAAAAAATGTCGCCATCGGAAGCCGTCGTGCCATTGCACAACGCGGCGAGATGGCCGGTGAAGGTTTGCTGCGGATAGGTGCCGGTGAGTTCAGCGCCGCGTCCGTAATCCAGTCCGAGCAATTTCCGCGACAGCCGTTCGATGATCATCGACGAAACATTGCCGCCGCCGTTGTCGCGCACATCGATGACCAGGCCCTGTTTGCGCAACTGCGGGTAGTACCACTTGATGAATTCGCGGATGCCATCGCCGCCCATGTCGGGAATGTGCAGATAGCCAATCGTGCCGCCACTGGCCTTGGCAACGTATTCGCGATTGCTGGCAGTCCAGGCGTAGTAGTTGAGCGCGGCCTCGCTGTCGATGGGGTCGACCAGGACCGTGCGCGCACCCTCCGTGCTCGCGCGAGAGTTGACCGTCAACTGGACGAGCTGGCCTTTCGCCGTGCGTAGCAGACGATACGGATTGTCGTTGCCGCTCAGGTTTTGACCATTGATCGCGAGCACATAGTCGCCCTGCTTCACATCAATGCCGACTTCGGTCAATGGCGAGCGGTAGCGCTCCTCGTCGTTTTCGCCTTCGAGAATCTTGCCAATGCGATAGCGATTGGCGGCGGCATCGAGCTCGAAGCGGGCGCCGAGCAGGGCGACATGCGGGCGCTCGGGCAGGTCGAGATCTCCACCACTGACATAGGCATGCGAGCTCGACAATTCGGCGACCATCTGACCAAGCAGATAGTTGAGATCGCTGCGATCGCCGACATCGGTGAGCAATGGCTCGTACTTGGCGCGAATCGCGTTCCAGTCATAGCCGTGCATGTTCTGCACGTAGTAGTGATCGCGGTAGCGGCGCCAGACTTCGCGGAAGATCTCGGCGTATTCGGCTTTCGGGTCGACCTGGGCGAACAGTCCGTCGAGAGTGACATCTTTCGGCTCGGGTTTGGAATCGCCGAGAGCGATGCGCTTGTAGCTGCCTGCGCTCTTCACCAGGACCACCGAGCCGTCGCTCGACACGTCGAGGTTCTCGAGTCCTTCAAAGATGTCGCTGGCCTTGCGATCCTCGAACGACCAGGCTTTGAGGATCGGCTTGGTCGCACTCTCGCGTCCGTAGTAGTAGGCGTCGCTGACCACGTAGAGCAGGGCCTTGTCGGTGATTCCGATCCACTGCATGTTGTCCGGCTCGATTGGTACGCGCACAAGACGTTCGGCGAGACCATTGAAGTCGATGTTGTCGTTGACCTTCTTCTTTTCGGATTTGCCGGCCTTGTCGTCCGAATCCTTCTTGTCTTCCTTGCTGTCATCCTTGCTCGCACTGTCGTTGCGCGGCGCAAACGGGTTCTCGACATCGGGTCGCAGGGTCAGGGCGAATATTCCTGCACTGCGATTGCTGGCGTAATTCCATTCGATGCCGGAGAGCTGGGGCGCCCATTCACGGTCGCCGATGAAGTAGAGGATTTTTCCATCCGGTGAGAATGCCGGGTTGTAGGCGTTGAAACGGGCGTCGCCGACCGGATGGTTGGCCTTGGCACTGACATCGTAGATATGCAGCCAGGGAAGCTGGGTTTGCTTGTCGGTCAGCGAATAGGCGAGATAGCGCCCGCTTGGCGACCACGCATAGTCGTGCCGCGAGAAGGAAGGATCATCGGCGACGAGCACGCTGGCTCCGCCGCTTGCGGCAATCAGGTGCAAGCGACTTTCGTTGTCGACAAAGGCGATCCGCGAGCCGTCCGGAGACCAGCGCGGCGCATACAGTCGGCCAAGCTTTTCCTTGCTCAGTTGACGCGCATTGCCGCCATCGGTATCACGTACCCAGATTGCTTCTTCGCCACTCTCGTCGGATACATAGGCGATTCGCTTGCCATCGGACGACCACGACACTTCGCGCTCGTGCGCGCCGGGCGTATGGGTCAGATCGAGTGTAATGCCATGCTCCATCGGGACATTGAAAACCTCGCCGCGGGCAACGAAGGCGGCACGCTTGCCGTTCGGGCTCACCGCGAAGTCCTCGATATTCTTGCGCACGCTGCGGGTACCGGCACGTCGAGGCACGAGGTCGCTCGGCACGCTGATGGTCAGTGCCGTGTCCTTGTTCGTCGTGGTGTCATAGTGGTGCAGCGAGCCGTCGACTTCGAAGACGATCTGATTCTTGCCATCGCCGTTGGCCCAGCGCGCATCCTTGCCCTTGTAGTGGGTCAGTTGCCGGATCGCGGCGCTGGCCGTGTCGTAGCGGTAGAGATTCAGATGTTCGCCGCGATCGGAGAGAAAGTAGATCGCGTCACTGAGCCACATCGGATCGCGATCGGTATTCGGATCGCTGGTGATGTTTTTCGCGGTTTTGGTTGCGATGTCGTAGATGTAGAGATCCTGCGCCCAGCCGCCGACGTAGCGGTTCCAGGTGCGGTAGTCGCGAAACTTCGGGGAATAGATGATCTGTTTGCCATTCGGTGAATACTCGCCGCTACCTGCGGTCGGCATTGGCAACTCGCTTGGCAAGCCACCGGCAACGGGCACGCTGAAGAGTTGCGGATTGGAAATTCCGACCGCCTGGCGTGTCGAACGAAAAATCACCGTATCGCCACTCGGACTCCAGCCATAGACCTGGCTGTCGATACCCCAGCGTTGCGGCAACGGGCCGGGTGTCGGATACCAGGTCAGCTGACGTGGCTCACCGCCGCTCGCTGGCATCACGAAGACCTGATCATCGCCGCTGTACTGGCCGGTGAAGGCGATCTGGCTGCAGTCCGGTGAGAAGTGGGCGGCTTGTTCGACGCCGGGACCGGCGGTCAGCCGAATCGCCGTACCACCGCTGGTGCCGACCGACCATAGGTCGCCGGCATAGGTGAAGACAATTCGATCAGCACAGACATCGGGAAAGCGCAGCAATCGCGTTGCTGCGTCCGCTGACGATGGCAGCATCGATGCCGCGACGAGAACAGAAAAGATCGACAACAGTATTCGATCACGCATGGTGATGACTCCAATTCGTTCGATGCAGTCAGAATTGATAAACCAGTCTGATCTTGGATGCCAGCGCCACAAGTCACGTTGGCTGAAGCGCGCTATCGATCAGGCATGGATCATGAGATGCCGATGGGCGGATCGACGTTGCCCCGGATCACCGCCGCCAGCACCAGTGCCACGGCTCATAGGCAATGCCATGTCGATTGCCACGCGGGTAGGAGAGCGAGAATCCGAATCGCTGCGCCTCGCGCTGCAGCCAGGCGAACGCCGGTGACAGCTCGAACTCTTCCTCAAGCGCGACGTAGCCCGGTGTGGTGATATCGACAACGCGGCCTGAGTGATGCTCGCTGTAACCGGGGGCGGCACTGACCCGGAGAATGTCTTCGATGGACTGACCGCGCGCGAGTTTGCGTTCAACAATCAGCAACTGGTAAGACGCCGATCGGTAGGCCGACACAATCTGCAAGACGACGTCATCATTCGCCGCCGCGTCGTGCATTCGCTGCCAGGCTCGCGCCGCGCGCGGTGCCAGCCACTGATGACGACCGTGGATATCCTCACCGATGCAGACCAGCTTGCGGGGCTCACGAACCACGCGCAGATGGTGGAGGCGCCCGTAATCACGTGGGATGCCGATGGCTTGCGCAGCGGCGATCACTTGCATTCGCTGCGTGGTATCGCAGCGGGCCGGGGGCAGCGGTGTTTGCTCCTTCATGAGCCAAGCTTATTGATTGCGGCTGTGAAATGTAACAACCCAGTCATCGATCAAGCTCAACATCGAATTCCTCGAAGCATCGCGCCAACCTGCTTTCCCGCTAACCGCTAACCGCTCAAGACCGGTTGCGTGTGATCCAGGCGGCGATGTCATCAATCACCTTGCTATCGACATGTGCGGCCTTCTCGTAATCCTTGGGCCCGGGCGGGTCATTGCCGGGCATGAAGGCGTGGCCGAGCATCGGATACTCGATCAGCTCGAAGCGTGGATTGGTGGCGAATGCCTTGCGCCATTGCGAGAACTCATCGGCGACCGTGACCTGATAGTCGCGATCGCCCTGGAGCAGCAGGATCGGCTGCCGGATTGCGCGAGCCGTGTCGATCGGGTCATAGCGGTTGAGATCGCGCCAGTAGCTGGCTGGTAGTCCAAGCAGCAGCGGAGTCTTGTCGGAAGCGCTGCTATCAAGATGCTTGACTGCTTCGATTTGTGGTTCGATCTCCGCGACTGCCTTGTCGATTTCCGCGTCACCCTGACCCTGCAATCTGGCCAGATACCGGGTCTGGCGGATCACGATATCTTCCAGTTTGCTGGCCGGAGCGGCGAGCAGGATCAGTCCGGCGATGGCGCGATCACGCTGACCGATTCGTGGCGCCATCATCGCGCCGAGGCTGTGTCCGAGTACGAAGATCCGCTGCGGATCGATGTCCTTTTGCTCGCGCAGCAGGGCGACCGCCGCAAGCGCATCATTTACGGTTTCATCATCGACCGTGAAGTCGCCATGGGCGAACCTGTCGGGATGCGCCATCGTGCGCTTTTCGTAGCGCAGTACGGCAATGCCACGTTCGGCGAGTCCATTGGCGAGATCGAGAAATGGCTTGTTCGGCCCGATGGTTTCATCGCGATCATGTGGTCCCGAACCATGCACGAGGACGACTGCCGGATAGGGCGCCCCATTGTCCGGCAGGGTCAAGGTGGCGGGCAGGGCAATGCCGTCCTTGCTGATCGTCAGTTCCTTTTCTGCATGTGATGCGCTCTTGTCCGGGCTGGCCGCGGCTGGCGCGCCGGTGGCTGGGACAATCCAGAACCCGGAGATTGCATTGTCGTCATCGAAGACGATACGTGCATCCAGCGCCATCATGCCGAACTGCAGGCGCGAGCTGACCGCAGGGCTGCCATTGATCGTCTCCGCACGCGGATGACCGCGTGATTGACGTGGCCCAAGTTGGGCCGGGACGGCCTCCCAGGCTTGCTGCAATTTGCCGTCGGCAAGTCCTTTGCGCAGCGTTGGTGTGCCCATTGCCAAGGCCTCGCCGAACTTTCCCGCATCAAGCAGATCGAGAAACTTCGTGGCCAGGCGCTGCTTGGCCGGGTCAGGCGTTGCTGCTTGGGCCTGCGGCGATTGCAGCATCGTTCCGACACTCCAGGTGCCGATGCCAGCGAGCAGCAGCACGCCGAGAAGCACGGCCCATCCGCGTTTCATCAGCGCCTCTTCTTCTTGAGGAAAAGGACAATCGGCCGCATCGGACCGACGTTGAGGGTGCTGACCAGTTCCCAGCCTTTCATGCCTTCGCGGGTCAGCACTTCGTTGATCGTATCCACATCGAAATTGCCGACAAAGCTCGGTTTTATTTCGATTGTCTGATAGCTCCAGGTTTGCTCGCTCACGGTCATACTCCTGTTGAACTACTTGCTGGATTCGTCGTCCTTGATGGCGACGGGTTTGCCTGCGGGCTTGATGCGTCCGGCTTTGCGCAAGGCCTCGCGCATCACATACTCGAACTGCGCATTGAGTGAGCGCAAGTCATCATCGGCCCAGCGCTGCATGGCCTCAAGGACGGCAGCGTTGATGCGCAATGGATAAGCTTTTTTCTCGCTCACGATTGTTGTTGGGCCCTTTCGAGTCAGTACAAGCTGCCGGTGTTGACCACCGGCTGGGTGGCGCGGTCGCCGCAAAGCACCACGAGCAAATTGCTGACCATGGTCGCCTTGCGTTCGTTGTCGAGATCAACCACACCGCGCTGGCTCAATTGCTCAAGGGCGAGCTCGACCATGCCGACCGCACCTTCGACGATGCGCGTGCGTGCGGCGACGATGGCGCTGGCCTGTTGTCGCTGCAACATGGCCTGGGCGATTTCCTGGGCATAGGCGAGATGGCTGATGCGTGCTTCGACGACTTCGACGCCGGCCTTGGACAAGCGCTCCTGAATCTCGTCGCGCAGATGCGCATTGACCTTGCTGCCGTTGCCGCGCAGGGAAATCTGCTTCTCGTCATGCGAATCGTAGGAGTAGCTGGTCGCCATCTGGCGCAGTGCGGACTCGGCCTGGATATGCACGAAATTCGCATAGTCATCGACCATGAACGTCGCTTCGGCGGTGTCGACCACCTGCCAGACGACGATGGCGCCAATTTCAATCGGGTTGCCGTCGAGATCGTTGACCTTGAGCTTGCCCGATTCGAAATTGCGCACGCGCAATGACACGGCCTGGCGAGTGTAGAACGGGTTGGTCCAGCGCAGGCCCTGCATGCGCTCGGTTCCGGCGTAGTGGCCGAACAGCTGCATGACCCGGGCAACATTTGGCTGCACGGCGAACAGGCCCTTGAGCAAAAAAGCAATCACGGGAATCAGCACAAGTGCCGGAACAAGCTCGGCCGGGGCGGGCTTCAAGCCGAGCGAATTCGCGTGGCGCAAGATGCTGATGAACCATGCCAGATCGGCAATCAACGCGACGATCAGCACAACCAACACCGGAATACCGGGCAGGGAAACCGCTTTTCTTTCATTCATGATGGATCTCCAGAGTCTCTGCGCGGCTGATGCTGGCAGGCCGGAAGTTCCGGCGGACATTATGATATCAAAAGCATATCAGTCTGAGAAGAGCGGGAGTGGGGAGTGGGGAGTGGGGAGTAGGGAGTGGGGAGTGGGGAGTAGGAAAAGCAGTTCCGGGCAGGGCGAGAATGCTTTGGGAAAGGTCAGATAACGCATTGATAAATCGATGAAAGCAGCAATTCGCTCACCGCTCTCGGCCGGGCGTAGTAGCCCGTTCACGGGCGAGCGATCGGGTCATGCTACGGAAGTGCTTGCTCCTGACGTGGCTCCTGCAGGTTTTCGGAAGGCCGCTTTTGCTTCTGCCCCTCCCATTTCCCACTCCCTACTCCTCACTCCCCACTCCCGTCGTCTATCAATGGCTCCAACTTGAGCAGCGGTGCAGGTAGCCGCTCACCACTGACCATGATTGATTGGCCGTTGCGATCGAAGCCGATGGCTTCGGCCTGGGCCAGTGGGGGCAAGGAGATGCGTTTCGGTTTGCGGCTGAAGGCTTGTTTCCAGCTTTCGCCGGGTTTTCTATTGAACAGCCAGATGTCGCGGTAGGTCAGCAGGATGGCGCGCTTCCCCGCGGCGTCGATATCGAGGCCGGTGGGCGAGCCGCCGAATCTTGCCGAGGGATAGCGCGCCTTGCGCTCGTTGGCGTCGGGTTGTGGAATCGAGCTGAGTTCAAGCAGCTTCGTGGCGACCAGGGTGTTGGTATTTGTCGAAGCCGGTCCGAGTGGCAGCGTGTAGACCGCCAGCGGTGGGTGCTTGTTGATCAGCAGCACCTGGCGTTGTTGCACATCGACCGCCATCGCTTCGACATCGTGGGCACCGTCGGGATAGCGAAAGCGCAGTCGCCAGGCGGGCTTGATCGATTGCACGCCGGCTTTCGCGGAAAGCTCGGGCTCCTCGATCACAATCAACTCGTAATCCTTGCGCACGCCGGCGTTGTCGCCGATGTCGCCGATCAGCAACCACGGTTTGCCGGCATCGGAATGGCTGGCGATGTCTTCCCAATCGATCGCGCGAACCCCCTCGATACGCAGGCGGACGAGTTGCTTGCCCGACTCGTCGATGGCCTGCAGTTCAGCAGGTCGTGGTGAATCGTCATGCACCCAGTAACGATTTTCCGAAAGGCGTGAACTGGCAATGCCGCTGATTTCATCGAGACTGGCTTCGGTAATCAACGCGCTCAACTGAGCTGGCTTGAAAGGTGCGTCTTCGAACGAGTGCGCATGCGCACTGGTGAGGATCAGCAGCAATGGCCAGATCAGAAATTTCATTGCGCAGTCTGGGCACCCAGCGCTTCAACCTTCTTCAACTGGGTGCGGCCGAGCAGGTCGAGTCCCTGATAGAAACGCCAGGGATCCCCATCGCCACTGGAAAATGCGATGTGGCCGGCGTCGAAGCTGCCGAGTGCGGCGTCGAAACTCTGCCAGCGTCCATCCACCCAGGCTTGCATCCAGGCATGCGGTACAAAGACATCTTGAGATCCGGCAAAGCGTGGCGAATAGACAAGGCCATCGACGACCCGCGTGGGGATACCGATGGCGCGGCCCAGCGCCGCCAGCAGCACGGCATGTTCGGTGCAGTCGCCTTGTGGATCGCGGGCGACCTGCAGCGCCGAGGCATAGCCGACACTGAGGTTCTTGTCGGTGATGAACGTGGAGACAAAAGACTCGAGTGCGTGCATGCGATCGCTGTCGGTCTGAGCGTTGTTGCTGGCCTTGTTGGCCATCGCGACAATTTCTGGCGCGGTACTCTGCAGCCAGTCGTTTGGCTGGCTGTCTGCCGGCTCGGGCGGGTTGGCTACATCCTGAAATGCCTTGGCATGAACGGTGACGACAAGCGTGCCGTTGTCGCTCTCAACCTGTTGCTCGGAAGTCTGGGGAATATTCAGGGCGGCTCCCTGATCGGTGGCAATGATCGTGTAGCGGACGGTGCCGGCCAGCTCTCGCTGATCAAGTGCACGCGGCGATGGCATCAAGGTGCGATCAAAGATATTGGTGCTCTGATTCGGTGCCGTCGCGCAAGCCTTGTCGCAGGCGATCAGCGTCAGATCGACGCCGATCGCCGGCATCGTCAGCTTGTACACATCACGCTCACTGTCGACCCAGCTTGTATTGTGGATCGGCGTCCCGGAAAAAAGATAAACCTGTTCGATGCGATAGAGCGACTTGCGCCCATCCGGCAGGCTGACGACTTCGCGAGGGCCAATCGTGCTGGTGACTTCGATGGCATCCAGGCTCGAAGGCTGGAAGGCGAGCTCCTTGTGCACGCGCCCGGTTTTCAGTGGCACCTTGAGGCTGGCCAGACGCAAACCTTCAGCCAGCAGCGCACCCTCGGGCCATTTCGCATCGCGCTCCTGCCATTGCTTGCCATTGTGGATGCGCAAGTGCATCGCCCCATTGGCAACCTGGCCCTCGATACGGGATTCGGTGCCGCTGAGTTTCGACACCGAGGAAAAACCAAGGGGTTTGCCTTCGATCGTTTCGATACTGGTCTCATTGCTGCCAAGCGCGATGCTCGTACCGGCACGATCAAACTCGATGTTGAGGATTTGCCCGGTCGTGACCCGATTGTCACGAACCTGGCGCGTGCTGGTGAAGCTGCCGATCTTGCGACCATCCAGGAGCACGCTGAACCATTGCTCGCTGACAGGTTTGGCCTGCGCGAGCATGGGAACGAGCAATACGAGAAAAACGACAAGGCGGGACATCACAATTCCTGATGATGGGTTAAGGCAACGCTGATCAAGTGGCACATTCGTCACGACACCTGTCTGCGCGCAGTTCTTTGTTGCGCTGGCATGAAGCACAGCCAGTGCATCTGCGCCAGCACGCCGCGATCTGCACGCTGACAGGTGTCGCCTAACCGATTGTT
>NZ_DASSYD010000054.1:0-9106 GCF_035703485.1 Dokdonella sp. | reverse complement strand
CATCAGCAACACGCCTTCCTCGCTGGACAGGTCGTACTGGCGCATGAACGACTCGACTGCAGTCTGATCGTCCGCCTTGGCCCGGATTCGCGAAACCAGTTCGGTTGCGACGGCAAGCACCTGTTCACTCTCGATCGAGGACATGCTTGCGTCGGCGAGCAGCTCGACGATGGCCTCGGTCTCATCTTTCGACCAGGCAGCGGTGATCCGCGCGCGTGCGGGATCGCATGACTCGGGCAATTCGGGGGAAAGAATTTCGCTCACGATCTGTGGGCTCTCGGCTAGTGCCAGGGTCGCGACCGGACTCATCACGTCGGGGCAGGAGGGTTAAAGGGAGCTGGTGGTGTATCGGTCTCTCAGGTGATCGATCTGCCAATCTGTTCAAACAGGCCAAATTTGATAGTCGTTCTTGCTAAGCCAATCATTCGGCTCAATCGGCAAAGTCGAGCAGGCTGCCTGGAATGGAAGACCACCGGAGCAGCAATCATGCCGTCAGCCATCGAGATTGCGCTGTTCAAGCCTGTTTCGAATGGTTTTGACCGATTGCTAGTGTAGTGACGCTATCACGTGCAGCCAAGCGAAGTTTTCCAGCGAACCGTTGACTAGCCTGGATCATGCTTGACAAGGTCAAACATCGAATTCCGACGAAAAAATCGATCCTGACGAGACTTCGACCTTGCCGGTGCAGCGTGTGCTCTACTATCATTCCGAGGTTCCACGTCCATCATTCCCGTACATGATGGATGTTCCGGTCGGTTTCCGGCCTTGTCCGGGAAGGGGATTGCGCCTTGATCAGCGTGTTGGTCGAGGCGCGAATCGAGTGATTCACGTATTCAAGGTGATGGCAATGATGTCAGTTGGGATCTCGCGAATGCGCCGTGTGCTGAGAGCACCGGCCCAGATCGTACTCGGCCTGCTCGCGAGCACAGCGGCAAGCGCAAATCCGGTGCCATGGCAGCTAAACATGGCCAAAGGCGTCACGGAAACCTCTCGTGATGTCTATGACATCCATATGGTTGTCCTGTGGATCTGCGTGGCCATCGGCATCGTCGTATTCGGCGCGATGTTTGTAGCGATGTTCCGATTTCGCAAGTCGAAAGGCGCCGTGCCTGCGACCTGGAGCCACAGCACCAAGCTGGAGGTGGTCTGGACGGTCATTCCCATCCTGATACTGATTGCCAGCGCGTGGCCCGCCACGACCCTGCTGATCAAGATGGCTGATACCTCCGGATCGGAGATGACCATCAAGGTCACCGGTTATCAGTGGAAGTGGCGCTACGAGTACGTCGATTATTTCGGCGAGCAGCCCAATATCAACTTCATATCGAGCCTGGAATCGCAGTCCAACCGGACCCGTCAGCTTGGTTCCGGCATGGATCCACACTCAGTCAACGTTGACGGTTATCCGACCTATCTGCTCGATGTCGACAAGCCGCTGGTTCTGCCGGTCGGGGTCAAGGTTCGGTTCGTGGTCACCGCCGATGACGTCATCCACTCGTGGTGGGTGCCGGCACTGGGCTGGAAACAGGATGCGATTCCCGGAATCATCAATTCGGCCTGGGCCAGGATCGACGAGCCGGGTGTCTATCGCGGCCAGTGTGCCGAGCTTTGCGGTCGTGGTCACGGCTTCATGCCGATCGTGATCAAGGCCTTGCCAAAGGCCGAATTCGAGCAGTGGATGGCGGCTCAGACAAGCGCTCCGGCGGCCGCAGCCACTGCAACCACTCTTGCACCGACGACAGCCCCAAAGGGTTGATTCCGTTTCAGAATTCTTGAGGTAGAGGCCATGGCACACGCTGCCGTCCACGACGAACATCACGACACTCACGATCACAAGCCGCAGGGCTTTTTGAACCGCTGGCTGTTTACAACCAACCACAAGGACATCGGTACGCTGTACCTGGTGTTCGCGCTGATCATGTTTTTCACCGGCGGCTCGATGGCCATGATCATCCGTGCCGAGCTGTTCGAGCCAGGCATGCAGTTGGTGCAGCCTGAGTTCTTCAATCAGATGACCACGATTCATGCACTGATCATGATTTTCGGTGCGGTCATGCCCGCCTTTGTCGGCCTGGGCAACTGGATGATTCCGCTGCAGATCGGCGCGCCCGACATGGCCTTGCCGCGCATGAACAACTGGTCGTTCTGGATCCTGCCGTTTGCGTTCGTGCTGCTGCTTTCCACCTTGTTCATGACCGGTGCCGGTCCACAGGGTGGCTGGACTCTGTACCCGCCGCTTTCACTGCAGGGCGGCAACAGCATCGCCTTTGTCATCTTCGCCATTCACATGATGGGCATCAGCTCGATCATGGGTGCGATCAACATCATCGCGACCATTCTGAACATGCGCGCACCGGGCATGGACTTGTTGAAGATGCCCGTGTTCAGCTGGTCCTGGCTGATCACCGCGTTTCTGCTGATTGCGGTGATGCCGGTACTCGCCGGTGCCGTGACCATGCTGCTGACCGACAAGTATTTCGGCACCAGCTTCTTCGATGCGGCCGGTGGCGGTGACCCGGTGATGTTCCAGCACATCTTCTGGTTTTTTGGTCACCCCGAGGTCTACATCATGATCCTGCCGGCCTTCGGCATCGTCTCGGAGATCATCCCGACCTTCAGTCGCAAGCCGCTGTTCGGCTACACGGCGATGGTTTACGCCCTGGCCTGTATCGCCTTCCTGTCATTTATTGTCTGGGCGCATCACATGTTTGCGGTGGGCATGCCGCTCGGTGGCGAACTCTACTTCATGTACGCAACGATGCTGATCGCCATTCCAACCGGAGTGAAGGTATTCAACTGGGTGACCACGATGTGGGAAGGCTCGTTGACCTTCGAGACGCCGATGTTGTTTGCGATCGCCTTCGTCATCCTGTTCACCATCGGCGGATTTTCCGGCTTGATGCTGGCTATCGTGCCTGCGGACTTCCAGTATCACGACACCTACTTCGTCGTCGCCCACTTCCACTACGTGCTGGTAACCGGTGCAATCTTCGGAATCATGGCCGCCGTGTATTACTGGCTGCCGAAGTGGTCGGGCAACATGTACAGCGAGCGCTGGGGCAAGATCCATTTCTGGATGAGCGTGATCTCGGTCAACGTCCTGTTCTTCCCGCAGCACTTCCTCGGGCTGGCCGGCATGCCGCGTCGTATCCCGGATTACAACGTTGCCTTTGCCGACTTCAACATGATCAGCTCGATTGGCGGGTTCTGGTTTGGTGCCAGTCAGCTGCTGTTCGTCGGCGTAATCGTGCATGCCGTGTACTTCTCGAAGAATCGTGCAACCACCCAGGTCTGGGAGGGCGCAAAGGGACTTGAGTGGACGGTACCGTCACCGGCACCGCACCACACCTTTACCGTGCCACCGGTGATTGATGACTCGATGCTGGCGCATGGGGATGTGACTCACTAGTTTGTGCGTTCATCCTTGAACGCGTTGAAGTTCGAGGCTTCGGTAGACTTGTTTATCTGTGCGTTCATCCTTGAACGCAGAGCGAGAAGAAGAAGCGGCCATCCGTGGCCGCACTTTTTGAATGAAACATCGCTTCGATTTGATTTTTGGCCAGATTTTTTTGGTAGATGCTAGAAGCCTTTGATTGATCCATCATTGTTGAATCCATGAACGACGAATCATCCACGACAACACCCCGAAAACCTGCGAAGCATGATGCTCGCGGAATTGCCAAGGTTGCCTTGGGCGTGGTCGTGGCTTCTTTCTTTTTCGGTTTCGCGATGGTGCCGATCTATCGAATCGCTTGCGAGCATGTGCTCGGCATTCGCATGTCGGGTGAGGCAGCGGACGCCGCTCAGGTTGCGATGATGACCGAGGACAAATCGCGAACCGTGGCGGTCGAGTTTGTGGCCAACGTCAACAGCAAGCTGCCCTGGTCATTCAAGGCAGAGAAGGCTCGCATCGAGATTCACCCGGGCGCATTGACCGAGGTCTGGTTCGATGCGACCAACGTGTCCGATGCGGCCATCGTCGGCAATGCCGTACCCAGTGTGGCGCCGGCCGAGGCTTCACCGTTTTTCAACAAGACCGAGTGTTTCTGTTTCACTGAGCAGACCCTGGAAGCCGGCGAGTCGAGGCGCATGCCCGTTCGTTTCGTCGTCGACCCGCAACTGCCGCAGAAAACGAAAACCTTGACGCTTTCCTATACGTTTTATGCGAATGAGCTGGCCACAAAGCAGTTGAGCCTTGTGCCGGCGCCGGTTGTCGGCATCGCAAGCAATTGACCTAAATCCTAGAGTCCGGGGTTCCAAGAACATGTCGCAAACACATGATGCGTATTACGTCCCACATGGCAGTCGCTGGCCGATCGTGGGTTCCATCGGACTGTTCACCACGGTCATCGGTGCGGCGAACTTGTTCAATGGAGGTACCGGATTGACGGCGCTGCCATTGATGTACCTTGGTCTGGCAACCATTGCATTCATGATGATCGGCTGGTTTGGAACCGTCATTCGTGAATCGGTAGCCGGCAAGTTCAACAAACAGGTCGACGTTTCATTCCGCATGGGAATGATGTGGTTCATCTTCTCCGAAGTGATGTTCTTCGGCGCATTTTTTGGCGCACTGTTCTACGCACGCATGTATTCCGTGCCGTGGATCGGTGGTGAAGGCCATGGCGGCCTGACAAACTATTTCCTCTGGCAGGGTTACACGCCGTCCTGGCCGACCAACGGCCCCGGAAACATTGGTGGAGCCTTCGAAACGATTCCGGCGTGGCATCTGCCGCTGATCAACACCCTGTTGCTGCTTGCCTCAGGTGTCACCATCACCTTTGCCCATCACGCCCTGCGCGCCGGCTATCGTCGCGCGTTGCTGATTTGGCTGGCCGCAACGATCTTGCTCGGCGCGACTTTCTTGTACTTCCAGGTTCACGAGTACATGGAGGCCTACCAGGACCTCAATCTGACCCTTGGCAGCGGCATCTACGGTTCAACCTTCTTCATGCTGACCGGATTTCACGGCATGCACGTAACTCTCGGCGCAATCATGCTGACAGTCATGTGGTTTCGCTGCGCCAAAGGGCATTTCACCAAGAACGATCACTTCGGATTCGAAGCCGTCGCCTGGTACTGGCACTTCGTCGACGTGGTCTGGCTCGGCTTGTTCGTGTTTGTGTATGTGCTTTAAGAGCCGGGAATAGAGAATTGGGAATGGAGAATGGGGAAAGGCTGTGAGCGGCGAGAATTCGCTTTACGGACTCTTCATTACCCATTCCCAAGCACCGGGAAATGTGTCGGGAAAGGCAAAGGGGGCCGACGCTGCTTCTACCTGCTCCCCACTCCCCACTCCCGGCTTTCAAAGGCCATGCGGCTGAATGTAACCGGTGAAAATACCGATGGCGATCAGCACGATCAGTGCGATCGATAGCGCGATGCGACGGGTCAGAGCCTTGAGGGTACGATCGCTGTCGCCCTTGTCGGTCATCATGTAGTACATGCCGGCACCGAGATTCCAGACGATGGCGATGAGAAAAACAACGATCAGGATCTTGCTGGTCATGGGTTTGTTCCCTGGGAAATTGGGTTCAGCGATATTCGGTCAATTATAGTGGTTGAGGATCGAGGACGACGCTGGGTGCGACCTTCCGGACTGGCTATCGTGCTGGTTTGTCTGGGTGTCGGAGTGTTTTTCTGGCTGGGCAACTGGCAGTTGCATCGCGCAGTCGAGAAGGAGGAGCTGCTGGCGTCATACGCCGGCGCCGCCAAGGCCGCTCCGGTTTCACTGCAGGCAGCACGACAGCGGATTGGCGACACGGTCAATCCGCACGTGTCGGTTCGCGGCCGATTCGACGCCACGCACAGCTACCTGCTCGACGATCAGATCCGTGAAGGTCGTCAAGGTGTCCTCGTCTTCGCTGTCTTTATCCCGGATGATGGCGCCTTGCCGCTGCTGGTCAATCGCGGGTTCATCGACAAGGAAGATGTTGCGAGCGTTGCGCAAATGCCGCAGGGAGAGACTCGGCTGCATGGCTTGTACGCTCCTCCGCCTGGCTCCGGCTTGCGTCTGGGTGGCAACGCCTTGCCTGGACAAGACAAGTGGCCGAAGCTGACGATCTATATTGATACGAAAGAGATCGGGGAAGACTTTGGACGCGTCATCGACTCCCGCGTGCTACTCCTCGATGCCGATCCGAAATCCGGTTTTGTTCGGAACTGGACGCCTCAAATCATACCGCCGCAAAAACATCGCGGATATGCCTTTCAGTGGTTTTGCTTCGCCATCGCCACAATCGTCATTTTCATCGTGCTGCACTGGCGGCGTGAACCTGGAGAATCAGCCTGATGCAAGAGAGAAACCGGAAGCGCCTGCAGTTGATCTTGATCGGATCACTCTTTGCCGTGCCCTTGCTTGCCGCTGTCTTCCTCACAGTCATCGGCTGGGTGCCCGACGCACGCAGTTTTGGTGTCGGTATTGTTCCGCAACAATCGGTCGAGAGTGTGGTTGTCAAACTTGAGGACGGCTCGTCGCTGGAGTGGCAGGATCCCGACTGGCGCTGGAGCCTGGTCGCGATTCCGGGTCGGCATTGTGGCAATGCCTGCATACTCAAGCTGGATCTGATGCATAGGGCACGCATTTCGCTCAATCAGAAATCTGTTCGTCTGCGCCTGATCTATCTCGGCGCTCCACCCACGGGCCCGGAAACCAGAGAGCTCATGAGCGCGTGGCAAATCGGCGACGACATCAACAACGGGTTTTCCCAGTGGAGCCCGGATGTCGAGGATGGCGTTAGCGCCGTTCTGGTCAAGCCGGATGGGGTTGCGGTGACCGTCTATCCCGATGGCTTTGATGCCAACGGCTTGCGCAAGGATCTGGCCAAGGTGACCAAATGAAATCTTCAATTTCCTCATGGTCGTGGCCGACCCGGATAGCGGTATTCGGTGCGACCGTGGCATTCTGCCTGGTCGTATTTGGTGCGTTCGTGCGCTTGAGTCATGCCGGCTTGTCGTGCCCAGATTGGCCGACTTGCTACGGCCAGGCCAGTTGGCCTGGACACGGCAGTGATATTGCCCAGGCCAATGCGGCATTTCCGGATCGCCCCGTTGAAATGCACAAGACCTGGCGGGAGCAAGGCCATCGCATGCTTGCCGGTGCGCTCGGCGTGTTGATTCTCGCACTTGCGGCAAGTGCAGTCTGGCAACGCAAGCGTGCATTGGGTGCAATTGTGATCGCCGCTGCCATCGCAGCCATAGGTGTCGTCAGCTACATCAAAGGTGCCCATGACTTTTCGGCGATCTGTTCCGTAATCGCACTCGCGATACCGGTATTTGTCGCCGCTCGTCTTGAACGGCCGGCGCCCTGGCGCATTGCCGTGGTGTTGCTCTCGGTGGTGATATTCCAGGCCATGCTCGGCATGTGGACCGTGACCTGGTTGCTGAAGCCCGTGGTGGTCATGAGTCATCTGCTTGGCGGATTGACCACATTTGCGCTGCTCAGTTATGTCGCCCTGCGCTTGAGCGGTGTCGGTGCCAACGATGATCACTGGGCCTCGACCCGGAAACTGGTTGCGATCGGCTTGTTGCTGCTCGGTTTGCAGATTGCGCTTGGCGGCTGGACCAGTGCCAACTACGCCGCGCTGACTTGCGGGCTCGATTTCCCGACCTGCCAGGGACAATGGTGGCCACCGACCGATTTCCACGAAGGTTTCGTGCTCTGGAGAGGCATTGGCGTCAACTACGAGGGTGGCGTGCTTGATGTCGCCGCACGCAACGCCATCCAGATGGCTCATCGCATCGGCGCATTGATTGTGTTCTGCTATCTCGGCTGGTTGTCGCATCGACTCGCCCGTCGCGGCTTGCGATGGCCGGCCATCTTTCTCGGCATCGGACTGGTCATACAGGTCGGCCTTGGTATCGCCAACATCAAGCTCGCCTTGCCGATGCCGATTGCATTGGCCCACGTCAGTGTCGCCGTGATCTTGCTGTTTACCCTGATCTTCATTCTTGCACGCACGCAACGACGCGTGACCACCATGCCGACTTTCCACGACGCCTGACTCATGCCCTCGCTAGCCCACGAATATTTTGAGTTGACCAAGCCGCGGGTCGTGGCCTTGATCGTGTTCACCGCGATCATCGGCATGTTCCTTGCCGTGCCGGGCTGGCCGCCGTTGCGCGAATCGGTGTTCGGTTTTCTCGGTATCTGGCTGGCGGCCGCATCTGCTGCCGCGATCAATCATCTGATCGACCAACGCATCGATCGCGTGATGGCGCGAACCTCACATCGACCGCTGGCAACCGGGACGCTTACGCCGAAACAGGTACTGATTTTTGCGATCGTGCTGGGCGCACTTTCGATGACGATTCTGATCACCCTGGTGAATACGCTGACCGCCGTGCTGACTTTCGTCTCACTGATCGGCTACGCGATTGTCTATACGGCTTTCCTCAAGCGCGCGACATCGCAGAATATCGTCATCGGTGGCGCAGCAGGTGCCGCACCGCCGCTGCTCGGCTGGGTCGCGGTAACCGGTCAGGTGCATCCCTACGCCCTGTTGCTGTTCCTGATCATCTTCGTGTGGACGCCGCCGCATTTCTGGGCCCTGGCGATTTTCCGCGTCGCCGACTACTCGCGCGCCCAGGTGCCAATGCTGCCGGTGACCCACGGCGTCACCTATACGCGCTGGCATGTGCTCGCCTATACGGTCCTGCTGGTGATCGTGACCATACTGCCGTATCTGACCGGCATGAGTGGTGTGTTCTATCTCGGCGGCGCACTGGTTCTCGGCGCAGGTTTTCTCTATTACGCCATCCGCCTGCTCAATCCGCCGGACGAGATGTTCGCGATGAAGGTGTTCAACTACTCGATCATCTACCTGATGGCCTTGTTCGCGTTTCTGCTCGTCGATCACTACATGTTGCCGACGGCGATTCCCGCGGCAGGCTCCTTGATTTTCAAGGCAACATAAAGAGCGGGCTGTCTCTGTGGAGCCTCCTTTGACAGGCTCAGGACATGCCTTTAGGGCAACGCTGATCAAGTGGCGCAATCGTCACGACACCTGTCTGCGTGCAGATCGCGGCGCGCTGGCGCAGATGCACTGGCCGTGTCGGCAACTGCTCCTGCGTTGCTCTACCTCCTGCATCCATGCAGTCGCTTCAA
>NZ_DASSYD010000049.1:0-5480 GCF_035703485.1 Dokdonella sp. | reverse complement strand
TTGCCGTTGCGTTACGAGGACCGGACCCGGCTGACGCCGATCCGCGATCTTCAAATCGGTGAGTCCGCTCAGATTGAAGGAGTCATCGAGGCGGCCGAGCGCGGCTTCCGTTTTCGTCCGCAACTGCGCGTTGTCATCAGCGATGACGAGCGCACGATGCTGACCTTGCGTTTCTTCACGTTTCGTCGCAGTCAGGTCGATCAGCTCACGCCCGGGACTCGATTGCGTTGCTACGGTCAGGTCCGCCATGGCGCGCATGGTCCGGAGATCGTGCATCCGCAATATCAACGGATACTGGCTGGCGAACATGCGGTCGAGGAGGCGCTGACGCCGATCTATCCGACCACCGAAGGACTCGGTCAGAAGCGGATTGCCAGTCTGGTCGCGCAGGCCTTGCAGGAATTGCCGGCCGATTCTGCACTGGAACTGATTCCGGCCGAATTGCGCGAGCCGCTGCACTTGCTGTCATTGCGCGAAGCCTTGTTGCTCGTGCATGGCCCGCCCGCCGATGCGGATCTCGCAGCCCTGGTGCTCGGTACCCATCCGGCCCAGCAGCGTCTCGCATTTGAAGAATTGCTGACCCATCACCTGAGTCTGAAACGACTGCGTGCACAGGTGCGCGAGCACGGTGCTCCGCGTCTGCGCGGCGACGGCAAGTTGCGAAAGCTACTGTTGAAATCCCTGCCGTTCACCCTGACCGGCGCCCAACAGCGGGTCAGCAAGGAAATCGGCAAGGATCTGCTCGACGATGAGCCGATGCTGCGTCTGATCCAGGGCGATGTCGGTTCCGGCAAGACGGTCGTCGCTGCTTGGGCGGCACTCGCGGCCATTGAATCGGGCTTCCAGGTGGCCTTGATGGCGCCGACCGAATTGCTCGCCGAGCAGCATTTCCGGATCCTCGGTGCCTGGTTCAAGCCTCTGGGTATCGAGCCGGTGTGGCTGGCCGGCAAAGTCCAGGGCAGGGCGCGCAAGGCGGCATTGGAGGCGCTCGTCGGCGAAGCACAGCTCGTCATTGGTACCCATGCCTTGATGCAGCAGGGCGTGGAGTTTCGCAGCCTCGGCCTGGTCATCATCGATGAACAACATCGCTTTGGCGTGCATCAACGCCTGGCCTTGCGCGACAAGGGACGCGAAGGATCACGCGTTCCCCACCAGCTCGTACTCACCGCGACGCCGATACCGCGCACCCTGGCGATGACCGCTTACGCCGATCTGGATGTTTCAGTGATTGATGAGTTGCCACCAGGACGAACGCCGGTGACGACGGTCGCCATCTCGGCGGCGCGCCGTGGCGAAATCATCGAGCGCATTCGGCTGGCCTGCGCCGAAGGTCGCCAGGTCTACTGGGTGTGCACCTTGATCGAGGAGTCCGAGCAGCTCGAAGCACAAGCCGCCGAAGTCGCATTTGCCGAATTGACGAACCAGCTCGACGGCCTCGCCATCGGTCTGGTCCATGGCCGCCTGAAGGCCAACGAGAAGCAAGCGGTCATGGATGAATTCCGCGCCGGACGCATTGCCTTGCTGGTGGCAACCACGGTGATCGAGGTCGGTGTCGATGTGCCGAACGCGAGCCTGATGGTCATCGAGAACGCCGAGCGACTTGGACTGGCCCAACTGCATCAGTTGCGCGGACGCGTCGGTCGCGGCAGTCAGGCTTCCAGTTGCGTGTTGATGTACCAGCCGCCGCTGTCGGCGCTGGCCCGCGAGCGCCTGACCGCGATGCGAGAAACCAGCGACGGCTTCGTCATCGCCGAAAAGGATCTCGAACTGCGCGGCCCCGGTGAATTGCTCGGCACGCGGCAGACCGGCCGCCTCGAATTCCGCATTGCCGATCTCGCTCGTGATGCACCGATGCTGGCCGATGTGCAGCGCATCGGCGCGATCATGCTCGATCAGCATGCGCCGACCTGTGAGCGTCTTGTTGCGCGATGGATCGGTAGTTCAGCCCGCTTCGCAGGTGCGTGAACGGTGATTCCGGGGCAGGTTCAGGATTGCAAAGCGTCGCTGTCTGAGCTCGGCCGGCCAAAATCCAGGCGCTGCCGGCAGAGCCCTGCCGCCTGTCAAGTCTGAAATAATTGCGAGTCTTGCCGTCAACCCCGTCCAGAATCCATGACCATGAAACTGCTGATTGATACCGATCCTGGCGTCGATGACGCTTTGGCGATCCTGATGGCGCACGCACATGCCGATGTCGTGGCGATGACCATCGCTGCGGGCAATGTGGGTCTGCGCCACACGGTGGCGAATGCGCTGAAACTGGTCGAAGTGCTGGATGTCGATACGCCGGTGCATCCCGGTTGCGAGCAGCCGCTCGTGCTGCCGGCGGCCGATGCGGCCTTTGTGCATGGTGCGGATGGCTTCGGTGACACCGGCTATGACGCCCCACAACGCCTCGCCTCCGGTGAGCATGCGGCACTGGCCATTTTGCGCTTGAGTCACGAGCATGCGGGCGAGTTGACCCTGATCGCACTGGGTCCGCTGACCAACCTTGCCCTGGCCTTGCGACTCGATCCGACCTTGCCCGGGCGGATCAAGCGCCTGCTGATCATGGGCGGAGCAGTGAATGGTCGTGGCAATACTCATCGGGTGCCGGCTGAATTCAACATCGGATTCGATCCCGAAGCCGCGCATGTCGTGTTTTCCGGCTGGCCAATGGTCGAATTGATCGATTGGGAGGCGACGATGCGTCATGGCCTCGACTATGCGGAGCTCGAACACTGGCTGTCCGCAGACACGGCGGAGGCGGGATTCTATGCCGCGATTTCCCGCCGCACGCGAACCTGGGCACTGGAGCACGGCCGCAAGCGTCTGCTTTCGGCGGATGCTCTGGCCATGGCGGTTGCACTGGATCCCGGCATTGTCAGCGAGGCTGAGGAGCGCCACGTCGGGATCGAATTGGCGGGCAGCTTGACCCGCGGGGCAACCGTGGTCGATTGGGATGACCGAATGGGACGGCCGGCAAATGCCAGGATCATCCTCGCTGTAGATCAGGCGCGCTTCGAGAGTCTTGTGCGTTCGGGACTGGACCGGACGACCCGGAAATAGCGCGCCATTTTGCTCATTGGGCGATACGGACTGCCTTCACCGCGATCGCGAAACGCCATGAGAACCCCGGGTCCTGCACGATCATCGTGCGTATTCATGACCAGGCCGGCCCAGCGGCGGGACAAGCCAAAGCTGACCCACGGCTTGCGCAGGCCATGGCCCAGCCGCTACAATCGCGCTCTTTTCTTCCGGGACCACCCGGCCAACGGATTCTGCCTCATGAAAGTCGATACCCATCCGAAGTACCATCCCGTCGTTTTCCAGGATCTGTCCAGCGACTTTACGTTTTTGACCCGCTCGACCATGTCCAGCAAGGAAACCGTGAAGTGGACGGATGGCAAAGAATATCCGCTGGTCAAGGTGGAAATTTCGAGTCACTCGCACCCGTTTTACACCGGAAAGCAGAAAGTCATCGATGCCGGTGGCCGCGTCGACAAGTTCCGCCGCCGCTACGCCAAGTAAACCGACCTTGTTTCAAGTGTCAGCAAACGCCGGCCATTGCGCCGGCGTTTGTGTTTGCGCAATGCGCCTGACCCTGACAAGTCATCACCTGCGGCGTGTTGCTATGCAATAATTGGTCCCGGTACGGTGGCGTATGCACGCGTCCGGGAATCTCCCCCCGATGCACCCGCGCGCCGGCCAACACCTCGTTATTCCCCGTTTCCGCGCCTTTTCGTCGGCTCGGGACCTGCTCAAGGAGTCTGCCGTGTCCGATCAAACCGTCCAACTCACCGATACCAAGAATGACCGCAGCACGAAGCTGCCGGTCGTCACCGGAACCCTGGGTGATCCCGCGCTCGATATCGGCAGGTTGAAGAAAGACACCGGTTATTTCACCTACGATCCCGGGTTCGTCTCGACTGCAAGCACGCGCAGCGCGATCACTTACATCGATGGTGACAATGGAGTCCTGCTCTATCGCGGCTACCCGATCGAGCAACTGGCCAAGCATTCCAACTTCCTCGAAACCTCGTATCTGCTGATCAATGGCGAGTTGCCGAACACGGCTGAATTCAGCAAGTTCGAGCATGAAGTCACGCATCACACGATGATGCATGAGTCGCAGAAGAACTTTCTCAATGGTTTCCGCTACGACGCGCATCCGATGGCCATGTTGTGCGCGTCGGTGGCATCGCTGTCGGCGTTCTACCACGACACCCTCGACATGGAGGATCCCGAGCAGCGTCGCTTGGCGGCGATCCGCCTGATCGCCAAGGTGCCGACCATTGCCGCTGCCGCCTATCGCTCATCAATCGGTTGGCCGGTGCGCTATCCGCGCAACAATCTCGAGTACGTGAACCGCTTCCTGCACATGATGTTCGAAGTGCCAAGCGAGCCGCTGGAGATGAATCCGGTTGTCGCCAAGGCACTCGATCTGTTGTTCATCCTGCATGCCGATCACGAGCAGAACGCGTCGACCTCTACGGTGCGTCTGGTTGGATCCACGGGTGCCAATCCGTACGCCTGCGTAGCGGCGGGTATTGCCGCGTTGTGGGGACCGGCCCACGGCGGTGCCAACGAAGCCGTGTTGTCAATGCTGACCGATATCGGTGACGCGAAGAATGTCGCCGCCGCCGTGACCAGGGCCAAGGACAAGGATTCCGGATTCCGTCTGATGGGCTTCGGTCATCGCGTCTACAAGAATTTCGATCCGCGTGCGACGATCATCCGCGAGATGACGCACAAGGTGCTTGCCGATCTGAACATCAAGGATCCACTGCTCGATGTCGCCATGGCACTCGAAGAGGTCGCGCTGAAGGACTCCTACTTCGTCGAGCGCAAGCTGTATCCGAATGTCGACTTCTATTCCGGCATCATCTACAAGGCGCTGCGCATCCCCACCGAGATGTTCACGGTGATGTTCGCGATCGCACGTACGGCCGGCTGGGTTGCGCACTGGCTCGAGCAGCAGGTTACGCCGGACTCCAAGATCGGGCGGCCGCGCCAGGTCTACACCGGCTCCGTACAACGCGACTACGTGGCGACCGACAAGCGCTGAGCGGGGCGTCAGCCAAAGAAGTTGCCGAACGGCAACTTCATTGCATGAGGGCAAGCAGATTTTCCAGCGTCGCGCGCCGCATCGGCCGCTCGCTGATGCGATCCAGTGGCGCGTGGCGCAAGCCGTCGAGTGGAAAGACGGTCAGGTCGATGTTGACGCCACCGGCGGTGAAAAGAAGCACGGGGAATTCCGCGCTGGAGTCAGCGCTCAGGCGCAGCGAGCGCTCCTGCTGTTCGAACGGGATTTCATGGTCATCCAGGAATGCCAGCAGTTCGCCCAGGTTGTCACAGAACAGGTGCAGGCAAACCGCGGACCAGGCGTCGGCCGTGCCTTCCAGTGTGGCGCCGACCAGACGTGGCTCGAAGCGCGCGAAGAATTGCATGGCTTCCACGGCAGCGGCTCGGCGCAGGCCGAGTTCGGCCGGCTGGGTGTCAGC
>NZ_DASSYD010000206.1:0-35967 GCF_035703485.1 Dokdonella sp. | reverse complement strand
GCGTCTACCAATTCCGCCACCTGGGCAACGCTATCAAGCTCCGTCCTTCCTCGCTTTATCCGGCTGCACCGCATCAGGTTTGGCAGGCTCGGGAGCCGGCGTCTCTGCTGCAGGTGCAGGCATTGGCGATGGTACTTCTGTCGATGTCGGCGCCGCACTCGAAGCCGCCGGAACCTCACCGTCAGCCGGCGCCTCCGTAGCTGCGGGAGCGACACCCGCCATCACGCCAAGGTCGTCCGAATTATTGATCGGAACTGCAGGACGACTGTGATACATGCCCATGCCGAGGCTGAGCAGGAAGAACAAACCAGCGAGGACCGCCGTGCTGCGCGACAGGAAATTTGCCGAGCCACGCGCACCAAAGACAGTCGCCGACGAACCGCCGCCGAAACCGGAACCGGCATCGGCTCCCGCACCACGCTGCATGAGAATCAGCGTGATCATCGCAACGGCGACCAGCACATAAAAAACTTGGGCAATAATCGTGAACATCTGAATCAGGAACCCTGGTTTACGGCGTTCTCGGCCGCATTGCATATCGCAAGAAAATCGACCGCCACCAACGAAGCGCCGCCAATCAATCCACCATCAATATCGGACTGGGCAAACAGTTCGCCAGCATTGGCGGCCTTTACACTGCCGCCATACAGCAGGCGCAGTGAGCTGGCTATTCTAGCATCCTGTCCTGCAAATTTGTCACGCATGAATGCATGAACTTCCTGCGCCTGCTCCGGAGTGGCGGTTTTTCCGGTGCCGATCGCCCAGACCGGCTCATAGGCGACCACCGCATTGGCAAACGCGCCGATTCCGGCCAGGCCAAGAACGGCATCCAGTTGCGCACCGACCACGGCCTCGGTTTCACCCGCTTCTCGGTGCTCGAGCAGCTCACCGACACACAGGACAGGAACCAGTCCTGCCGCCTGCGCCGCAACAAACTTGCGCGCGACGACTTCATTGGTCTCGGCGTGATATTGACGCCGTTCCGAATGCCCAACCAGCACATAGCGGCAGCCAATGTCCTTGAGCATCGCCCCGGCAACCTCGCCGGTGTAGGCGCCCTGCTCGTGCTCACTGAGATCCTGCGCGCCGAAAGCCAGCGCGCCACCCGTATTCGCGGTGATCAATTCGGCCAGATACGGGAACGGCGGAATCACGACCATCTCTGCAGATTTGGGAGCGGACTCCATCAGTGTCGCGACGAGATCGGCTGAATCCGACCGCGAGCCATGCATTTTCCAGTTACCAGCGACAAGTTTGCGGCGCATCGCGAAGGACCCGGGCAATCAAAGGCCGCGAAGGATAGCCGTGAGCGCGCGGAACGGCAAATGCCGGGAGCGGTGAGCGGTGAGCGGGAGAAGCTTCTCGACCTTTCTGCAGGCTTTCAACTCCGGATTCCATGTTTCCCACGATATTGCCTTGTATTCCAGGAATCCCCATCCCACCAACCGCGTTCCGATTGCGCCACGCTATCCGCTATCCGTTCACCGCCCCGCCACCGGCCTCATCAAGCTACTCTTGAGAATGGAGCACAGAAGGCAAGATGACATGAACGAAACGAAAGGCCACGCCCTGATCACCGGTGCTTCCGCCGGTATCGGTACTGCATTCGCACGCGAACTGGCAGCTCGCAAGGTCAATCTGGTGCTCACGGCGCGACGCCTTGATCGCCTGAAGAGCCTTGCCAGCGAGCTTGAGACGGCGCATTCAATCAAGGTCGAAGTCATTGCCTGTGATCTTGCCGATCGTGAAGCACCGCGACATCTGGTTGCAGAACTCGAGAAGCGCGGAATCCGGATCGGCCTGCTGATCAACAACGCAGGCTACGGCGTCACCGGCTATTTCCTCAGCCAGCCGTGGGAGGTTCAGGCCGATTTCATCCAGGTATTGATGACCGCACCGACCGAGCTTTGCTACCGCCTGCTTCCGGGTATGCGTGAGCATGGCTACGGTCGCATCATCAACGTCGCTTCTTTGGCCGGCCATGTTCCAGGTTCCGCCGGGCAAACCCTCTATTCGGGTGCGAAGTCCTACCTGATAAAGCTGTCTCAGGCTCTGCATCTCGAATACGGCCACGAAGGCGTGAATACCTGCGCACTGTGTCCCGGCTTCACCTACTCGGAGTTCCACGATGTCACCGGCTCGCGTGAAATGATGTCAAAGCTGCCGAAATGGATGTGGATGGATGCCGAAACAGTCGTCCGCCAGGGCCTCGACGCAGTCGAGCGCGGCGAGGCCGTGCATGTCAACGGGCGCGTCAACAAGACCATCAAATCGCTGATCAAACTGATTCCTGATCGCCTGGCCTTGCACCTGATTGGCCGGCAATCACGGAACTTCAGGAAGCAAAAGCCCGACTGAGCGCAATGCTTTCGCTTCACACCGCAGCATCCATTCACTCAAGGGCAACTGAGGCTGCGTCCGCGATAAATCGGATTCCGTTATTTCCGTGCCAGCCAATCTTTGATCAACTGGGTTCGCGAATCGAGCCAGCGTTGACGGACAGTAAAGGCATGCTCGATTGCTTCACGCTCCAGCAGCGAAAGATCGGGATGATAGGCCTCGAAGATCAACACCACACGATCGGCATCGGAACGATTCCAGGCTTCGTGCTCGAAACTGTCATCGAAAGCAAAAATCTTGTCTTGTTGCCATTGATGCAGGTGTGTACCGACGCGAATCTCGCAGTCCCCCGGTACGATCAAGGGCAGATGCACGGTGACCCGGGTATTGGTCAGGCCGTTGTGCGGCGGGATGTGAGCGCCAGCCTTGAGTCGTGAGAAGAAGACTTCCATCGGAACGCCATCAATGCGCGCAAGGTCAACGGCTCGCAGCGCTTCGCTGGTCTGCGGAAACCGCTCCAGCATTGGTGTCGCCTTGGCATCCTGGTAGAGATGGATGGCCGACCAGTCCAGCGAACCTCGCAACTGCTCCCAGGACGGCGCATTGGTATCCTCGGGAACATACGGCCGCACGTCCGCACCGACGCCCATGGAGGATTCGTATTCGTCGCGGATAGCCCCACTCGCGGCTTCCAGCGAATCAACCCACGGAAATGCGCTGTTCGGCTCGACTTCGGCCGCCGGCAAATCCGGCATGTAGAAAATCAGTGGCCGCTGCATTGGCGCCCGAAATTTCTCCTTGGTGTCGTGGGTCAGCGGCCAGATCCCCATGCGCACGCGCTCAACCGCTGCGCCCGACTGCGCTTCAAACTCATCGACGGCAACCTGGTGCAAACGGGTGAGAAAACCACACAGCGTCGCATCGGCCAGCCGCGAGCGCTGGCGACCTTCTGCAGGAGCGCTCAGATTGTCCTTGACCCGGCGCACGCGCCCATTGCCATCGTCGCCAAGCGTCCATACCGCGACCGCCAGCTCGGTTTCCCCGGCTTCGTACAACCCGGCACCGGCGAGCAGCGCAAGTCGCGCACTGCGTGGCGCAAGCAGAAACTCCCTGACCTGGCTGATGGTTTCTTGCAAACTCATTCTCTTTCCTTTGTCATTTTCATTGTTTCAGGTGTCTTGGCCCGTCTCCGCGAGTCAACCAACCGCCAGACGCCGGCATGGCACAAGCGCAGCGTTTTGATCGACTGCGCTCCGGATCACGTCAAGCGTAGTCTGTTTGGCACCGCGCTCTGCAGCAAATGGTGTCAGACAGTGTGACGCATTGACCACATCGCGACGAACATTCGAACCTTTGCCAACGAAATGATCGGGTTCAACGATGTTGCATCTCAATGATCATTCGCCGACAACGGTTGGCCAGTTCCTGGCGATCGGCCTGATTGAGTCCCCGGGTCTGCACGGGACTCCCCGCGCGCAGGCGAATTCGCCCAGGTCGAACTCGAAAGCCGCAAGCCGGCAGTACGTTCCCGCTGCCTTCGATGACGACCGGCAAGATCGGAATGCCGGTTTCGATAGCGAGTTTGAATACGCCTCCCTTGAAGGTGCCAACCCGGCCATCACGACTTCTGGTTCCCTCGGGAAATGCGCAGAGACAGTGCCCCTCGTCGAAAATCATTGCGGCATCGTGCAACTTGCGCGACGCGTTGCGCGCAGAATTGCGCTCGATAAATACCATTCCCATGGCTCTCGCGTAAGCACCGACGAAAGGCAGGCTGGCCAATTCCTGCTTCAGAACGAAACGCAACGGCAGCGGAATCGCCCGGAATAAAACACAGATGTCGATGATTGATTGATGGTTGGCAACGATGACATGGGGCCTGGAAAGATCGACCGCCTCGAAACCAGCCAGCTCCAGCTTGACCCCGGCCCCGCCGAGCAGCCCCGGCGCCCAGAGTCGGGATGCCATGCGTAGCGGCCAGTGCTTGCGATCGCCGCTAATGATGAGCACGAGCAACGCCAGACAGACAAGAACCGCCGTCCAGACCAGCGTGAACAACAGTTGCAGCGCGTTGAAAACTCGCCAGGCGAAACCGCTCAGTGCGCGCGAGCGGATCGATGATGACGTCACCGACATAAGGATCCCCTGAAAATCGCAGGCATGATAGTTGAGCCACCGACAACTTCCAAACCTGGCTCGACGAGATCATTCAATCGGAGTCATTGAAGACGCGCACGAACGCTTGCTTTGCGCCGCGCGCGCTGTGAATCAGGGTTGATGCACCCGACGCCGTGATTTGAACTCCGACGCATCCTTCCATTCAGGCCAACGTGAAGAATTGGCGAGCTCGTGGCCGATGTCGAACATCAGGCTGATGTCCTGCACAGCACCTTCGAGATTCCAGTCCGGCCCATAGGCATCACAAGGCTGGTGGTAGCACTTGCCGGTGTAATCATCGACCCAACGCTGTCCGGCTTCGATGCCGCCATCGACAAGATCGGATGCCCCGGCGATACCCATCATCAGCATCACCGGCACGCCCTGCTTGGCGAACGAGAAATGATCGGCGCGATAGAACAAGCCGCGTTCCGGCAGGCTTTCCGGCGTCACCGTGCGCCCCTGAGCCTTGGCGAAGCGTGCCAGGTCGTCTTCCAGATTGCTTTGTCCGACACCAACAAGAATCACGTTACGCGCCTTGCCGGCGGTCTGCAGAATGTCGATGGTGAGGTTGGCGACGGTCTTGTCCAGTGGATAAACCGGATTGTTGATATAGGCTTCCGATCCAAGCAGGCCACGCTCCTCCGCCGTCCAGATGCCAAACACGATGCTGCGTTCAGGTGCCGGCAGCTGCTTGAAGTGCCGTGCAATCTCGAGCAAGCCCGCTACGCCGAGTGCGTCATCATTGGCACCGCTGCGGATTGTCTTGCCATTGGCATCTGCCGGACCGATACCGTAGGCATCCCAATGCGCACCGTAGAAAACGACTTCATCGGGGCGCTTGCTGCCGACGATCCTGGCCAGCACGTTGTGGCTTTGCACGACCTCATGCGTGACCGGGATATCAGCGGAAAACCTCGCACCCTTGAGTGTGATCGGGTGAAAATCGGATCGACGTGCCGCCTTGCGCAATGCGGCCAGATTCTGACCGGCATCAGCGAACAGGCGCGTCGCGGCCTCGCCTTCGATCCAGCCCTGCAAGGCAAGGCTGGTCAGCTGGTCCGGCGCACGCACGATGTCGTAGTTTTCACCCTGCGGGCTGGCTACGACGTTCCAGCCGTAGCCGGCTCCGGGCGTGTCGTGGACGATCAGCGCGCCAATCGCACCGCGTCGGGACGCCTCCTCGAACTTGTAAGTCCAGCGGCCGTAATACGTCATCGTCTTTCCACCAAAACGACCGGATACGGCTTCGTTGCTGGTCGCTTCGAAATCAGGATCGTTGACAAGAAAGACGGCCACCTTGCCTTTCAGGTCAACATCCTTGAAATCATCCCATTTGCGTTCGGGTGCGCTGACGCCATAGCCGACAAAGACCAGCGGAGCACTATCAATCTGCGCACGATCCTGCGCACGCAAGGTGGACACATAGACCTGCTCGCCCTGCTGCCATGGCAGCACTTTCTCGCCAACTGTCACTTCCAGCTTGCTCGGTTTGCCCAGCTTCGTATGCAGCAGCGAAGCCGCCTGAACCCAGCTTTCATCCTTGCCACCGGGCTCAAGTCCAATTGCCTGAAACTGGCCGATCAGATAACCCACCGTGCGCTCCTCGCCGACCGTTCCGGGGGCGCGCCCTTCGAAGAAATCCGACGAGAGGACTTGCGTTGTTTCAGCAATGCGCGTGGCACTGAGATCCTGCGCAGCAACCGGCAGCGCCAGAGATGAAAGCAACAAGGTGGGGATCAGGAATTTCATCGCGTGGGTACCTTTTTCAGAGCGAGGCCAGATGAACAGGATACGAGGTCTCGCGACTTTTGTTGCCGAGGGTTCGAATCACATCGATCCCGGATTCGTCATTGTCGATGGCACTGATGCTGCGCAAAGTGCTGCCGACGCACCCGCAATGCATTGAGTGGCTGTTTCAGGACCAGCAGATTCCGAAACCTGAATTCATGCCGGATCCATCAGATCAGCTTGATCTCGCGCAAGCGTTCAAGAAGATATTCGTGCGCGGTGATCGGTGTCGGATAGCGACTCGGATTGTCCGCGCTGATACAGGATGGCAGGACATCGAGGACGACATCGGGATTCGGATGCAGGAAGAAAGGCACCGAGTAGCGCGGCTTGCGCGCATTGTCGTTTTGCGGATTGACCACGCGATGCGTTGTCGAGGGATACACGTGATTGGTCAGGCGCTGAAGCATGTCGCCGATGTTGACGACGATGACATCACCCTCGGTGGTGATCGGCAACCACTTTCCTTCACGGGTCAGGACTTCGAGGCCTTCAGCGCTCGCGCCGACCAGCAGCGTGATGAAGTTGATGTCCTCATGTGCACCGGCACGAACGTTGGGAATGTCGGACGCGGTTATCGGCGGATAGTGGATCGGGCGCAGGATCGAGTTTCCGCACTGGATCTTGTCCTCGAAGAAGTCCTCGGCCAGATCGATGTGCAGTGCCAGCGCGCGCAATACGCGTGCGCCCAGGGCATCGAGCGCCTCGTACACGCCGTAGCCATACTCACGAAAACCATCGACTTCACTCGGCCAGACGTTCTCCGCCATGATTCCGGCATATTTCGAATCGCGCGGGAGCTCCCGACCGATGTGCCAGAACTCCTTCAAATCCGGATGTTTGGAATCCTTGGCTGTTTCGACACCGAATGGCGTATAGCCGCGCGCACCGCCAGTGCCCGGCTGGTGGTACTTCTGCTTGACCTCGGCGGGCAAAGCGAAGAATTCCTGGAAAACACGGTAGGCCGAATCAATGGCGCTCTTTGCAATGCCGTGTCCGCTGATGCAGCAGAAGCCAAACTCGCGATAGGCGGCTCCAAGCTCGGCGACAAAAGCTTCTCGATCGCTATCGAAACGCGAGATATCAAGGGTCGGGACGTGTTTCATCAGTGACTCCCGTAGCCCGTGGTTGCGGGCACGCTGGATGGAAGATGGGCGGGGCAGCGAACCTGTGAATCAGAGTCCGCCCCCTGCAACGGCGGATTATTCCACGGGCGATCAGGAAACGCGCGTCTGTGCTTCGCGAACCGCGTCGGCAAGCCGATCGACCAGACGTGCGACGAGGTCGGCATCGACCGCCTCGACCGTGACCCGAACCAGCGGCTCGGTACCCGACGGACGCAGGACGACCCGACCCTGACCAGCGAGCTCGCCCTGGACAAGGCCCAGGACCCGTTGCACCTCGGCATCAGCAACGAGCAGCTTGCCGCCCCTGGCGCGGATATTGACGGTGGTCTGTGGCACCTTGCGCATGCCATCGGCGGCCTCGCCAAGACTGCGTCCACTGCGGGTCAATGCCTCCAGCACCTGCAAGGCACTGACAATCGCATCACCCGTCGAAACCCGGTCCAAACACAGGATGTGTCCCGAAGTCTCGCCACCGAGAACGCCGTGATGCTCGCGCAAGGCCTGCATGACATAACGATCGCCAACCTGGGTTCGCATGAATGGCACGCCGAGCTCCTCCATGGCGAGCTCAAGTCCGTAATTGCTCATCAGGGTTCCCACCAGCGGACCCGACAAGCGACCTTGCGCATGCCAATCGCTGGCGAGGATATAGAGCAACTCGTCGCCATCAATGATGCGACCTGCCGCATCAACCATTTGCAGGCGGTCGCCATCACCATCGAAGGCGATGCCGAGATCCGCTCCGGCCTCGACGACCGCCCGACTCAGCGCTTTCGGGCTGGTCGAGCCGACTTCCCGATTGATGTTGAGACCATCGGGCTTGTTGCCGATGGCGGTAACCGTTGCGCCGAGCTCGCTGAACATCTTCGGCGCAACCTGATAGGTCGCGCCGTGAGCGCAATCGACGACGAGATTCAAGTCATGAAGATTGAATGAGCGCGAAACCGTCGATTTGCAGAATTCCAGATAGCGTGCCGACGCATCTTCGATACGCATGGCCTTGCCGATGTTTTCCGAATCAACGGTGGAAAACGCCGCTTCCAGTTCGCGCTCGATGGCCAACTCGACGTCATCATCAAGCTTCTCGCCGAGCGCCGAGAAGAACTTGATGCCATTGTCCTGATGTGGATTGTGCGAGGCACTGATGACGATACCGGCATCGGCACGCATCGAACGCGTCAGGTAGGCAACGCCAGGCGTCGGCATCGGCCCAAGCAAGCGCACCTCGGCACCGGCAGCAAGCAGGCCCGCTTCAAGCGCCGATTCAAACATGTAGCCGGAAACGCGAGTGTCCTTGCCGATCAGCACGATCGGCTTGTCGGTATCGCGCCGCAGCACGGCACCCATTGCCCGACCCAGCTTGAGCATGAACTCCGCCGTGATCGGCCACTCGCCAACCCGGCCGCGAATGCCATCGGTACCGAAGAAGCGTTTATGCACGGAAATGGGAAATGGGAAATGGGAAATGGAACAAGCACTCCTCGCGCCGATGCCCGTCCTCACGAACAATCAAACGTTCGAAGTTCAAAGAACCGGCAGCAGCCTCAACTTTCACCCCTATTCCCAACTCCCTACTCCCGGATCTTCAATCGCCCATTTGCTTCTGACGATGCTCCCAGCGCTCCTGAGCATCAAGACACAGGGTGGCGATCGGGCGCGCATCGAGACGGTCAATGCCGATATCCTCATCGGTCTCTTCGCAGAAACCGTAGTGACCTTCCTCAATGCGTTTGAGTGCCTTGTCGATTTTCGAGATCAACTTGCGATAGCGATCGCGGGTTCGCAGTTCCAGCGAATTTTCCGTTTCGCGCGTGGCACGCTCGGCTTCGTCACCGACATCACGCACCTCATCCCGCAGGTTCTCGATGGTCTGCTTGGATTCCTCGACCAGATCCTCACGCCAGCTCTGCAATTTACGCCGAAAATACTCGAGATGCTTCGGGTTCATGTACTCCTCCTTGGCGGAGGGTCGATAGCCTGCAGGCAGGTCAATCACGGTATTCGTCGACAGCGCGTAGCGGCCATCCTGCATCGTCACACCTTTGTGTTTCGTCGATGCAGATGCTTTCGCGCTTGCCTTGGATCGGGATTTTGCGGGTGCGGCAACAGTAGTTTCGGTCACGGACGACTTTGTGTTCCTTGGAGAAATGGGAGCGGGCTTTCTTGCTTTGCTGGTTTTAGCTTGTTTCGCGGCCTTTGCCGTCGGCTTGCTCACAACAGGCGTTGTCTTTTTCGCCTTGCTGACAGGTGCTTTTTTGGCTACGGCAGCTGTTTTCGGAGCCTTTGCAACAGCAGGTTTCGTTTTGGCTTTTGCGGTGACTGCCTTTTTCGCGACAGCTTTGGACTTGACCACAGCGGCAGCCTTCTTCGCCACCGGTTTGCTGGCCGTGGGCCGTGGTTTGGCTTTCGCCTTTGCTGCAGGCGCCTTGACTACAGCCTTCGCCTTGGATTTCGCTGCGGGCTTCGCGCTCGCGGCAACCTTGGTCGACTTGGCGGTGGATTTGGTTTTTTTCATGATTTTCGCCATTTCCGTCCTTACCTTGTGACTCAGCGGCGGCGTGTTATAGCCTAACTGCCCGCCCCCGGCAACCGCTGTCTGCCCGGGACTTCTCGCGAGCTCGTCGCGCACGCCCTGTTCGTTTGAGACAGACATCACTGTGCCATCAACCCTATCATCATCGTGTCGCGACTGATTCTTTCCCTGCTCACATTCTACAAACGGTTCATCAGTCCGCTGCTCGGGGCTCGATGTCGTTTCCATCCGAGCTGCTCGGACTACGCTCGCGTGGCCGTCGCCCGATTCGGCAGCGTCAAGGGCAGTTGGCTGGCCGCAAACCGGCTATTGCGATGCCAGCCCTTGTGCGAGGGTGGCTGCGATCCGGTGCCGATGAGTTTCAGTTGGCGTCCCTTCCTGCGTGAAAAACCCGTCCCTGAAGATGAACATGAATGATGTGTGGCCCGCCCCTGGAGTTCGATCGTTTATGAAACCTTTCGGTTTGCTGCTGGCACTATTCGCCCTGCCACTGTGCGCCCATGCGGAAGCAGCGGACAACCGGATCATTTTCCCGCCGAGCACTTCTCAGGGCTCGATGGTGATCGGCAAGGTGCCGTCGGGCAGTATCGTCCATTACGACGGCCGCCAATTGCGCGTGACCGCTTATGGCAGCGTCGGCTTTGGCGTGGGTCGCGATGAAAAAGGCCCCCTGACGATCAAGGTAAGGAGGCCTGATGGTGAAGTCATCGCTTCGGAAATTTCAGTCACTCCACGTGATTGGCCAATCGAGCGCGTCAACGGTGTGCCGCCGAAAACCGTCAACCCGCCGGCAAAAATTGCCGCGCGGATCCGTCGTGAACAGGCTGCCGTTTCCGCTGCACGCGAGCGCAATGACGACCGCACCGACTTCACCGAATCCTTCATTCGCCCGATCGACGGGCGAATCAGCGGCCGTTTCGGCAACCAGCGCATCTACAACGGCAAGCCCGGTTCCGCCCACTCCGGCATGGATATCGCTGCGGCGACAGGCACGCCGGTCAAGGCACCGGCCAGCGGCATCGTCAGCTTTGCCGACGCCGATCTCTATCTGACTGGCGGCACGATAGTCATCGATCATGGCTTTGGGTTCAGCAGCAATTTCCTGCACCTGTCGCGACTCGACGTCAACGTCGGCGACAGAGTTGAGCAAGGTCAGATCATCGGTGCCGTCGGATCCACCGGCCGTGCCACCGGGCCGCATCTGCACTGGGGCATGAACTGGTTCACCGTGCGCATCGATCCGCAGCTCGTGCTCGATGCGGCCCGTTGATCAGCGTTGCCTTGATCCTGATCCGGGAAACCCTGATTCAGGTTCGGTGTGCAGGCTTGCGGCGCAGAAACGGCTGCTCGACAAAGCGATGTGACAACTCGGCAACGACGAGGCTGGCCGGAAGGACCAGCCCGACCAGGGCCCAGAATTTCATTGCCGGCGACCATGCTTCGGGCAGTCGCGGTGCAATCGCAAAAACAAGCGGCATATGCCACAAATACAATCCGAAACTGATCCCGCCAAGATAGTACGCCGGGCGATTCGCAAGCAGCGACTGCGCGGCAATATCATGCAACCCGGTCCCCGCTGGCAACTGTTCGGCTCGATCATGGCTGAGCGCAGATATGGGGTCGGTCATGCGTCGGCGCGCTCAAGCTCGGATACCGAGCGCATCAGGTGTGGTGCCAGATAACAGTGAGACCCGCAGGCCATCAATCCCGCTTCGGCGAATTGCTTTCGATACCAGGCGGGCGGCCGCGGGATAAAGCCGGCGACATCACCATCGACCGCATCGCGCGAGGTGAACAGCTCGATGAAGGCCAGTCCTTCCAGCAACTCGGGGAAGCCCGACAAGCCACGGCGCAGCTCCGGTGCGCGCAGATAGTGGAGCACATCGGAGCACACGATCAGATCGAAGCGTCGATCGAAACGCAACTCGGCCAGATCGGCAAATTTCGCCATGCGCAGGTTGCGCGAACGCCCGAATCGACGGATTGCGTACTCGCTCGAATCCAGGCCGAGGTATTCGATACCGGGGCGGACTTTCAGTAGCGGCGCGCGCCAGACACCTTCACCACAACCGATATCCAGCACACTGCTGATGCTGCGGCCAAGGTAATACTCAGACAAGGCAACGACCATGTTGACCTTGCGCAAGGTTTCTCCTCGCGCCCGCACCCGATGTGCGGGATCTCGATACCAGCGGTCGAAATAGGCACGGTCATAATTTTTTTCTTTCATGGGCCGAACCTGAAAAGGGATCGCGCAATGGTACAGAGGCCATGCTCACAGACGAAGCAGGTCGAGCAGCCTGCACGGCTCACTGCATGTCACTTTTTGCCCCATGGCACAGTCAAGAGCCCGAAAACGTCAGAAATCTGCTCTCGCCCAACCGAATTCACGCCAATTTCGGCAGAGCCCGCAAGACTGCTCCTGGCACGGTATCTGCACGCCCGCCCGGTGCATTCGCGACCTGATCCGACGGAATGCACATGAAAAACCAGGCTGTTGTGCACTTGCACATAACGGCTGTTGGCCCAAAGATAGGCGGATTCGCCATCGCAAACCAAGGCTGCATCCATGTTGTACAACCTGCACGAACTGAATCGCTCACTGATGAACCCCCTTGTGGGCTGGTCTGGTGCTGCAGCGCAAGTATTGACGGCGAAGGAGAACTGGCTGTCACATTTCCCTGGCGTACAGCGCCTCGCCGCCGGCTACGAACTCGCTTACCGGCTCGGCAAAGACTACGAAAAGCCGGCCTTTGCGATTCCATCGGTCACCGCGCACGGCTACGAAACGCCGATCTCCGAACGTGTGTCGATCGCCAAGCCATTTTGCAACCTGATCCGCTTCAAGCGTTTCAGCGACGACGTCGCCAACCTCGACACCATGAAGCATGATCCGATCGTCCTCGTCGTCGCGCCGCTCTCCGGCCACCATTCGACGCTGTTGCGCGATACGGTCAAATCCTTGCTGCAGGACCACAAGGTTTATCTGACCGACTGGATCGATGCGCGCATGGTGCCGCTCGATCAGGGCGAATTCGATCTCGATGACTACATCGCCTACATTCAGGAATTCATCCGCCATATCGGTGCCGAACGTCTGCATGTGATCTCGGTCTGTCAGCCGACCGTACCGGTCATGGCGGCGATTTCCCTGATGGCCTCGAAAGGCGAGAAGACACCGTTGACGATGACCATGATGGGAGGCCCGATTGATCCGCGTCGCTGCCCGACCAAGGTCAACAATCTGGCCACAACCCGGCCGTTGTCGTGGTTCGAAAGCAACGTTATCCATACCGTTCCGTCGAACTATCCAGGCAAGGGCCGCAAGGTCTACCCGGGCTTCCTGCAACATGCCGGATTCGTCGCCATGAATCCGAGTCGACACATGTCTTCGCACTGGGATTTCTACGAGAATCTTCGCCGTGGCGATCTCGAAGATGCCAAATCGCATCGCAAGTTCTACGACGACTACAACGCCGTACTCGACATGCCGGCACCGTTCTATCTGGACACGATCAGCACGGTCTTCCAGAAACACCTGTTACCGCGCGGCCTGTGGGATGTTCAGGGCGAACGCGTCAAGCCCGGCGATATCCGCGACACCGCCTTGCTCACCATCGAAGGCGAGCACGATGACATTTCCGGTCGCGGCCAGACCGAGGCCGCCCACGAGATGTGTTCGGGCATTCCGACCTCGCGCAAGCAGAATTTGCTGATCGAGGGCGCCGGCCACTACGGCATTTTCAGCGGTCGCCGCTGGCGTGAGACGATCTATCCACAACTGCGCGATTTCATTGCCCAATACGCAAAGCCGACGAAAAATGCCTCACGCAGACCCGTCGCCAAACGCCCACGCAAGAGCGCCTGACACGCCGCGCTCTTTCGATTCACCCGCGAGAACTTCAGCAGCTTTCGTTCGCGCTGAGCCGAATCTGTCCCTGGCCTCGATCCGTAGACCAACGGGTGAGATGGGCCTCCTTCTGCAAGAGTCTATTCCGACGACGGCGCCGGAATAGCGTGAGCAGGCCCTAGTCCACCTGAACCAGCAAATGCTTGGCCAGTTGACCATGCAGATGGCCGATGCCCTTGGCGATATGCAGCATGCCGAACAGCAGCAGCACGCCAGCAACGAGTACCAGCGGCATCCAGAATGCTGGAGTAGTCATCAGGTCGAATCCATCGACGATGGCGACTCCGCCAGGGAGGCCGAACAGGTGCATGAACGGCGCAGCGATGAAGCTCAAGGCAAGCGCCATGCCGATGGTGACGATGCTGAAATACAGGATGCCCAGCGGCAACATCAGCAGCATGTAGAACAAGGTGCTCCAGGTGCGCGGATCCGTGAACATCGCACCGATGCGCTGCCAGATCGATTTGTCGCGATCAACATTCCACGGCCGCCGCGGCATGCGCACACCGAGCATCGCCTCGACGATCTTGCCTTCGACGAAGGACAGCGCGCGTACCGTGGCAAAAAACAGCACGATAAATGGAATGCCGAAAATCAGGATCGCGAATCCGGCAGACAGGCCCAGGCCGGTGACGACCCAGGTGAAGTAGAAAATGCCGGTTGCCATGGTCAGGATCATGTAGAACATCGCCGCGTAAGCGCACGGATCGACCGCGACACCGAAGAATTTCGCGATGAACGACTTCTCCGCAACGGGACGCGCGCGACGTGGGCGCAACGCCTGCTCAACCTCGCCTTCCTTGACCCGGTAAATCTCGGCGACTTCATCGGGCGCACCATAGCTGGTCGCGACCTTGGCCAGCATTGCTGCCTCATCAAGTTCGGGATGCTCGGCAAGCTCTGCACGCAAGTGTTCCTCGGCGTCATACAGCGCATCCTGAATCATCGCCGGATCGGCACCACGCAATTCCGCACGCAGCTGATCGAGATATTCACGGATGGATTTCGGAATCGGGTAGTTCATGGTTTCGCCCCTTGCGAAGTGTTGTCTTCGAGCACGCTGTCAACAAAATCCCGCGTCGTTGCCCACGCTCCGATCCATTGTTCGAGCACTTGCCGTCCGAGTGCGGTAATCCGGTAGTAGCGCCGCGGCGGCCCGGCCACGGATGGCTCGACCTCGCTGTCAAGCAAGCCCGAAGCACTGAGATTGCGCAGCACGGGATACAGCGCGCTCTGTTTGCCGGCGAGCACGCCTTCGCCGCCATCGGCGAAGCGTTTGGCAATCAGATAGCCATACATGGGCTCGTCAGCACCGGCGAGCACGGCCAAAAGAACCAGGGAAACCGAGCCTGAGGACAGCTCTTTCTGGAATTTCTTCAAATGGGCTTCAAGCTCGGTCATGGTTGCTGCCATTCATCACGCCATAGCGTTGAATGGATCATAGTGTTGAGTTCGTACTAGTGAATGAGCCGGAAGTCATGGGTCGCGCTGGCAAGGGCCCAGTTCTCTTGCACTTCAAAACACGCTCCTTCGTCGCGCGGCGGCGTAAACATCAACAACAAAGTCACTGGGCCCCTGCCTGACCAGCCATTCGGCTGTTGAAAGTCGCTGGGGCGACGTGGGAGTGGGAGGCAAGTGAAAAAGGCAGGGAGGCCGCGCCGCGAGGCGGCGAAAAAGGGAACATCAATAGCAAAGTCACTGAATAACAGGTCAATCAGCAACGCTGGCGTTCAAGAAGAAATTGGGTATCTGGAGTGTGCTGAGTGGTCCAGTGCAAGCTGGTTGCCTGCGCGCGCCGCGCGGTGCAGCATGCGGACTCTGCAGGCGTCATGGCACCTGCGTTCGATTCAATCTGGAGTGCGATGTGATCATGCGAAGCGAACAGGCGATTTGTGAAACCCCTCAGCGGCAACGCTTGCGCCCAGGCCAATGGCAAGCAGGCGTGTTGCTCACGCTGACGATCAGCCTCGGCATGTCGCTGGCCGTCACCGCTGTAGCCGCCGACGCACCCGCGAAGAAACCAACCATGCAGCAAGTACTCGATGCCTCCAAGGCAAGCGACTGGCGACCGCTGGATGCCGACAACACGTTGTACATGGAACTGCCGGGTGGTCGCGTTGTGATCGAATTGAACAAGGACTTCGCGCCGCTGCATGCAGCCAATATCCGCACCCTGGTCAAGCAGAAATACTTTGATGGCCTGGCCGTCCTGCGCGTGGTCGACAACTTTGTCACCCAATGGGGCGATCCGAACGCTGAAGATGAAGGGAAAGCGCGATCACTTGGCAAGGCCAAAGCAAGCCTTGCGCCCGAATTCAGTCGACCGGCAAAAGACCTCGCCTTCACACCCTTGCCCGATGGTGATGTCTACGCCCCCGAAGTCGGTTTCTCGAACGGATTTCCGGCCGCGCGCGATCCGAAAACCGGACAAGCCTGGCTGACTCATTGCTACGGCATGGTAGGAGCAGGACGTGGCAACGAAGCCGAATCAGGCAGCGGCGCCGAACTCTATGTCGTCATCGGCCAGGCGCCACGCCAACTTGATCTCAATATCGCCACGGTCGGGCGCGTGGTTCAGGGCATGGAGTTGCTCGCCGCCCTTCCGCGCGGCAACGGCCCAGGAGGGTTCTACGAGAATGATCAGGAAAAGTTGCCGATTACCTCGATTCGACTCGCTGCCGATGTGGCGCAGAAGGACCGCAGCCATCTGCAAATCCTGCGCACCGACACGCCAACCTTCACCGCGCTGGTCGAATCACGCCGCAACCGAAGCGATGACTGGTATCTCAAACCCGCAGGCAAGATCGGTCTGTGCAACGTTCCGATCCCGGTACGCGAACAGAAGGTCGACATGTAGCAAGGCTTCAGATGACGCTGTGCGACCGGCAAAGTCCGGCCGACAGCTAAAGAAAAGACCAGCCATGCCACTTTGCGACGTCGGCTGGAACAGCGGATTCGGCACTCTTTTCGCCAGCATGACTGAGGTGACAATCAATATGAGTGCCGGAACCACGAGATACCAATAGCGAACGATGATCTGCCCTTGATACGCCGGATGAGGCCGGATCACCCGCCGACCCGGCATCGGCAACGCACCTCTTATCCAGGCCAGCGCGATGGCCGCGGCAAATGCAGCAATAAGAAACAGGGCAAATGCCAGAAGGGTGAGCGAAACTCCGGAGAAAAGTATTCCGACTTGCGGATGCCCGCGATCACGCAGGAAGAAGGATTCCCGTCCAAGCAAATAGACTCCGCCCCACAAACATATGAACGCGAGAATTCCGTTTGCCAGAATTCTAATTGCATTCATCTGACCATCCCTGGCACGCGCTGGCCAACGCAAACACCTTGGCGGCTCCGCCCCGCAAGCAACGCCGAATCAAGCCGCGTCGAGTACCGCGTTCCACTTTTCGAGCTGTGGCTTGGCCGCCTCGAATACCGCGCTGGTGTCGCCATCGATGGTGATTGATTCGATCGTGTCGCCGCCGCGAATGGCGTCGACAACTTTCTGATCGTCAGGGCCATCGACCATGCCGAAAACGGTGTGCTTGCCATCGAGCCACGGGGTGGCGACGTGGGTGATGAAGAACTGGCTGCCGTTGGTGCCGGGACCGGCATTGGCCATCGACAGGACTCCACCGGAATTGTGCTTGAGCGTCGGCACGATCTCGTCTTCAAAACGATAGCCCGGACCACCGGTGCCGCTACCGTTCGGACAGCCGCCCTGAATCATGAAATCGGGAATCACACGATGGAAGCTCAGGCCGTTGTAATAGCCGCGCTGAACGAGGTTGACGAAGTTCGCCACCGTGATCGGCACCTTGTCGGCAAACAAGTTGACCCGGATCGGGCCCTTCGAGGTTGTGAACAAGGCGGTCAGGCGCGCGGGTGCATTCATGTCAGGTCTCCATATTGCGAACTGACTAGCCTATACGATTTGCCCGGTTTCGGCAGCGATTGTCGCTGTGAATGGCGAATCGCCGAACGGACGACGTGAGGAAATTTCTCGGCATCACGAATCCACTCAATGACTTGCGCTTCGTTTGCACGAAAAACTTTCGATCTCCCTGTCATCGTCACTGGATGCATCGACGGCTGGCGCATCATGAATTTGCTCGCCGATTCTTCAGCTCGCGTCTGATCAGAAGGCGAAACGCGGCCGGGATCACCAGCATCGACAACAGCGGTGCCGTGAGCATGCCACCGACCATCGGCGCGGCGATGCGTTGCATGACTTCCGAGCCGACGCCCGATCCAAGCAGAATGGGCAGCAGCCCGGCGAGGATGACCGCTACCGTCATCGCCTTCGGACGTACGCGCATCAAGGAACCTTCGCGAATCGCCTCATCGAGCGCGTTTTCGTCGGCGTCCGCATGGATCTCGCATTGATGCCGCCATGACTGGCGCAAGGTCAACATCATGATCACGCCAAATTCCGCGGCGACACCGGCCAGAGCAATGAAACCGATCATTGTCGCTACCGAGATCGAGTGACCCATAAGCCAGACCAGCCAGAGCCCGCCGACCAGGGCCAGCGGCAAGCTGAGCATGATGATCGCGGCATCGGCGGCACGATGAAAAATCAGGTAGATGAGCAGAAAGACGAGAGCCAGCGTCGCCGGGACAACCAGCTGCAAACGCTTGATCGCATGCTGCAGATATTCGTACTGGCCCGACCAGTCAAGGCTGTAGCCGCCCGGCAGTTTGACCCCTGCCGCAACCGCTTTCTGGATCGTTTCAACCTGGGCGCCGAGATCACTGCTGTTGGTATCGACGTAGATATAGGTTGCCAATTGTCCATTATCGCTTTTCAACATTGGCGGTCCTGCGGCGAGGCCGATGTCGGCAACCTGGCCGAGAGTTACCTGATTGCCGTTGTCGGCAACCACTGGCAAATCCCGCAAGGCGGCCAGTGAATCGCGTTGTGCGCGGGGATAGCGCAACACGATTGGATAGCGCTCAAGGCCCTCGACGGTCTGCCCGATCGGCGCGCCGCCGACCACGGTCGCGATCAGGGATTGCAAGCGTGCCTGGGTCAGGCCGTAGCGCGCCGCCGTATCGCGACGGATCGTGATATCGACATAGCGGCCGCCAGCGGCACGCTCCGCCACCGCCGAGGTCACGCCGGGAACTTCGCGCACGATCGTCTCGATGTGCGCCGAAAGTTTTTCCAGTTCCTTCGTGTCAGGACCGAGCACCTTGATTCCGATCGGGCTCTTGATTCCGGTCGCAAGCATGTCGATGCGGTTGCGAATCGGGTAGACAAACAGATTGGTCAGTCCCGGAACCTTGACTGCCGCATCAAGCTCGCTTTTCAACTTGTCCATGTTCATGCCTTCGCGCCACTGCTCGCGTGGCTTGAAGGTAATCGTGGTTTCAAACATCGTCAGCGGTGCCGGATCGGTCGCTGACTCGGCGCGGCCGGCCTTGCCGAAGACGTGCGCCACTTCGGGCACCGACTTGAGCATGCGATCTGTCTGCTGCAGCAACTGTGAAGCCTTGCCCGCGGACAGGCCGGGCAGCGCACTGGGCATATACAGCAAGCTGCCCTCGTCGAGCATCGGCATGAACTCGGTGCCGAGGCGACTCCACGGCAGGATCGCCGAGGCCAGCACGAGAATGGCGACGAGCAACACCGAACGTGGCGCACGCAACACCCATGCAAGCAATGGCTGATACGTCCGATTGATGATCCGGTTCAGCGGATTCTCGTGCTCGGCACGAATGCGGCCGCGAACGAGATAGCCGATCAGTACCGGGATCAGGGTCACCGACAAACCGGCAGCAGCGGCCATCGACCAGGTCTTGGTGAACGCCAGTGGTTTGAACAGGCGGCCTTCCTGTGCGCCGAGCGCAAACACCGGCAGGAATGAAAGTGTGATCACGAGCAGGCTGAAAAACAGAGCCGGCCCGACTTCGCCAACCGACTGGCCGACCAGTGTCCAGCGTTGATCGTTGCGCATCGAGCGCCCCGGATTAGCCAGGTTCCAGCGTTCGATGTGCTTGTGCGTGTTCTCGATCATGACGATCGCCGCATCGACCATCGCACCGATCGCGATCGCGATTCCGCCCAGCGACATCAGGTTCGCGCTGATGCCCTGATAGCGCATGACGATGAAGGCGGCGAGCACGCCGAGCGGCAAGGTGATCACGGCAACCAGCGACGAACGCAGATGCCAGAGAAAGAGCACACAGACCAACGCGACGATGAGGAATTCCTCGATCAACTTGGTGCGCAGGTTGTCGACCGCCGCGATGATCAATTCGGAGCGGTCATACGTGGTGACCACCTCGACACCCGCCGGCAAACTGGCCTTCAGTTCCTCCAGACGAGCCTTGACCGCTGCTATGGTGGTCAGCGCGTTCTTGCCCGAACGCAGCACGACAACGCCGCCCGCCACCTCGCCTTCGCCGTCGAGTTCGGCGATGCCGCGACGCAGGGTTGGCCCGCGCCGAATCCGGGCAACATCACCAAGCAGCACGGGCACTCCAGCGCTACCGGTGACAATTGGAACCGACTCGAAATCGCTGACGCTGCCGAGATAACCGACACTGCGCACCATCAACTCGGCCTCACCCTGCTCGATCACCGATCCGCCACTGGCACCGTTGGCATCGCGGATCGCATTCTCGACCTGGAGCACCGTCAAGCCGCGCGCGGCCAGCGCTTGTGGATCGACGATCACCTGCCACGCCGCGACCATGCCGCCGATGCTGGCGACTTCGGCGACATCCGGCACGGTCTTCAGCCGATAGCGCAGGAACCAGTCCTGCAGGGCGCGCAACTCGCCGAGATCGTGTTTGCCGCTGCGATCGACGAGGGCGTATTCGTAGATCCAGCCGACTCCGGTTGCATCCGGCCCAAGTGCCGGGCTGACGCCTTCGGGCAGCTTGTCGCGGACCTGACTCAGGTATTCGAGCACGCGTGAACGTGCCCAGTACGGGTCTGTGCCGTCTTCGAAAAGCACATACACATACGAATCGCCGAAGAAAGAGAACGCACGCACCGTGGTTGCGCCGGGCACCGACATCATCGTCGTCGCCAGCGGATAGGTGACCTGATCCTCGACGATCTGCGGCGACTGGCCGGGCCAGCTCGTACGCAGAATAACTTGCGTGTCGGAAAGATCGGGCAAGGCATCAAGCGGCGTGCGCACGACCGCGATGATGCCGGCGACGGCCAGCACCACGGCACCAACCAGCACAAGAAACCGATTGCCGATCGACCAATGGATCAGGCGCAGGATCATGGCTGCGGATCCTTCGGCATGACATGGCCCTCAGGCATGTCGTGACCCGCATGCGGATCCACTTTGGCCGGCATTTCATGGCCTTCGTGCCCGCTTTGATCGGCAGTCATCTTGTGGCCCTGATGCTGGTCATGATTGGCAGGCATCTTGTGCCCCTCATGCATGTCGTGCGGCATCGGCGCTGCCGCCTCGGGTGCGGAGAGCCGATCCAGCGCACCCGACAGGCTGGCTTCGGAATCGATCAGGAACTGACCGCTGACGACGACACGCTCGCCGCCATCGAGACCTTCAAGAATCTCGGTTTGTCCCGCCGCCGAATGGCCTGCAACAACGCGTACCGGAGCGAATCTGCCCTGCCCGGTTTCAACAATCACGCGTGCATCGCTGCCGGTGGCAATCAGGGCACTATCGGGAATCAACGGATGCGTGGCACCTCCGGCGGCGCTGAAAGCGAGATCGACGAACATGCCCGGCGTCAGGCGATGTTCGGGATTGTCGAGGACGATACGTGCTTGCTGGGTACGTGTTACGGAATTGATATCGGCCAACAGCGATTCGACGCTGCCAGCGAACACCTCGCCCGGATACGCGCTTGTGCGCGCCTCGACCGCCATGCCGGGTCGAACACCGTTCGATTGTGCCTGCGGGATCGCGGCTTCTGCCCACACCGTATCGAGACCATTGATCGTCATCAGCGACATGCCGGCTTGCACGCTCTGGCCTTCGCGGATCATCAACTCGCCGACCACACCATCAATCGGTGCATGCAGGACAATGCCCGTGTTGCCGCCGCGCAGATTGCGGATCTGGCCATCGTCCATGCCAAGCACACGCAGACGCTGACGGGCCGCCGAGCGCAGTGATTGCGCATCGTCGGACTGCAAGGCTTCGAGGGCGAGGTATTCCTGTGCGGCCGCATTCCATGCCGGCGCAATCAGCTCGGCCAGCGGCTGACCCTTGCGCACCGGCGTGTAAGTGGCGCGCACATACAGCTTGTCGACGATGGCATCGACACGCGCACTGACTTCGCGCGATGCACGCCGATCCCAGGCGATACTGCCAGGCACGCGCAGCGACGAGGCCAAAGAGCCAACTTCAACCTGCGCCGTGCGCACGCCGAGGTTCTGCAACGTGGCCGCGGACACCTTGATCGTCGCGGCATCATCTGCACCGGCATATTTCGGCACCAGATCCATGTCCATGAATGGCGATTTGCCGGGCTTGTCGAAATGCTGATCAGGCACCATCGGGTCATACCAATACAGCACCGCTTTTTCCGCACTGGCGGTGACTGCAGCCGGTGTCGGTACAGTGCGGGTTCCGAGCCAGTAGGCGGTCACGGCGGTTGTCGCGAGCGCCGCGACCATGCCGGCAGTCCAAAGGATTTTCGGGTTCATCGCGCGGCCTCATCGGGTAGGAGAAATGCCAGTTCAGCCCAGCTCTGTCCCCAGTCGGCGAGCAACCGGGCGTAGTCGATGCGCGCGCTGATTTCGTCACGCTGCGCATCCAGCCAATCACGCAATCCGGCACCACCAGAATGAGCGGCCAGTGCGGTCGCACTGCGGTCGTGATCGAGCGGCAAAATCGAATCACGGAAGCGCACGGCCTTGCGTCCCTGCGCCGACCATCGGGCAAGTGTTCCACGCACCGACTCCTCTTGAGCGCGCCGCGCATCCTCGCGTGCGGAACGAATCGACTGCAGATCGGACCGGCGCGCATTGATGCCGCGATCCTGGCGATTGGCACTGAACAGTGGCAGACCGACACCGACTTCCAGCCAGATCACATTCGATGCATCGCCACCGCGACGGGCGAAGCCGGTACTGATACTCCAGTCACTGCGCTTCTCGGCATTGGCCATGGCCAATGCGGCATCCGCCGAGGCCTCACGCGCATCCCAGACCAGTAGCGGTCCTTGCTGATCGAGACGATCAAGCAACTCGGATTGCGCGCGCGGCAACTGTGAAAAATCAGGCGCTGCGGCTGGCTTGATTGGCACATCGTCGACAAGCCATCTCGACAATCCGGCCCGCGCCTGCGCGATTGCTGCGCGTGCATCATCGATGCGGTTGTCGAGAGCCAGTTCCAGCGCACGGGCAGCCAGGGCATCGCTGGCCGAGCCACTGCCGCCGGCAAGTCGTGCTTTCGCTGCAGCTTGTGCGAGTTGACTCTGCTCGCGCAATTCCTCAAGCAACGACATTTCGCGAGTGGCCGCCCACCACGCAATCCAGGCACTGGCGACGGCACGTTTGACTTCAAGCACGCTGGCAAGCCGGGTCACCTCCGCTTGCGATTGCACGGCCAATGCCGATTCGCGCCGCGCCGCACGCTTGCTCCGTGATGGCAGCACCTGAGTCACGCCGATGCGGCGCATGGTCATGGGCTCGTCATCCAGCGAGAACGCATCGGCGCCGGCGATTGGCAGATTCTGCACGCCGAAGACAAGCATCGGATCCGGCAGGGCCGCTGCTCGCGCGACATCCTCTGATGTCGCCACGATACGGGCATCACGGGCCTGGATGATCGGGGCCTGGTCAATGGCCTGGGCAATCGCCTGGTTCAGCGACAAACGGGGTTCCGCTGCGGAACCGATGCCGGGCCATGCAGCCAGAATCAATGAGAAGACAAACGGCCAGCGCCGGCAAAGCCCTCGCGGCAATCCTTTGAAAACAACGGGAAGCGGATTCATGATCACCCCACACACGCAGAAACGAAAACGCCCTGCCACCAGGGCAGAGGGTTGGACGAGACTTTCTGTGGAGGCCTAAATCAGCAGGCGGCAGTAGCGCAGTCGAGGCGGCGGATCGGATCCATGCACTGGCCTGATCGCCGGGACAACCGGATCGGGCAAAGCCGACACCAGCAGCAGATCCAGAGGCGGCGGTGACATCGCGACGAAATGCACAGTCGGCGACTTGCAATCGGGCAGGACCACCAGATCAGGCGCACAGTGGCCCTTGCACAGGGTCGGCGATTCCGTCGCCATATCCATGCCGGCACAATGATCGAGCATCGCCGCCGCATTCGCCGGCATTGTTTCCATGACACACGCAGATGCGACCACGACCGTTTGCTGAAACAGCAGACAGAACGTGGTCAGCAGGGCGAACAGGAAACGCATCAGGCAATCCTACACGGAAACTCCAGGCGCATCGGTGACCCGCGACCCTTGGCCGCCATGCGTTGCCTCAACCTGATCAGTGGATGCTGCGACGCACAAAAACGCACCCAAAAGTGCCAGAAAATCAAGCGCCAGACACAAAACCCGGGCATAATAGGCGGCTGCCAATACCTTGACGGCACCCCATTCCCTCCCAGTGACGGCCCGTAACGAGGTCGCCCGGTATTTCCCATGTCTATCAAAAATCTCCGCAACATCGCGATTGTCGCCCACGTTGATCATGGCAAGACGACTCTGGTCGACTGCCTGCTCAAGCAATCCGGCACCTTCAGCGAGCGCACCGTGCTCGCCGAACGGGTCATGGATTCCAACGATCAGGAAAAGGAACGCGGCATCACGATCCTGTCCAAGAACACCGCGATCACCTGGCGCGAAAACCGCATCAATATCGTCGACACCCCGGGCCATGCCGACTTCGGCGGCGAGGTCGAGCGCGTGCTGTCTATGGTCGATACCGTGCTGATTCTGGTCGATGCGATGGACGGACCCATGCCGCAGACACGCTTCGTCACCCAGAAGGCTTTCGAGATGGGCTTCAAGCCGATCGTCGTGATCAACAAGGTCGATCGACCCGGCGCACGCCCTGACTGGGTGCTCAATGCCACCTTTGATCTGTTTGATCGCCTCGGCGCGACCGATGAGCAACTCGATTTCCCGGTTGTCTACGCCTCGGCTCTGCACGGCTATGCCGGTCTCGATTCGGAAGTGCGTTCCGGCGACATGACTCCGCTCTACGAAGCGATCATGAAGCACGTTTCACCACCCAACGTGGATCCGGACGGTCCGTTCCAGATGCGCATCAGCCAGCTCGACTACAGCAACTATGTCGGCCTCATCGGCATCGGCCGCATCCAGCGCGGCAAGATCAAGACCAACATGCAAGTCGCCGTGGTCGACAAGGATGGCAAGAAGCGCAATGCCAAGGTGTTGCAAGTGCTCGGCTTCATGGGCCTGGAGCGCCGCGAGGTCGCCGAGGCTGAAGCCGGCGACATCATCGCCATCAACGGCATCGAGGGCTTGAGCATCTCCGACACGATCTGCGCACCCGATGCGCCAGAACAGTTGCCGGTGCTGCATGTCGATGAACCGACCATCAGCATGACATTTCAGGTCAACAATTCACCGTTCGCCGGGGTCAAGGAACACAGCGGCGGCAAGTTCCTGACCAGCCGCCAGATTCGCGAGCGCCTGCTCCGCGAAACCCTGCACAACGTCGCCATGAAGGTTGAGGAAACCGAGGATCCGGACAAGTTCAAGGTTTCCGGCCGTGGCGAACTGCATCTGTCGGTGCTGATTGAAACGATGCGCCGCGAAGGCTACGAGCTGGCCGTGTCGCGCCCGGAAGTCATCATCAAGGAAATCGATGGCGAAATGCAGGAGCCCTACGAGCAACTCGTCGTCGATCTCGATGAACAGTACCAGGGCGGTGTCATGGAGCGCCTCGGCAACCGTCGCGGGCAACTTTCCAATATCGAACTGGACGGACGTGGTCGGGCACGCCTCGAATACATGATTCCGGCACGCGGCCTGATCGGCTTTCAGACCGAGTTCCGCACCATTACCGCCGGTACCGGATTGTTGTTTCATGTCTTCGATCATTACGGCCCGCGTTCGGAAGGCGCCATCGCCAAGCGCCCCAACGGCGTCATGATCTCGAACGGCCAGGGACCTTCACCGGCCTACTCGCTGATCAGCTTGCAGGAGCGCGGACGTCTGTTGATCAACGAGGGTGACGAGATCTACGAAGGCCAGCTGGTCGGCATCCACTCCAAGGACAACGACCTTACCGTCAACGCCTTGCGCGCCAAGCAGATGACCAACGTGCGCGCCTCCGGCAAGGATGAAACCGTGCAGTTGACGCCGCCGGTCAGGATGTCACTGGAGCAGGCTCTGGAGTTCATCGAAGACGATGAACTGGTCGAGGTCACGCCGAAGGCGATTCGACTGCGCAAGAAAAACCTGACCGAAAACGATCGCAAACGCGCCTCGCGCGCCGCCTGATCGACCGATGGCGACGTCAATCCTGGTTGCCTGGAGTGGCGGCAAGGATTGCCTGATGGCCCTGGATCGGCTGCTCGCCGATCCGCATTGGAAGGTCAGCGGATTGCTGACCACGCTGGATCGCACAAGCGATCGCGTGGCCATGCACGATGTCCATGGCGATGTGCTGCGCGCCCAAGCCGCTGCGCTCAAGCTGCCGCTGATCGAGATGGCTATCGACTGGCCCGCACCCAACGAGGTCTATGAATCCGCCCTCGCCTCGGCACTCGATCAGGCACGATTGAAGTTTGCCAATCTGGCCCATGTCGCATTTGGCGACATCTTTCTAGCCGACATACGCGAATGGCGCGAAGCCTCGCTCGATCGACTCGGCTGGAAACCGGTTTTCCCACTCTGGAACACACCGACCCGGGAGCTCGCCAAAGAATTCCTCAGGCGCGGTCATCGTGCGGTCGTCACCACGATCGATCTCGACCAGCTCGATGGCGCATTCTGCGGCCGCGAGTTCGACTCCAGGTTTCTCGCCGAGCTTCCAGACTCAGTCGATGCTTGCGGCGAAAACGGCGAATTTCATACTCTCTGTCATGCCAGCCCCTTGTTCAGCACGCCCATGCTGCTCGAATCGGGCGTGGCAACGACACGATCCGGGCGATTCCGCAGCATGGATTATCAGCTGGTCTAGGAGTGGCACAATCGGTTGGCGCATCCGACCGCCGCAACCGTTCGTATAACGGATCATTGCAACCATCCGACGCCTGATTCCATGTCGAGAGTTCCTATGACCAACCCACGTTCGCCATTGCCTGCGCTGATGCTCGCCTGGCTATCCATCGCCATCCTGGCCTCATCCACTCATGCGTTCGCGGTGCCGCCGATCAAGCACTACATCGGTACGGCGTTCGACCTGAAAGGAAACGAGCTCTATACGGAAACCCACTGGACCAGTGGAGAAGCCGAAAAAACCGAACGTCTGGTCCTGTTTCAATGTCCGGATGGCAAGGCGTTTGCACGCAAGCATATCGAAGACACCGACGAGGCCACCGCTCCGCTGTTTGAACTGGACGATGGCCGCTACGGCTATCGCGAAGGCGTGCGCCTCTCTGCTGATGGCAAACGCGAGGTATTCGTACGCCGGAAATCCGACCAGCAGGAACAGATGGCAATGGTTGAATCCGTGCCACGCCTGGTTATCGACGCAGGCTTCGACCGTTTCATCGTCAAGCACTGGGACGAGCTGGTGTCGGGGCAGGAGCAAAAAGTGGAATTCCTGCTTCCGAGTCGTCTGCGAACCTACTCATTTGTCTTGAGTCCTGTTGGCCCTGACAGCATCGATGGCGCGCCGGTACAGCGTTTTCGCCTCGAACTGGACAGCTGGTTCGGCTTTGCCCTGCCCTCGATCGACATGGCCTACGCCTCTGACACCAAGGCGCTTCGCGAATACTCGGGCGTCTCCAATATCCGCGACAACGATGGAAATAACCTCAAGGTACGCATCGAATTTCCCGCTGCGGCGCAATCGACGAGCTTCGATCCGCAAACCCTGGCGACGGCCGAGGCAGCCCGCCTTGATGGTCGCTGCAAACTTTGATCAGGAACTTGTGATGATGTCTACTATCGTCCTGACCCAATCTGTGGAAGCCGCGCATGACCGCCATTTATCTGTGGGTAAACGCTGTGCTCTACGCCCTGCTCGCGCTGTGGTGCACACTGATGCCTGCGCAAACGTCGCAATCGATCGGCTTCGTCGAGATGTCGAGTTCAGGCCAGTCGGAATACGCCGTGATCTATGGCGGCATGCAATTCGGCTTCGCCTTTCTGTTCGCATGGACCGCAATCAGCGGCAACCACCGGTTCGGACTGGTCTTCTCGCTGGCACTCTACATTCCGATCCTGCTGTTTCGCATCATCAGCGTCGCCCACTACTGGCCGGTATCAACGACCACGCTGGCTACCGGCGCGCTCGAAATCGTGTTGACCACATGCGCACTGCTGCTTTGGTCAAGGCAACGCTGAGCAAGCATGGTGAAAGAACCCTGAAACCTGTACGGTTCTACCCGACTGATCAATCGAACCCGGGAATCTGCATGTCCGTAACTGAACCACGTTCGGGGAACAGTGAAAACCTGAACGACCTGTTGCTCGCGGTGGCTGGCGGAGACAACCTGGCCTTCGAGGGCCTTTATCGCGCAACCTCGGCAAAGCTCTTCGGCATCTGCTTGCGCGTGCTACCGCAGAGAGCCGAGGCAGAAGAGGTGCTGCAGGAAGTGTTTCTCGGCATCTGGCGCAAGGCTGAACAATTTGATGCGAGCCGCGCCAGTGCGATGACCTGGTTGTCGATGATGACCCGCAACAAGGCCATTGACCGTCTGCGATCGAATGCCGGCGCACGCGCTCAAACGGCCATTGAGCTCGATGAAATTGAAGGTGATTCAAGTGCCAGTGAAGTGGCCGAGGTGGCCGAGAATCAGGAACGCATCGAACTGTGTCTCGGCGAACTCGAAGCGCCACGACGCAAACTGATTCGTACCGCCTTCTTTGAAGGCGCGACCTACGAGGAACTCGCCGAGCGCAGTGGCAACCCAATCGGCACGGTGAAAAGCTGGATCCGTCGCAGTCTGATCAAACTCAAGGCATGCCTTGAACGATGAATACACTCGATAACCAAATCAACCCGCCTCCTGGCGACATGGCTGCCGAATATGTGCTCGGCGTGCTTGATGCGAGTGAGCGTCGCGTCGCCCAGGCACGTATTGCCAGCGATCCGGGCTTCTCGCGCGAGATCGCTTTCTGGGAATCGCGCTTCATGCCGATGCTCGGTGAAATTGCTGCCGTGCCGGTTCCGGAGTATGTCTGGGCACGCATCCATTCGGCACTTAATCTGCCCACCCGCAAGCGCACTGAAACTCCGTCTCGTTCCGGGCTCTGGGAAAGCCTCGCCTTCTGGCGTTGGCTGGCCAGTGGCGCCTTTGTGGCCGCTGCGGCTTGCGCGATCGTATTGCTCAACCCGCGCCAACCTCTTGCACCGACCGTCTCGCCGCCGATGGTTTCAACGTTGGCCGATGACAACGGCGTACCGGGCTTTGTTGCCATCGTCGATCGTGACAAAGCCAACATGACCATCACCCCATTGGCCGCCGCGCCGACCGATGGACGTGCCCAGGAGTTGTGGCTGATTCCCGAAGGACAAGCTCCGGTATCGCTCGGTCTGCTCGATGCAAAGCGTGCGCAGATCATCAGGATTCCGGATCAGATGCTGGCTGATATCCGAGCCGGCGCGTTGTTCGCGGTGACCCTCGAATCAGCCGAGGGTGCACCACATGCGGCACCGGCCGGGCCAATCATCGCCAAGGGTGGGGTGGCCTTGCTTTAAGCAGAAAGATTCTGCACGACAAGTGATTCACAGCAATCGCGGCACACAATCAGGGGGCTGATTGACGCCGCCAGATCCGGGGAACGACATCGATGGGAACCGTGATGTTTGTCGGGACACCTGTGTGCCGAATTTGCTGGCTGGTCAGCGCCGGGCACGACACCAGCCGCAATCGAAATCACCACATGAACCGGCACGCAATCCAGTCAGCGCCATGCATTGATCGTGCATCCGTTGGCTGTGCGGACACGTATATCGGAATAGACCCCGGATTCGGATTCAGCAACTGATGTCGATTGAAAGCAGCGAAATGGCCGCGCCGCCAACCCAGGGCCGCATCGTGCGTACCTTGCGGCGCTGGTTCGATACGGCTGACGATGTGCCGCTGGACAAGAATGCCGATCGCATTGACTGGCTGCGCGCGATTCCATTCATCGCCATGCATGTCGCCTGTATCGGTGTGATCTGGGTCGGCTTTTCATGGATCGCCCTGGCTGTCGCGGCGGCGCTGTACGCCTTGCGCATGTTCGCCCTGACCGGCTTCTACCATCGCTATTTCTCGCATCGCGCCTTTCGTACCTCACGCCCGGTGCAATTCTTCTTCGCCGCGATCGGGGCCATGTGCGTGCAGCGTGGACCACTCTGGTGGGCCGCCCATCATCGTCACCATCATCGACATACCGATACCCCCGAAGACATGCACTCGCCGCGTCAACACGGCTTTCTGCGTGCGCATATGGGCTGGTTCCTGACCCCACGCGGCTTCCGCACCAACTGGGAGGCGATCCCCGACCTGAGACAACTGCCGGAACTACGCCTGCTTGATCGTTTCGATCTGCTCATGCCGGTGCTGCTCGCCGTGGCCATGTATTTTCTCGGCAGCTGGCTCGGTGACGCTTACCCGGCACTCGGCACTAGCGGCCCGCAGATGTTGATCTGGGGCTTTTTCGTCTCGACGATCGTGCTGTTCCATGCCACGGTCACGATCAATTCGCTGGCCCATCAGTTTGGCTCGCGTCGTTTCGACACGCACGATGACAGTCGCAACAACTGGCTGCTCGCCTTGATCACGTTTGGCGAAGGCTGGCACAACAATCACCACCACTTCCCGGGTTCCGCCCGACAGGGATTTCACTGGTGGGAACTGGACCTGACCTGGATGGGCCTGAAGGTTCTTTCCTGGCTCGGCCTCGTTCACGACCTCAAGCCGGTGCCGGCGATCATGCTTCGAGCTCGGAGCCACTGATGCGGATCGCGGTCATTGGATCAGGAATCGCCGGGCTTGGCAGCGCCTGGCTACTGTCACGCCAGCATGATGTGGTGCTGTTCGAAAAGAACGAACGCCTAGGCGGGCATACCGACACCCACGACATCGAAGTCGGCGGCCGTAATCACGCCGTGGATAGCGGATTCATCGTTTTCAATCACCAGCACTATCCCTTGCTGACACGAATGTTCGCCGAGCTTGGTGTCGATAGCCAGGCCACCACGATGAGTTTTTCGGCACACAATGCCGGCACCGGCCTCGAGTACAACGCCGGCAGCCTCGGCGGATTGTTTTGCCAGCGCCGCAATCTGCTCAGTCCGCGCTTCTGGCGCATGCTCGCCGATCTGCGCCGTTTCTATCGCGAATCACCCGCCTTGCTGTCGGCCGCTGAAGCGGGGCCTACGCTGGGGGAGTATCTGCAACAAAACCATTATTCCGATGCATTTCGTGACGATCACCTGGTGCCAATGGCATCGGCGTTGTGGTCTTCGCCATCGCGGCGCATCCTCGATTTTCCTGCCATCGAGCTGATCCGCTTCATGGCCAATCACGACATGCTGCAGATCAGCGGCCGCCCGCAGTGGCGCGTGGTCAGTGGGGGATCACAACGCTATATCGATGCCCTGCGCAAACAATGGTCGGTTGATGAGCGTCTCGATTGCGCGGCCACCAGCATTCGCCGCCACGACGAGCAGATCAGCGTTCGCAGTGCCGCCGGTGTCGAATCGTTCGATCAGCTTGTACTCGCTTGCCACGCCGACGATGCGCTTGCCCTGCTCGACGATGCCAGTGAAAACGAACGCGCGATCCTTGGCGATCTCGGCTATCAGGACAACGATACGGTGCTGCATACCGATGCCAGCATCCTGCCCGGAAATCGCAGGGCCTGGGCAGCATGGAACGCCTACATTCCAGCGGATCGCGATGCGGCGTGTTCGGTCAGCTACTGGATGAATGCCCTGCAATCGATTGAGTCCAGCGAGCCGTTGATTGTCAGCCTCAATCGCACGGATCAGATTGATCCGGCGAAGATTCTGCGCCGCAGAAGCTACCGCCATCCCGTGCAGACCCAGGCCTCGGCCAGCGCACGTCGACGCAAGAGTGAAATCCAGGGTCGCTCCAACACCTGGTTTGCCGGCGCGTACTGGGGCTTCGGATTCCATGAGGACGGTTTGCGCAGCGCGTTCGAAGTCGCCAAAGCCCTCGGCGTCGAGTGGTCATGAATTCGCTCAGCGCCAACCAGCATCGCCACGCCACGGGAGTGAGATCGAAGAGCTCCGGTCAGGCAGTGCCGAGTGCCGGCAAGCAAAATGTGAGTGAGCCTTGCACAGAGCAGTTCGCCAGCGCCATCTACGAAGGCACCGTGCAGCATCGCCGCCACGCCCCGCATGCGCATGCGTTCTCCTACAAGATGGCGATGCTTTACCTTGATCTCGATGAAATTGATCGGGTCTTCGCCCGACGCTGGCTTTGGTCGAGTCATCACCGCAACCTCGCCGAGTTCCGCCGCAGTGACTACCTTGGCGATGCCGACCTGACGCTCGACGAAGCCGTACGCTTGCGCGTCGCCGATGCGATTGGCCGCATGCCGAAAGGTCCGATTCGCCTGCTCACCCATCTGCGCTATTTCGGCCATAGCTTCAATCCGGTCAGCTTCTACTATTGCTTCGAGGCCGATGGCACCACGCTGGATGTGATCGTCGCCGAAATCACCAATACGCCGTGGAAGCAGCGTCATGCCTATGTACTGCCGTTGTCGACATCCGAGCGGCGCGGTCATTCGTACTTCTGGCAATTCGAAAAGGCTTTCCATGTTTCGCCGTTCATGGCCATGGAACACGACTACGCCTGGCGCCTGACCACGCCAGCCGAGAAATTGCTGATCCACATGAACGTTCTTGATCGGGATACCAAGGCACAGCGCGAGTTCGATGCCACGCTGACTCTGGATCGCCGACCGATCAACGCGTCCAATCTCGCCCGCGTGCTGCTGCGCTTCCCGCTCATGACCACCCAGATCGTCGGCGCCATTCACTGGCACGCACTGCGTCTGTGGCTGCGCGGCAATCCGGTCCACGATCATCCAGACAACAACAAGGCTGCCTGAGCATGAATACCCGAGAAGTCACCACAACCGAATCGACCGACATCCTCGCCGATTCAGCGCTGCGCGAGTCGCCGCTGCTTGATCGCATCCTGCGCAAGCGCCTGCTTGCTGCACTCAAGGGGCTGTGTGCCTGCCGCATCACGATTGAGGAAAAGAGCGAAACCGTGATTCTAGGCACGCCGGCGAGCAAACCTGCGGAAACCCTGGTCGCCCACATTCACGTCCACGATTCCGCCTTCTATCGTCAGGTCGGTTTGAACGGCAGCGTCGGTGCCGGCGAGGCGTACATGGATGGCCTCTGGGACTGCGATGACCTGGTCTCACTGATCCGCATCCTTGTGCGCAACCGCGATCACCTCGACGCGATGGAAACCGGTCTGGCCCGCCTTGGCGGATCGGCCATGCGCATCTGGGGCGCGCTGATGCGCAACACACGCAAAGGCAGCCGCCGTAATATCGCCGCGCACTACGATCTCGGCAACGATTTATTCAAGCTCTTTCTCGACGACAGCCTGATGTACTCGTCGGCAATTTACGCCAATGAAGACGACACCCTCGAAGCAGCATCGTCGCGCAAGCTTGAACGCATCTGCCAGAAGCTCAACCTCGGACCGCAACACCACCTGCTTGAAATCGGCACCGGCTGGGGTGGTTTCGCCTTGTATGCGGCAAAACACTACGGTTGCCGCGTAACCACGACAACCATCTCGAAAGAACAACACGACCGTGCCCGCGAGCGTATCGAAGCCGCCGGCCTCGGCGATCGCATCACCCTGTTGCTGGAGGATTATCGCGATCTCAAGGGCAGCTTCGATCGGGTCGTCTCCATCGAGATGATCGAAGCCATCGGTCATCAATATCTGGACACCTATTTCCGCACCATCGATCACTTGCTCAAGCCCGATGGCATGGCGCTGATCCAGGCGATCACGATTGAGGATCATCGCTACAAGCAGGCGCTGAAATCAGTCGACTTCATCCAGCGCTTCATTTTCCCGGGCAGCTTCATTCCCTCGATCAGTGCGATGACTGATGCAATCGGTCGCAACAGCAACATGAAGTTGTTCAACCTCGAAGATATCGGCCCGAGTTACGCGCTGACCCTTCGCGCCTGGCGCAAGCGTTTTCTTGATCGCATCGAACAAGTCCGCGCGCTTGGCTACCCTGATCGGTTCGTGCGCATGTGGGTCTTCTATCTGGCCTATTGCGAAGGCGGCTTCATTGAACGCTCGATCGGCGATGTGCAAATGCTGCTGTGCAAGCCCGAGGCGAGACCGACGCAGTTCGTTCCAAGTTTGCAATCCGTCAACCCGACATGAAGAACTGGATCAATTTCATCGCGTTTCAACTTGTCTGGTTTGCCGCCGTTGGCGGTGCGAGCTACGGAATCTGGTGGGCCGGGCCAGTCGCCCTGATGATCTTCGTCCTTTATCACTTTCGCAGTGGCGTCGCTGTTCGAGGCGACTTCAAACTGATGTGGCTCGCCCTCGCTTTGGGTTTCGCAACCGATACGCTGATGGCAGCGAGCGGACTGTCGACCTATTCATCACCGCTACCGCCCGCACCACTTGCTCCGTTCTGGATTCTTTCCCTTTGGGTCGGCTTCGCCCTGACCCTCAACCACTCCCTGCGTTACCTCAACGTGCGCCCCCTGATCATTGCACCGCTGGCAGCCGTGGTTGGCCCGATCTCGTATTACGGTGCCGGACGTGTCTGGGGCGCGGTGGAAATCACACCACCGGTGTGGATTGCCCTGACCGTTCTTGGTCTGTGCTGGCTGCTATCGATGCTGACCCTCAGCCTGACGGCACGCCGTTTCTCGCGGAAGGCCGAGAACACTGTTCAACTCCCATTGATGAGGGCGCCATGAGCGGACTCGCTTCAATCACCATTGTCTGGCTTGCCGCCAGCGCGATTATGGTCTGCGGCTGGCTCTATCAACGTCGAGTTCGCAATGCCGGAATTGTCGATGTGCTGTGGGCAGCGTGCATGGCGGCGGCCGCCCTCTTCTATGCGTTGACCGGCTCGGGCGCACTCACACCACGGCTATTGGTTGGAACTCTGGGCGCGATCTGGGGCATGCGCCTGGCCCTGCATGTCTGGCACCGCGTGCGCAGCGAGGATGAAGATGGCCGCTACGCCTATCTGCGCAAATACTGGAACGACAGCCAATCCAGATTTCTGATGTTCTTCCTCGCCCAGGCCTTGTTCACCGCGATCTTCTCATTGCCGTTCTGGATCGCCGCGCACAACCCGGTCGAAGGTGTAACGATCTGGGCGATCCTCGCTGTACTGACCTGGTTTCTCGCTCTCGGCGGTGAATGGATCGCCGACAACCAGCTTGCCGCGCATCGCGCCGATCCTTCGATGAAGGGCAAGACCTGTCGCCGTGGTCTATGGAAGTATTCGCGCCATCCAAACTATTTTTTCGAATGGCTGCACTGGTTCGCCTACGTGTTTCTCGCCGTCGGCACCGGTGACGGCTGGGTCGCCGCCAGTCTGGTCGGCCCGGCGCTGATGCTTGGCACCTTGTGCTGGATTACCGGCATTCCCTACACCGAAGCACAGGCTTTGCGCTCGCGCGGCGAGGACTATCGTGAATATCAACGCACCACGAGCGTGCTGATTCCATGGTTTCCGCGCAAGTGCTGACACCCATTCGATCGAGGAGCCGATCATGAACAGCCAATCAATTGCCGCTGACACAAATCAACGCGAAGCGGCCAACGAGCACGAAAGCACGCTGACCCGCTGGGCCGAACGCGGGCTGATCCCTGATCGCCTTTTGCGCTTCGGCATTCGACGCCAATGCGCGTTGCGCCTCAGCGTAGAAAGCGCTCTCGGCGTCGAAGCCACCGCCGAACGCCAGCGTGCGCGAATCGAGGAACTTCGCCAAAGTCCGATTGCGATCGAGACCGATGCGGCGAATACCC
>NZ_DASSYD010000026.1:0-16501 GCF_035703485.1 Dokdonella sp. | reverse complement strand
GAGATCCGACAGCAACCAAAAGAAGATCGTCATGTCGATTTCGGCGGCAGTCATCAACTCGTATAAATCCTGCATCAGGGCGACATCTTCATCACGGCATTCGAGCAAGCCGAGCTTGGCCGCGATATTCGCGCGATCGGCTACCGTGTAGGTCTCGATGTAGCGCTGCAATCCCGCCTGCAACGGCTCGACCGAGCCGAACGCGGGAGCCAGTGCCTGGGCCAGGGCTGCCAGGTTCCAGTGCGCGATCTGGGCTTGCTGGCCGAAGCGGTAACGGCGGTTCTGCCGGTCGGTCGTATTCGGCGTCCAGTCCGGATCGAAATTGTCGATCCAGCCATACGGGCCGTAATCGATGGTCAACCCGAGAATCGACATGTTGTCGGTGTTCATCACCCCATGCACGAAACCAACCCGCATCCAGTGCGCGATCATTGTCGCGGTGCGTGCGCAGACCTCGGCGAACCAGTCGCCACGCAGGGTTTCTGCCTCGCCCTTGAGTTCCGGAAAATCCCGGCGAATGGTGAAGTCGATCAGCTGGTTGAGCAATCCGGTTTCACCGCGTGACGACGGCAGTTCGAAATTGCCGAAACGGATGAACGAAGGCGAGACGCGACAAACGATGGCGCCGGTTTCGGGCGCCGGGTGGCCGTCATAAAACATGTCGCGAACGACCTCATCGCCGGTTGCAACGAGGCTGAGTGCGCGTGTTGTCGGCACGCCGAGATGGTGCATGGCTTCGCTACAGAGAAACTCCCGCACCGAGGAGCGCAATACCGCGCGGCCATCGGCGCCGCGCGAGTACGGCGTCGTGCCTGCGCCCTTGAGCTGCAACTCCCAACGCCGCCCTTGCCGATTGACGACCTCACCGAGCGAGATCGCCCGGCCATCTCCAAGCTGACCCGCCCAGTGACCAAACTGGTGTCCGCCATAATTGGCGGCATGCGCTTGCATGCCGTCGAGCAAGGCATTTCCACTGAAAACATCGGCAAAGTGCTTGGAATTGACGCTATCTCCCGAAAATCCGAGCTCATTCGCCATTTCGGAAGAGTAGGCAATCAGGCGCGGTGCGCTGACCCGGGTCGGCGAGACATGCGAAAACGCGGCATCACGAACCTCGCGAACCTGCGCGCCTTGCTGCCGATCTCCGGGCAACTCGCGGATCAGTGCATTGTCGAATTTCAGTTCGGGAAGCATGTGTCTCCAGTCGCAATCTTATTGGCAGCTCAAAGATCGGTGCGTATGCGCACAGAACAAGCCCCGGCCATGACTTTACAAGGTCTGCAACAGATCGCTATACTTGCGCGCTTTGCTCCAGCCCGTTCGCTCCGAGGTTCCCAATGAAAGTGCTTTCTTCGCTCAAGTCTGCCAAGTCCCGCCATCGCGATTGCAAGATCGTGCGCCGCCGCGGCAAGGTTTTCGTGATCTGCAAGAGCAATCCGCGTTTCAAGGCGCGCCAGCGCTAAGCGATTCGCTGCAGATTGACGTCAAAAGGCCGCGCAAGCGGCCTTTTGCGTTGTAAAGAGCCTTGATTGGTCCTCCGCTGCATCAACTTGAGCGCATTGTGTGCAGAGCGCAATGGAACTCAGGCGGCGCTTCTGTTAAAACTGCGTCCTGTTGGGAATTCATCCATTCAGATCAGGAGGTTCGGAGATGAACTTGAAGTTTGTTCTCGGTAGCACACTGCTTGTTTCCGGCCTGTTTGCGGCCATCCCGGTCGTCCATGCCGACACCGTGATGCTGGAGAAGACCGATGTCCGCGCCATTCGCGCGCCGGAACGTGGCTTGAACATGTCCCAGGTTGAAAGCCGCTTTGGTGCACCGCAAGCCAAATTGCCTCCCGCCGGAGGCGACACACCGCTGCACCCGGTCATCAATCGCTGGCAGTACGACGGTTTTACTGTCTATTTCGAGAAGAACATCGTGATCCACAGCGTTCGCGATGGCGCCTGACCAAGAAGTTTGACCCATGACTGATGTGAAACCGCGCCTGCCGGCCGAATGGGAGCCGCAGGCGGCGATTCTTGTTGCCTGGCCGCATCGCGGAACCGATTGGGCCGCCCGGCTCGAATCGGTCGAGGCGACCTGCTCCGCACTGATCGCGGGAATTGCACGCTTCCAGACCGCGATCATCCTTGTCGCCAATGACGATGTGCGCCGGCGCGCAGAAGCGGTTCTCGCGCCACAATCAATCGACAGCGCTCGCGTCCGTTTCGTTGAAGTCGCCTACGACGATACCTGGCTGCGTGATTCCGGGCCAATCACGTTGATTGATGGCTCGGGTTTCACTCTCAACGATTTCCGCTTCACCGGCTGGGGCGGCAAGTTCGAGGCCAGCCTCGACGACCGCATCGTCAGTGAGTTGATTGCACGCAAGCTGTTCGTCGATGCCAAACATCGGCATATCGACTGGGCCCTGGAAGGCGGTGCGATCGAATCCGATGGAAAAGGCACGATCCTGACCACCTGGAAGTGCCTGCATCTGCGTCACCCGGATCTCAGCCGCGAGCAGATCACATCGACCTTGCTCGACACACTGGCCGCCGAGCGCGTGCTCTGGCTTGATTACGGCTATCTCGAAGGCGATGACACCGACGCGCATATCGATACGCTTGCGCGCCTGGCGCCCGACGACACGATCGTGTTCCAGGCCTGCGATGACCCGGCCGACAGCCACTACAACGAACTCCAGCGCATGGCCGGCGAACTGCAAGGTTTGCGCACCGTGGCCGGCAAACCTTACACGTTGCACGCCCTGCCCTGGCCGAAACCGATCACCGATGAGGGGCGCCGACTCGCCGCTTCGTATGCGAACTATCTGATCATCAATGGCGCCGTGCTGGTACCTGCCTATGGCGACAGTTCCGATGACGAAGCTGCGCGCATCATCGGCCGCGCTCACCCAGGCCGCGAGATCGTGCAGATTCCCTGTCGTTCACTGATCTGGCAGAACGGCAGCCTGCATTGTCTGACGATGCAATTGCCGCAGGGACTTGTTCGGAGCTGATCGAACCGGGATTTACTTCTCGCCGCGACTTCACTTGGCATCGAGCAGACCGTGCAACCCCGCCAGATGTGCCAGAGTAACCGAGTTGTCGATATTGAGCTTTTCGAACAATCGATATTTGTAGGTCGCCACGGTTTTCGAACTCAGATTGAGCAATTCCGCAATCACCGGCATCGGTTGGCCGCGTGCAAGCATCAACGCAACCTCAAGCTCTCGAGATGACAGCTCTTCAAAAGGTGACTGACCATGATTGTCGATTGATCCAAGCGCCATGGCCTCGGCGATACCGGGAGCGAGATAACGTCGGCCATTGGAAACCTGGCGTACCGCACGCAAAAGATCAGGAGCGGCACAGGATTTGGTGATGTAGCCACTCGCGCCGGCTTCGATCAAACGCCGTGGAAACGGCGCTTCGCTGACCATTGTGACGATGATAATCCTGGTTTTCAGCTTGAGCTTGCGTACCCGCTCAGTCACTTCAATGCCGCTTACACCCGGCATGTGCACGTCGACAAGGGCCAGATCCGGTTTCAACTTTTTCAGCAGGACGATCCCTTGCTCGCCATCGGAGGCCTCACCGACTACTTCGATATCCGCCTGCTGCTCAAGAATCAGTCGAAAGCCGGTACGCACAAGTTCATGGTCGTCAACGAGGACGATGCGGATCATTCTGTCACCCCTGTGGCACAAGCAATTTCTGCTCTGAAGTCTGTCCTGCCAAGCGCGTTCCGCGCAAGCCCGTATAGAAGCACAACTTGGGTAAGGTATCGCGAATTCGGATTTTGTGCAGGCCAAGATTTGGAGATCAGTCTCGATGTCGTCATCATTGGCATTCGGGCATGGGTTTTCCGGGCCTGGACAAGCCCGCCCCGCCGACTAGCCTGCCAATCCAACTGAGCCGCTGAATTTTTCACCTCTTCCTGAGTCAGACAAACACGATGGGCCTGCAAATCATCGGACATTCGCCCTCACCCAAGCGATTTTCGACCTCAGCCAGCAACGTGGGACGGGCTGCCAGAACACCCGCACACATCAACGTGAAGCGCTTTCCATGCCGCAAATGATTCTCGACATGCTTGCCGAATCCTGGGTCCACGCAAAGATCATCGGCATCATCCTTCTTGTCGGCCTGGTGATCGAGTCGCTGCTCCCGGCGGAGCGCGATCAGCCACGAACGAATATCGCGTTCAATCTCGGCTACATCGCCTTTCTGATTCTGTTCAACAATCTGGTGATGCCCACCCTGATGGGTTTGATGCAGCCAATCGTGGCGCACTACGGACTGGCCATACCCATCGCATTTCCTGATTCACTGGGTTGGCAGATCGCCCAGGTTGCGGCATTTTTCTTCATCCATGATTTTTTCTACTACTGGTTCCATCGCGGTCAGCACGCGTTGGCATTTGCCTGGCCATTGCACAAACTGCACCATTCCGAGCAATCGGTAAACGTAACGACAACGCTGCGCCACCACTGGCTGGAAGATCCGATTCGGGTCTGGTTGATCCTGCTGCCCATGGGTCTGCTGTTCCAGCAAAAGCCGGTGACGATTGGCTGGCTGGCCATGGCAATGAATGTGTTCGGCTACTTTGTGCACATGAACGTGCGATTGCCGCTCGGCCCGTTGACTCCGATCCTTGCCGGGCCGCAATGGCATCGTTTGCATCATTCAATCAAACCCGAACACACCGATCGAAATTTTGCCGCCTTCTTTCCGATCTTCGACATTGTCTTCGGAACCTATACGAAGCCGAAGAAAGGCGAATACCCGGCGACCGGATTGCATTCGGGAGAAAACCTCAACGGGCCGCTTCGGGCGATCCTGTCACCGTTCCGCGACTGGTACACGATGATCCGCCGACAGCGGCAGCCAGCGCTCGCGCAGAGCGAGCAAGGGGCGATCCAGAAGCAGGGTAACGAGAATCGCAACCCCGCTGGCGAGCAGAATGAAGGATGACAGCATCAGCACACCCTGGAGCTTGCCCGTCGCATGCAGCGGCACGCCCAGCACTGACGCACAGCGCAGGATGGTGATGTAGGTAAGCAAACCGGCGAATGCGCTTGATGCAAGTACTTGCAATCGACTGGCCACACGCTCGGGCACCTGCAAGGCACAGACCCACGGCAACAGCATCAGCCAGGCTGCATCGCACAATGCGAACAGAAAGATCCCCGCGCTCACCGATTGGTCGAGAGGGATGCTCGAATGTACCCAGGCGGTCGCGGCGAGTATGCAGCCGCCGAGCAAGGCAAGCGCGGCGCGCCAGCGAATGATCACCTCGTAGCGATGCACCCACAGCCAGGCTGCGAGAACCGCATAGACCGGTAGATCCAGGCGCATGATCAGAACCTTGCGCACACCCTCGTCGAAAGCCGGATTGCCTGCCATAACCAGCCAGCCGCGCAGGACCGTGGTCATCACCAGCAAACCGAGCAGGACCGCACTGCCAGCGACAAAGCGCAGTGGTTGCAACACGCGGCACAGCACCGGCACGATCAGCAGTACCAACATTGCTGCGGCAACAATCCAGGCCTCGCCGAAGAAATGTGGATGTGGCCAGGCGAGGTTCTGGGTCAGGAACAGATAGGCGGCCCAATCCGGCCTCGCTTCCGCCGCTGGCAGCAGCATCAGATTCACGACCAGCAACACCAGGTAAAGCGGCCACAAGCGCAACACGGATCGCGCCCAGCTGCGCAGCACAGGTACTTTCCGTTCCGTTGCGAACAGATGCTGGGCGACCAGGAAACCCATCGCAACCAGAAACAATTCGACACTGACGTGACCCAGGAACATCCACGTCGTATCTGCAATACCGAATGGAGCCAGCCAGAATCCGGCGTGAGCGACCATCAACGCCACAGCGGCGAAGATTCGCAACAGATCAAGCCCTGACAGTCGCATACGGGGTTCCCTGAGCTTAGGAGCGTTGGCGCAATACCTCGAAAAGCACGACACCGGTGGCGACAGAAACATTGAGACTTTCGACGCGGCCTCGCATCGGTATTGCAGCGACAAAGTCACAGGCTTCACGCGTCAATCGACGCATGCCTTCGCCTTCGCTGCCAATGACGATTCCCACGGGGCCCTTGAAATCACTTTCATACAGGGACTGTTTGCCATCACCGGCCAAGCCCGTCAACCAGACCCCGGCTTCCTTGAGTGCCTTCAAACTGCGGGCAAGGTTGGTCGCGGTAAAGAACGGAACACGATCCGCAGCTCCGGCGGAGGCGCGTCGCACCGTTGGCGTGATACCTGCCGCCTTGTCCTTCGGCACGATCACGGCAGTGACACCGGCGGCCTCAGCGCTGCGCAGGCAGGCGCCGAGATTATGCGGGTCGGTAACCCCGTCAAGAATCAGAAACAGAGCATCCTGCCCGGCCGCTTCGATCAACCCCGGCAACTCACTTTCGCTGCGCGCGGGCGGCGTCTTGTACATCGCGGCGATACCTTGATGGCGACCACCCCCAGTCATGCGCTCAAGATCAGCCTTGTCGCGCGCGTGCGGCTTGATGCCCAGATCACGCGCTCGCTCAGCGAGATCGCGCACACGGGGATTCTGCTGACCCGACTCGACGTACAGCTCGGTGATGTTTTCCGCGTCGTAGTTCAACGCCGCTTCAACGGAGTGGATACCAATCAGTAATTCGGTACTCATGAATGCATGGATACTCCAGAAATCGACCCGGCTGGGTCATAGCCACGATGTGCAAGAATCGCATTGTCACTCATCTTGCGATGATGCAGTTTGACAGGCCCAGGGGATGCGGATCGTGAAACGGTCACCCGTGAACGGTTTCCTACGTTTCGCGATCGTCGCCGCTGGCGACCAGGCGGAAATCGATCTTGCGATCTTCCAGGCTTGCACGCAGCACCTGGATGCGCACCTGATCGCCCAGTCGGAATATGAGTCCGCGACGTTCGCCGCTGAGCAGATGACGTTTCGGTTCGTAATGATAATAGTCATTCGGCAATTGGGTGATATGCACGAGGCCATTGATCCTGGATTCGCTCAACTCGACAAACAGTCCAAACGAGGTGACTCCGGAAACTACACCATCAAACTCGCTGCCGACATGCTTTTCCATCCATGCGCACTTGTAACGCTCGTCAACATCGCGCTCGGCCTCCTGGGCACGCCGTTCGTTGTGCGAGCAGTGCACCGACATGGAACCCATCTGCGTCGGTGAGTACTCGTAGTTGGCCGGCTTGCCACCAGCAAGCGCGTAACGAATCGCACGATGCACGAGCAGATCGGGATAGCGCCGGATCGGCGAGGTGAAATGCGCATAGGCCTCCAGGGCCAGGCCGAAATGGCCAGTATTTTCTGGCTGATAAACCGCCATGCTCTGCGAGCGCAACAGTACCGATTCAATCAAGCTGACATCCGGGCGATCGCGTATTTTCTTGAGCAGCGCGGCAAAGTCGGCCGGTTTGACCTCAGCGGCTGGCGGCATTTTCAACTTGAATTCGCGGAGGAATTCGAGCAGATCCTCGTATTTCGATGACGGCGGCGGCTCATGCACGCGATACGGTGCCGGAATCCGCTTGTTGATCAGAAATTTCGCCGCCTCGACATTGGCCGCGATCATGCATTCCTCAATCAGCTTGTGGGCATCGTTGCGCGGCTCGGAACCGAGCTGGATGACTTCACCTGAAGCGGCCAGGCGGAACTTGACCTCGGTACTCTCGAAATCGATCGAGCCGCGTTTCTTGCGCGCCTTGGCCAGCAGCTTGTAGAGCTGATGCAAACTCTCGATGCGCGGCATCAGTTCACCGATCTCGTCGCGGGCATCGGCCAGCTTCTCGCCGACGGCATCCCATACCTTGTTGTAGGTCAGACGTGCGTGCGAGCGCATGACGGCCTCATAGAACTTCGAAGTAACCACCTCGCCGCTGCGATTGACCTGCATGTCGCAGACCATGCACAGCCGATCAACTTTCGGATTCAGTGAACAGATTCCGTTCGACAACGTCTCCGGCAGCATTGGCACGACAAACCCGGGGAAATACACCGAGGTCGAGCGCAGATAGGCCTCGTCGTCCAGCGGCGTCCCGACGCTCACGTAGTGCGAAACATCGGCGATCGCGACGATCAGGCGGAATCCCTGCGCGTTTGCCTCGGCATAGACCGCGTCGTCGAAATCGCGCGCGTCTTCACCATCAATCGTGACCAGTTGCAGCGAGCGCAAATCAACCCGCCCCTTGATCTCCGATGCCAAAACCCTGGGATCGACGTCGGCGGCCTGCTGGCTAACCTGAGCCGGCCACTCGTGTGGAAGATTGTGACTGGCAATGGCCATCTCGACGATGATCGAAGGCGTCAGACGTTCGCCGAGTACGGCAATGATGCGGCCCTTCGGACCGCGATGCTGGGTCGGCGGATCAGTGATCTCGGCGATCACGATCTGACCTGTCTGCGCACCCTGTTCATCACCGGGCCGGATCAGGATGTCCTGATTCACCCGGCGATCATCGGGCGAAACCAGGGTGATCCCGTCTTCAATGACAACACGGCCCACCAGGCGCGATGTGCGGCGTTCAAGGACCTCGACAATCGCACCCTGACGGCGTCCGCGTCGATCGACGCCGACAATGCTGCCAAGAACCCGATCACCATGCAGAACAACACGCATCTGAGCCGGTGACAGGTACAGATCCTCGCCACCTTCATCAGGCTTGAGGAATCCGTAGCCTTCCGCATTGGCCAGCACGACGCCGGAAATCAGACCGAGCTTCTCGGCGACGCCATAGCCACCCCGTCGGTTCTGCAGCAACTGACCATCGCGAACCATGGCCGCCAGTCGCTTGGTCAGCGCATCGACATCCTGCTCGCTGCGCAGGCCAAGCGCTGCAGCGACGCCTTCGGTCTTCATCAGCGATGCCTGCTCGGTGAGCAAGGCCAGAATCGCTTCGCGGCTCGGAATCGGATTCTCGTAGCGCTTCGCTTCGCGCCCGGCGAACGGATCCTGCCACTTGCCGGATTTGGCTTTCCCGCGAGCGGCACTTGGTACCGGCTTGTCTCGGCCCGTCGCTGCGGCAGATTTGCCGCGCTTGACGGGTTTGGAAGGCGCGCTCGCGGATTCAGGCATCCATGGCGGCAATTTTTTCTTGGCATTCTTCTTTGGCCCGGCTTTCGCTGGACCGCCTTTTTTCATTCCATTGGGTTTCTTTCGCATCGAGGCGTTCTCCTTCTTTGTATGATCTGCGCGCTCATTGGCAGCGACAGGGAATTGTTTGTTTTCAGCATGCGCGTGGAATTCAGCACCATTGTGCGCGCGCAATCATTGACAGTCTGCACCGGCCCACGTATCTTTCGCGCCCCCGGTGGCGTGCAGCGCACCGAGGCATTGCCCAGGTGGCGGAATTGGTAGACGCACTAGCTTCAGGTGCTAGCGGGGCGACCCGTGGAGGTTCGAGTCCTCTTCTGGGCACCAACATCGAAAAGAAACCGCCGCAAGGCGGTTTTTTTTTCGCCCGAAATCCGAAATCAAGCGAGGAAACAAGGCTCGAAATGCCGAATAGACATCGAGCAAACTCAGCCTGGCCGAACCTGCTCTACCCACTCCCGACTCCCGACTCCCTACTCCCCGCTCTTAAGCAAACGGATCGCGCAGCACGATCGTATCGTCACGGTCCGCGCCGGTCGCAACCAGAGCCAGATGGCAACCCGACAGCTCCTCGACCGCACGCAAATACGCGCGCGCCGCCGCTGGCAGCTTGTTCCAGTCACGCACGCCCGAGGTCGGCTCTTCCCAGCCCGGGAATTCGAGATAGACCGGCTTGCACTCATCCCAGCCGTCGGCATCGAGCGGGGCCAGATCGCGGCGCTTGCCACGATATTCGTAGGCGATGCAGACCTTGATCGTCGGCAAACCGTCGAGCACATCGAGCTTGGTGATGGCGAGGCCATTGATCGCGTTGATCTGGGTTGCGCGCTTGAGTGCAACCAGATCGATCCAGCCACAACGACGCGGCCGCCCGGTGCTGGCACCAAATTCGTTGCCGCGCTTGCGCAGGGCTTCACCCATTTCGTCATGCAGCTCGGTCGGAAACGGGCCACTGCCAACACGGGTTGCATAGGCCTTGCAGATACCCAGCACGTAATCGATATCAGAGGCGCCGACACCGGTTCCTGCCAGAGCACCACCAATCGTGGTATTCGACGAGGTTACATACGGATAGGTGCCATGGTCGATATCAAGCAAGGCGCCCTGTGCGCCCTCATAGAGAATGTGATCACCCCGCTGGCGTGCTTCGTACAGCAGGGTCGATACGTCATCGATCATCGGACGCAGGTATTCGCTGTATTCGAGCGCCTCATCGAGCACCTTCTGGTAGTCGACGCCCTCGACCTTCAGCCATTGGGTGAGGATGAAATTGTGGTAGTCGACCGCTGTGCGCACCTTTTCCGGCAATTCCGACGGATACATCAGATCGGCGACACGGATGCTCCGACGCGCGACCTTGTCCTCGTAAGCCGGACCAATGCCGCGACCCGTAGTGCCAATGGCTTTCGCACCAGAAGCAACCTCGCGGGCCTGATCCACGGCGATGTGATACGGCATGATCAGCGGCGTGGCCGGGCTGATCTTGAGGCGCGAACGCACCTCGACACCTTCAGCCTCAAGCTCGCTGATCTCCTTGCGTAACGCGGCCGGCGAGAGGACCACGCCATTGCCGATCAGGCACTGGCAACCCTCGCGCAAAATACCTGAAGGGATCAGGTGCAGAACGGTTTTCTTGCCGTTGATGACAAGGGTATGACCCGCGTTATGGCCACCCTGGAAGCGCGCAACAATGCCGACGCGTTCGGTGAGCAGATCAACAATCTTGCCCTTGCCTTCGTCACCCCATTGCGCACCCAGAATTACGACTGATTTACCCATGTCATTCTCATTTCGTTGTCGGACCCCGCTATGGGGCGATGTCTTTAATACGGGAGTGGGGAGTGGGGAGTGGGGAGTGGGAAATTGGAAAGCAAAAGCTGAGAGGCAATCTGCGGCATCTTGCTTTGGCTTTTTTTACTTCCCACTCCCCACTCGCCGCCTTCAATGCACCAACTTCAAGGCAATCAAACCAATCACCACCATGACCCCGCCGACGATGCGCAAGCTGCGTTCATCGATCTGCTGGAGCTTTTCAGCCATGCGCTTCCACGATCCCGGCATGGCAAAAAGGACCAGACCCTCGATAACCAGCACCAGACACAGCGCGGCGGTCAGCTCGATTGGCATCCCTAACTCGGACTATTCATGAATACGCGCGATGATCGCGCAGGACATTGGATTCACACGACTTTTCGCAATTGCGGTGATGGCGGGTTCTATCGCCGATTGAGCGAAATGTCGTGTGGATTCAAGGGCCAAGCGAGGGCGCGTGTCGTTCATGAGTAATCCCGGCTCGCTACTTGCTGTCTTGCAGGTAGTGCAGGAATTCCGATTTCGGATCGAGTACGAGCACGCCATTGGATGGTTTGAACGCTTCCCGATAGGCTTCGAGGCTCCGATAGAACGCGTAGAACTCGGCATCCTTGCCATAGGATGACGCATAGATTTTTGCCGCTTCTGCATCACCCGCGCCGCGCCCGGTCTGTGCCTCGCGATAGGCTTCGGCCTTGATCACCTGGACCTGGCGATCGGCATCCGAGCGAATGCGTTCAGCAGCCTCGTTACCTTCCGCACGCAGTGCATCGGCGACCTGCTTTCGTTCCGAGCGCATGCGCTCATAGACCGAACGCAGCACCGAGCTCTCTTCGGGCAAGTCGACCCGCTTGATGCGCACGTCGATAATTTCGATACCGAGATTCATTGCGGCCTTGTTCGCGGTCTGCACGAGTGAATCGGTCAGATCGGAACGCGCACTCGAGACCACTTCCTTCAGCGTGCGCGAGTTGATTGCGGTTCGCATGCCATCCTTGACGATCGGCGCCAATCGCTGTTGGGCGCGAGATTGATCACCCGCCACAGCGGTATAGAACTTCGATGAATCGGAGATCTTCCACTTGACCACGAAGTCAACGCTGACATCCTTCTTTTCCGAGGTCAGATAGCGTTCCGCAGCGGCATCGAGGGTTTGCAGACGCCGATCAAAACGCAACGCCTGCTGCACCAGCGGCAGCTTGAAATGCAGTCCCGGCTTGAAACCCGACTCGATGATGCGGCCGAATTGCAGCAGGATCGCAGTCTGGCCTTCGGAAACGATGAACACGCTGTTGATGCCGAGCAGGATGAGCGCAGCCATGATGATGCTGATGATTGGACGCATGTCAGTTCCTCCCCTTGCTCGGTTCGCTGGTCGTCGTAGATGAACTTGCCGCCGCCGCCGTGGTCGCCGGCAAGTCAGCTGGAGCAGACTGCCCCGGAACAGGAATCTGCAGCAGGTTCCTGCCGCCAGTGAAGTCGATCACCTTGGGCGTGCTGCTGACCACATCCTGCATGGTTTCGATATACAAACGCTTGCGCGTGACCTCGGGTGCAGCGCGATATTCGCTGGCGATCAGATTGAAACGCTCGGCATCACCTTGTGCCTTGGCGATGCGCTCGGCCTTGTAACCCATGGCCTCGGCAAGAATGCGCGCGGCTTCACCGCGTGCTTCCGGGACCACACGCTTGGCGTAGGCATCGGCAATATTGCTCGCACGCTGGCGATCCTCACGCGCGCTGATGGCGTCATCGAACGATTCCTTGACCTCCTGTGGTGGACGCACATTCTGGAAGTTGAGCTCGGTCACCAGCAAACCGGCGTTGTAACGCTCCAGGGTTTGCTGAACGACCTTCTTCGACTGCAGGGCGAGTTCCGCGCTCGGATTGACGACGGGGGCTGCGCCTTCCTCCGGCTCAACTCTTTGGTCCGGCATGATCGCATCGAGGACGCTGGTGCCGATGACTTCGCGCACGGCGCTCTCTGCGGCCTGCTTGAGGGTCTCGTCGGGATCACGTGTCGAATACAGGAACAAGGTTGGATTATCGACCAGGTACTGCACGTTGAACTCGACCTGGACGATATTCTCATCCCGCGTGAGCATGCGTACGGTGTCGGACACGGCCCGGATCTGGGTCGCATCCACCTTGGTCACCGATTCGACCGGTCGCGGCCATTTCAGGTTGAAGCCGGGTGGCATCGTCCGCGTGTACTCGCCGAAGCGAAGCACGACGCCCTGTTGCCGGGCATCAATCTGGGCGAACGAGTCAAACAGCACCCAGGCGATCAGCAGGCCGATGATGGCCATGATCGCCCCGCCACTGCCGCTCCGCTTGCTGCCCGAGCCACTGTTGCTACCGCCGCCACCGCCACCAAACAAACCGCCGAACATCTCCTTGAGGCGATTGATGGCGTCGTCAAGATCATTCTTGCCGCCACCATCCTTGTTGTCGCGCCATGGGTCGCGTTGCTTGCCGCCACCGGGTTCATTCCAAGCCATTGAACTATTCCTGTTTGAACATCCTCGCGCCGCCTGCAAGTGCTTTCCCGGGGGAAGACACGAAAGGTAGGGAGGGTTTGCCGAGCACCTGCTTCAACGAAAAGCCGTGGCGGGACTGCCACGCTGGCACTTCAAGGTTGTGAATTGTCGAATCGATTGTAGGTAGCCCCATCATTTGGGGCAAGTAAGGGAGCCTCTGAATCCCTGCGCTGGCGGCACGAGATCTGCCGCGATGCCTGCGCATGAGTCAATCTGCGGCTGCCAAAGCCGCTTTCAACCAGTCACCCTGCCCGTCAGGCAATCCGAACAAGGGTTCGATTCGCGATCGGGGTGCATCGATCTCGATCCGCCAGCCCTCATCCCCAGCCACCTCAGAGGTCACCAGGCCGAGCTCATGCAGCCGTGCGCGCAAGCGCCCCGAGGTCGCCGGCATCTCGACGACCCGGTGGATTCGTTCACTGGAAAGGGCCTGGCCAATGGCGTCCAGCAGCGATTCAATGCCAGTACCGTCACGGGCCGAAACCCATGCGCGCAGGGAACCTTCGCGCTCGTGGTGCTCGACCCGCGCGACGTCGGATTCGAGCAAATCGATCTTGTTGAAGACCAGCACCTGAGGCAAATCGGCCGCACCGATTTCTGCGAGCACGTTTTCGACATCGGCGACTCTTGTATCGCGCTCAGGATCAGAGGCATCGATGACATGAAGAAGCAGATCCGCTTCGCGCGCCTCGGCCAGGGTCGAGCGGAACGCGGCGACCAGATCATGCGGCAGATCGCGGATGAAGCCCACGGTATCGGCGAGCACAATGGGCCCGCAATCGAGGCCGTCGATGCGGCGCAGGGTCGGATCCAGTGTGGCAAAGAGCTTGTCGGCCGCGTAAACGCCGGCACCGGTCATCGCATTGAACAAGGTTGATTTGCCGGCGTTCGTATAGCCGACCAGGGCAACCACTGGCAGTGCACTGCGCTCACGCGAGCGTCGCGCCTGACTACGCTGGACTTCGACCTTGTCCAGGCGCTTCTGCAGTTGCTTGACGCGCAGATTGAGCAGGCGGCGATCAATTTCGAGCTGGGTCTCGCCTGGACCACGCAAACCAATCGCACCACCACGCTGGCGCTCAAGATGTGTCCAGCCGCGCACGAGCCGGGTCGACATGTGCCTGAGCTGGGCCAGCTCGACTTGCAATTTGCCGTCATGTGAGCGCGCGCGCTGAGCAAAGATATCGAGGATCAGACCGGTGCGGTCGACGACCCGGCACTCGGTCAGTTTTTCGAGATTTCGCTCCTGCACCGGCGTCAATGCGTGATTGACCAGGATCAGATCGGCGTCGAGCGCGATCTTGTGATCTCTCAGCTCATCAGCTTTGCCGGTGCCGACAAAATAACGCGGGTTCGGGCGTTCGAGGCGCGCACTCAGGGTGCCGACCACGGTCGCGCCCGCTGAACGAGCGAGTTCCGCAAATTCTTCGAGCAAGGCCGGATCGTGCTGTCCGGGAGCCTGCGCTTGCAGAAGCAAGGCACGCTCGCCCTTTTTTGATCGATCAAACAGTTCGATTTTCGATTTACTCGGGTTCGTTGGATTCGCTGATGTCGGCTTCGTCCGGGCCGGCTATACGCACGTTGCGACTCGGCACAACGGTCGATATGGCGTGCTTGTAGACCATCTGACTGACCGTATTGCGCAGCAGGACGACGAATTGGTCGAAAGATTCGACCGTACCTTGCAGTTTGATGCCATTGACCAGATAGATCGATACCGGCACGCGTTCGCGTCGAAGCGCATTGAGAAAGGGATCCTGCAGCGACTGTCCTTTGGACATTATTATTCTCCTGTGACTCGCCCCAAGCCGAAAGAAAAACGCCCAGGCCATTGCGGCTCGACCAGACGACTGCAAGTCTGGCCCTTGGGTGTTTCGGCAACAAGGGGGGATCTTAAACCAATGCCTGCCTGAATAGAACGCCGATCAGGTAACAGTTTCAGTCATCAAGAAAGGCGCCAACGGCCGATTTGATTCTTCGACTCGTCGATTCCGCATCGGGATCAAACATCAGCGCATTGAGCTCGGAGCGCAACCAGGTGACCTGGCGCTTGGCCAGTTGACGCGTGGCATGAATTGCCGCCATGCGGAACGTTTCGAGATTGCAGTTGCCATCGAGGAAGGCCCAGCCTTGTCGATAGCCGACAGCGCGCATTGAAGGCAGCTCGTCCGACCAACCCGCCAGTTTGCGCAAGGTTTTGAGTTCCTCGATAAAACCGTGGTCGAGCATGGCATCGAAACGCTCGGCAATGCGGGCGCGCAAGGGTGCCCGGTCCGATGGCATCAATGCCAGCTTGAGTATGCGGTACGGAGGTCGTGGCCGTAGCGCGCCCTGAAGATCCGACATGGGCCGGCCGCTCAAGGCAATGACTTCGAGGGCGCGCTGCACACGCTGGCTGTCATTGACGTTGAGTCGCGCAGCACTCGCCGGATCCAGTTCGGCAAGTCGCGCATGCATGTGCCCCTTGCCTTTCTGCACCGCTTCACGGGCAAGTTGCAGACGCAGCACCTGATCCGCCTGCGGGAGTGGTGAAAGGCCGCGCTCAAGGGCTCGAAAATACAATCCGGTGCCGCCGACCAGAAGCGCAATCCGCCCCTGATCGCTGATTCGACCGAGCTCGGCCAGCGCATCATCCCTGAACTCGGCCGCCGAGTAGGCCTGCAACGGATCGCGGATATCGACAAGCCGATGCGGAAATTGCTCGAGCATCGTCGCGTCCGGTTTGGCCGTGCCGATATCCATGCCTCGATAGACGAGCGCGGAATCGACGCTGATCAAATCGATCGGGTAACGCGCCGCCAGTTCGCAAGCCAGTGCGGTCTTGCCGGATGCCGTGGGCCCCATGAGAAATATGGCGCGCGGCCGCTTGTCTATCTGATTCATGCCTGGATTTTAAGGCAACGCTGATCAAGTGGCGCAATCGTCACGACGCCAGTCTGCGTGCAGATCGCGGCGCGCTGGCGCAGATGCACTGGCCGTGCTTCAAGCCAGCGCAACAAAGAGCTGCGCGCAGACAGGTGTCGCCTAACCGATTGTT
>NZ_DASSYD010000024.1:0-8669 GCF_035703485.1 Dokdonella sp. | reverse complement strand
ACATCGCCCAAAGCGCACGACCCAAAGATCTCTTCTGACCACTTCCATTCGTTGCTCACCATGACTACGCCCTCTGTTGGCATGTAAATCATGGAGTTACAGACTAAAGCGCAAGAAAGATGTGATCAAGAGACAGTGCCTTCGCAGGGGCGACGAGAGGTGGGTTGGCGAATGCAAGGGTTGCTGCCTACCGCTGCGGCGAGCGTGGCTCCCTTCCAATTGCGCGTCTCCGGGCCTGACGGGTGTGTCAGCCAACACCAGCATTGCGCCACCGATAGCAGCGCGCGTCTCCGGGCCTGACGGGTGTGTACTGGTCGGCACAGATCCAATTGCAAACCGCGACCCGATCGGAATTGCCTGGTATCGGCATCCAAAACCAGCAATTTTTACACGCTCGGATCCTGAAAATAGCGGCTTGAACGAGATAAATCGCTGTTTTCCCGAGCGTTTTGCCTGCTCCAACGGCGAATGTTAAACCCCTGCTCAGGGATTCCCATAGCGTGAGAATGTTGTTAGTATCTCGCTACTGCCGACGGCCCAAAGGGGCTGTTTCCGGCTAAATTGCAAGCAAGGAACGGACGCCAATCAGTTCCTTGCCTGTGCCATGTCCCGATTCCGCGTCACCAGTGACACCACTCTAAAAACGTTGGAGAGCGTAATGAGATTAACGAACAACGAGCTTCTGAAAGCTGTGCGACTCGCGCTTTATGCGGGTACCACGGCTGTCGTCGGTTTGAGCTCCGTAACTGCCTTCGCGCAGAACGATGCCGATACAACCAGCGAACGCCTTGACACGATCGTCGTAACCGGATCAAACATCCGCCGCGTCGATATTGAAACTTCGAACCCGATCATCACGATCGATCGCGCCCAGATCACCAAGAGCGGCAAGCTCACGGTCGGTGACCTGATCCAGGAACTGCCGTCCATCGCTGGTGCCGCGACCAACCCGCAGGTCAACAACGGTGGTGGTACCGGTGCTTCCTCGGTTTCGCTGCGTGGTCTCGGCTCGGGTCGTACCCTGATCCTGGTCGACGGTCAGCGCATCATCAACAACGACATCAACGCGATCCCGGCCAACGTGGTCGAGCGCATCGAAGTCCTGCTTAACGGCGCCTCGTCGACCTACGGTTCTGACGCCATCGCCGGTGTTGTCAACTTCATCATGCGTCGTGACTATCAGGGTGCTGAGTTCAGCGCTGATTACGGCATTTCCGATCGGGACGATGGCCAGCGCCAGGGTGGTTCGTTCACCTTCGGTCAGTCCACCGATCGCGGCAGTGTCGTTGCCGGTGTCAACTACAACAAGACCGACGCCGTCAGCGCCGCCAAGCGCGACTTCTCGGTCAACGCTCTCTATCTGTATGGCGGCAACGTCTACGAAGGTGGTTCGAGCCGTACCCCGACTGGCCGTATCTTCATTCCGAATACGCCGAATGCCGATGGCATCAACCTGCAGGACTACTACGGTGGCTGCGGCTCGATCACGCGCATTACTGGCGCATCGGGTACATCGCTGGATGACTACCGTTGCTTTGGCGGTAGTGATGCGTACAACTACCAGCCGCTCAACGTCATCCTGGTTCCGCAGGAGCGTACCAACATCTTTGCGTTGGGTAACTACAAGCTGACCGACAATGTCGAAGCCTATTTCAAGACCTTCATCAACCGTACTTCGTCGTCATCGCTGATCGCGCCGTATCCGTTTGACAACTTCGGCAACAACGTTTCCGTTTCGGCCGACAGCCTGTACAACCCGTTCGGCGTTGACTTTGCGCCGCCGGGAACACCGGGTGGTGGCAACCGTCTGCTCGTTCGTCTGACCGGCGTCGGACAACGCGTCAGCCAGTTCGATACACAGACGTCGCAGTTGATGGGCGGTTTCCGCGGCAACTTCGGTGATACCTCGTGGCGCTGGGATTTGAATGCCAACTACGGCCATCTCACCCAGGATCAGTACACCACGGGCTATCTGAACTTCCCGCAGTTGGCCGATTCGCTTGGGCCATCAATGCTGGTTGGCGGCGTTCCGACCTGCGTAGGTACGCCAGGCGACGCCAGCACCGCAATCGCGGGCTGCGTGCCGCTCAACATCTTCGTGCAGGATGACCCGACCTCGGTGCAACTGCTCACGGCAGCGGGTTCCAACCCGTTCCAGAACTTCCTCGCCACCTCGCGTGAAGTGACGGCCAATGCCAACGGCGAAGTGTTCGATCTGCCGGCCGGTGTTGTCAGCCTCGCAGTCGGCATGCTGTATCGCAAGGACTACTCGAACTTCCTCGCTGACTCGACCATCATCCTGAATCCGGCTACCGGAACCTGCGATCTTGGTACAGCGTGTACTTCGGAGCTTTCGGGCAATCTGACCACGAAGGAAATCTACGCTGAGGCATTTGTTCCGATTCTCAAGGACATGCCCTTCGCAAACAGCTTGAACTTGACTCTCGGTACCCGCTACTCGAAGTTCAACCTGGCCGGCAACACAACCAACTCGAAGATCGCCATCGAATGGCGTCCGATCGAAGACTTGCTGCTGCGCGGCACGGTCTCCGAGGTGTTCCGTGCTCCTGGTATCAGCGAATTGTTTGCAGGTGCGGGCAGCGATGCGCCAACCCTCAACGATCCCTGCCAGGGCTACATGACGGGTCAGGCACAAGGTATCGCGGCGTGCGGTCCAAGCACCGGTGCAACGAACATTCCTGCAACCGGTATTCCGCCGGAGCCGAACAGCCAGGTCAACGGCATCGTTTCGGGCGCAGTGGCGGCCGGATTCTCGCTCAAGCCGGAAAGCGGCAAGAGCTTTGACTTCGGTGCGGTCTACAACCCGGGCTTCATTGACGGCTTCTCGGTCAGCGTTGACTACTATCGCATTTACCTGAAAGACGTCATTTCCGGTATCTCGGCGCAGACCGTTGTTGACCTGTGCTACAACAATCCGAACAGCCAGTTCTGCCCGTTCATTTCGCGTCTGGAAAACGGCAACGTCAACAATATCCTCGAGCCGACGGTCAACCTCGGTCGTCTGGATACCTCGGGTTTCGATCTCGGTATCAACTACCGTATTCCCGAGTTTGACGCGTTTGGTCGCAGCATCGGCCGCTTCGCGGTTGGCCTCAACGCCACCTACATCCAGGAGTATGACAACCAGGTCCTCGACCAGCGCACTTCGGTTGCCGGTACCTTCTCGAACCAGTTCGGTAACTTCCCGCGCATCCGCGGTGTTGGTAGCCTCGACTGGAACATGGGTCCGTTCCAGGCTGGCTGGCGTGTACGTTGGGTGGGTAACACTCGCGTGACCAATGGCGACGGTGGCAACGGTAACGATCTGCCGATCGGTGGCGTCGCTTACCACAACTTCCAGTTCGGCTACACGGCTGAAGCAATCAATACGCAGTTCCAGATCGGTATCGACAATGCGTTTGACAAGCAGCCGCCGCTGTACTACCAGAACAACGTAACCAACGCCAACACCGACGTCCGTACCTACGACACGATTGGCCGTTACTACTGGGCAAACGCAACCGTCAAGTTCTAATCTGACGGAAACCGTTCCAATTGAACCGCGCGGTGCAAGCCGCGCGGTTTTTTTTTGCTTGCGATGACTTGAATCAAGGCGATTCGATGTCACCTTGACTGACCATTGCCCGGTCGCTATCCGCAACTCGCGGATCGCACGGGCTCCGGCACGCTCGTTGCGCTTTTGCGATTGAGCGTTCGCTCAGATCAACGCGCATGCAGCAAAGGGGTAGAGTGGTCAGGCTGTACGACATCAGTCACTTGAGTGTGCCGGCCGATGTTGCACAGACGCCAGCAAGCGTCCAGATTGGCAAACCCTCCAGGCTCAATGCGTGAACAAGGCTAAAATGTCCACGACCATCGAATCCATTGTCGCTGCTTTGCAAGCGAATGATCTGTCTCTTGCCGAATCACGGGCCAGGGAACGAATGGCCGATCACCCGGCGGACAACCATGCACGTGTTCTGCTCGGGGTCGCACTGGCCATGCTCAAGCGTCCGCTTGATGCCGCAGTCGTCTATCACGATCTGATCGAGCGCGAGCCAGAGGAACCTACGCACTATTTCAACCTCGGTTCGGCATTGCGCGAAACCGTGGACCTTGATGGGGCCGAGGACGCTTATCGTCAGGGATTGCAGTTGAGGCCGAATGACGCTGGTGCTCTCGCCGATCTGGGTTCGCTACGATGGCAGCGTGGTGACGCGGTCGAGACCCGGGAATTGATGCTCAAGGCATGGCGGATCGACCCCGGGATGCCGGAGCCACGCATCTACGGTGCACCGGCTTGCGTCAAATGCGCAGATACGGAATCCGCACAGAAGCTTCTGGAGGGTTGCGAGAACTGGCCCTTCCTCGGCACCACGCTGGAAGCCGAGCTCGGCGCAAACCTGATTCAGATCGATCGACTTGATGAAGCCGAGCGTCGCCTTCGCGCCTTGCTGAGTCACCCGGAAGCCGAAAGTGTCGCGACACTGCGTCTCGCGGCCCTGATGGAACGCGTAAATCGCCTCGATGAGGCCGAAGCGCTGCTCGCCGAAGCCAGAATATCGGAGATCGACATTCGCGAGGAACAAGCCGTTCGTGCGACTCTGGCTTCACGTCGTGGGCGCTACAACGAGGCCATACCGCTCTATCTGGGTGCCTTGGCCGGCGAGCCGGAAACCATCAACAGCGCTGCCTCACTGTTCGCCCTGGCCAAGGCCTATGACAGTATCGGTGACACGACTCAGGCGATGGAAACGCTGCGCCGGGGACATCGGGTTCAACTTGAGCATGCCGGACGATTGATGCCGAAGATGCTCGAACCCGACTCGAATCCGTTGAATATTGTCGAGTATCCGGTAAGCGAAGCGTCTTACCAAAAATGGCAGGCCGATCCCGCCGCACCCGACATCATGGCATCGCCGATTTTCATCGTCGGCTTTCCGCGCTCCGGAACCACGCTGCTTGAACAGATGATTGAAGCGCACCCGGGAATCCGTTCGATGGATGAGCGCGCCTTCCTGCAGAACGTAATCACCCACATGCAGTCGATGGCTGACCTCAACTATCCGGATGATCTGGACAAGCTCGATGCCGCCGCGATTGAAGAACTGCGCAGCGTCTACTGGAAATGTGTCGACGGCGTTCTCAAGCTCGGGCGGGGCGAACGCCTGGTCGACAAGAACCCGCTCAATATCCTGCGTTTGCCTCTGATCCATCGCCTGTTTCCGAACGCGCGCATCATTCTTGCCCTGCGACATCCTTGCGATGTCCTGCTCAGCAATTACATGCAATGCTTCCATGCGCCGGCCTATCAGATCCTGTGTTCGTCATTCGAGCGTCTGGCTCGTGGCTATGCCGACGCGATGAATTTCTGGGTGACCCATGCAAGCCTGTTTGATGCAGCCATTCTCGATCTGCGCTACGAAGACCTTCTCGATGACATGCCGACTCAGGCAACACGGGTGGCGGAACACTTGCATCTGGATGATGCGAGCGCCTTGCATGGATATCGTGAACACGCACTGGCCAAGGGTTTCATCAGTACGCCGAGCTATTCGCAAGTCGTGCAGCCGTTGAACAAGAAGGCGGTTGGTCGCTGGCAGCGCTATAGGGAGCACCTGGAGCCGGTCCTTCCGCTCTTGCAGCCCGCCATGAAACGCTGGGGCTACGAAACGTGAGGAGCGCGCGAAAACCCATTGCCAGGCAGCCGGTTGATGGCGCGTTGTCACACGATCCATCGAATCACGCCGGGCCAGCATGCGTTGAACATGCTCGGATCGACCTCATCTGAATAAGCGGCCAACCGCTCGGGAAAAACAATGCAGCAACTAGTCAATGAGATAGTCCAGGCAATGAACAACGATCGGCATGCCGACGCGTTGCGCATGTCACGGGAACTTGCGCAAACGTTTCCGCGTGATGAAGGTGTGCGCTCCCTGCTTGCGGTGAGCGAGCAGAATGCCGGTGATCTCAACGTTTCCAAGAAGCTGCTGCTCGAGCTGACCAGTGAACACCCCAATCGCTGGCAGCACTGGAACAATCTGGGCAACGTCCAGCGCCTGCAAGGCGAGTTGGAGTCTGCCGGTGAGGCCTATGAAAAGGCCTTGCAACTGAATCCGCAGAGCCCGCGACTGCTGGCCAATCTCGGATTGTTGCAATTGAATCTCGGCAACTTCCGTCAGGCGCGAACCTACCTGTGCAAGGCCTGCACCTTGCCTGGCTCAGAGCCCGGCATGCGCATATGGGCCGCTGTCGCCTGTCAGGCAAGTTCGGATGACGAGACAGCGAGAATGCTGATCCACGATTGGTCAACCTGGCCGCCAACATCGGAAGAATCGCGCGTCGAGTTGGGCTGGCTGTTGATCCAGTTGGGTGACCACAAGGGTGGGCACGCCATCCTTTCCGGTGAATTCCAGGATACGGGTTTGCGCATGCGCGCATTCGCGCGCCGCGTGCTCGCCCTCGAGCGCGTGAATCAGATCGATGAAGCGCTGATGCTGACCCGAACCATCACCGATCCGGCCCAGATTGCCGATTTGCAGGCGCGCATGGAAACCTTGCAGGCCCTGGGCCTCATCGCAGCACGACTGAAAGATCATGCTGCCGCGCGCAAATACTATAGCGACGCGCTCGCCCTGGATTTGCCGCAACGCTACCGCCGCCCCTTGTGTTTCGGCCTGGCGCGCGCTTGCGATCACCTCGGTGAAACCGAGGCGGCCATGGAAGCGTTTGCGATGGCGCACAGCAGCGTTGATGCATCAACAATCGAGCAGAGCGGACTCCCTGAAACAGGACTGTTGTCGTTGCTCGATCCTGGCAAGAGGTTTGCGGGTCCGCCGACCTGGGAAGTCGGCAAGGCTGAGCCTGATCGCGAATCACCTGTTTTTGTTGTCGGATTTCCACGTTCAGGCACCACCTTGCTGGAGCAGATGCTCGACGCACATGAGGCGTTCGCATCGACCGACGAGCAGCCCATGGTCCAGCGCATGCTTGCCCATCTCGACGCGCGTGGTATTGCCTATCCCGGTGGACTGGCGAATCTCGGTGAAGCCGACCGCGCGACCCTGCGCGAGATCTATTTCAAGGAAGTCGCAAATACCATCAAGCTCGAACCAGGCGTGCGCCTGGTCGACAAGCACCCACTCAATTTTCTTGCCTTGCCATTGATCCGCTTTGTCTTTCCGCAGGCGCCGCTCATCTTCTGTCAGCGCCACCCCTGTGATTCCTTGCTGAGCAGCTACATGCAGGATTTCCGCGATCCGCGACTTGCTGCGGAATGCTCCAGCCTGCAACGACTTGCCGATCTCTACGTACGTCTGACCGAGCGCTGGATCAGCGATGCAAAGTTTTTTCCGGACAACATTCTCTTCAGTCGCTATGAAGAGCTGATTTCCGATCCGGATACGCAACTGCGCAAGATCGGGGACTTCCTCGGACTTGAAGATGTCTCGGCCATGCATGAGTTCAGCAAGCATGCCGAAGCACGCGGATTCATCGCTACGCCAAGCTACTCTCAAGTCGTCGAGGGCTTGAATACCGACGCCGAAGGGCGATGGAAACGCTACCGGGAATATCTGCAACCGATATTGCCGACACTGACACCTGTTCTGGAGCATTGGGGTTATGACGCCTGAATCAAATCAAGTCACTGCGCTGCCCTTGAGCGCGCTGAGTCATTACGTGCGCTGGTACGACGCCGCTCTACCGGCGGAATTCTGCAAGGGCTTGATCGATGGTTTCGAGCAGATGACCGAGGCCCATGTGGAAAATGGGCGCGGCGTGCGCTCCGGGCTGGAAGGCAGCAAGTGGACAGAAATCAACATGAGCCAGTACGCCGATGAGGCGATGAAAGGATTCTTCATCACCCAGATGGATGAGTATCTGGCTCGCTACAACGCCGATGTAGGCCTTGGCTTGTCGGTTCCCCCTTCAAACCGGATGGCCGATCTCGGCTTCAAGCGTTATACCGCGAGTCAGGGTGACGGATTTCAGCCCCACTTCGATGCGATCTACGAAAAATCCGATCGATACATGGTATTTCTCTGGTATCTCAACGATGTCGCCGAAGGCGGCGAGACCCGTTTCACCGATCTCGATTTCGCTGTGCAGCCACGCGCGGGACGCTTGTTGATGTTCCCGCCATTCTGGATGTACCAGCACGCCGGCATGCCACCGATCTCGAACGACAAGTACATCATCTCGACCTACCTGCTCTTCGAGAAGACCCACGATCTGTCGCTGAAATCAAAAAGCTAGAAGCCAGTATCAAGGCAATGCTGAACTGGCGACCTAGCCGTCGTCCCTGAGGTTCTCAACAGCTGAATAGCGGCTCAGGCAAGAGCCCACGCCCCACCGCTTTTGAGCTTGGTTATCTGACGATTCCGTCCAGATAGCGATCCAGCACCAGCAACCCCGCACCACAATCCACCGTCGCCCCAGCGCAGGCAGGGGCCCAGCGCCCCATCGCTTTTGCACTTTCTTTAGCGGCCAGGCGAAAGCGCATCAAAAGCCAAAGCAAAGGCACTGGGCCCCTGCCTGCGCCTGTCTCTTGATCACATCTTTGGCATCATTTCTTGGGCAAGGTGATAGCCCTCAATGCGTTGTTGTAGGCGCGCCCAACCCCGCCACAGGGCATCCCAACCCGGACGTCCTGTTCGCTTCGTGTCAGC
>NZ_DASSYD010000194.1:0-6312 GCF_035703485.1 Dokdonella sp. | reverse complement strand
GAGAGGAAACGACTCCAGCGGCTCACGGGCTCGATTTTGATCTGGCCGAGGCCCTGCGTTTACCGTTTCTTCCTGTTCTTCGCTTGTCGGCAGGTCAAACGGATCGCGATCTTCCGGCGCTCGCAATGTGTACTCAAAGGTTTCGAAGGTCTTGATTGCAGGGGGTGGTTCCAGTGGAGCGCCTTTTTTGGCTTTTTCCTGCTGCACCCATTTGGCAACTTCCCCCTGACCCGACATGCAGCCGGCGACAGTCAGCAGAAGCAATCCGCCAGCGATGACTCGAACAACCACTGCAGAAGGATTAGTCATCTCAGTTCCTCCCTTTTGGAGGGTTCGTCGTATCAAACTCTGCTATCTCGTCGTTATCCATGTAGCGATAGGTCTTGACCGTTCCTTCAAGAGTCAACGTTCCTCCTGCTGCAGCTGCCGACCCCCGTGACGTTGGCCGTAGCGACACATCGTGCATGGTCAAGATCACGACACGCGGCAATGAGGCCACCTTGCTGATGAAATTTCCAAACTCATGATAAGTACCAACCATGCGTAACTGGATCGGCTTCTCGGCATAGAAGCCCTTCATCACTTCGGGGCCTGGCTGAAACAGCTCGTTGGTGATTCCCGCGCCGAGCGCTGCTTGCGAAATTTCCAGGATTAACTTGGGCATTTCGGTCTTGCCGGGCAGCTGATTGATCATTTGCTGCAACTCGTCGGTCATGTTTTCAAGCTGCTTCTTGTAGGCAGCCAGATTGACGACCTGAGCCTGCTTTTTGACGAATTCGGCTCGAAGTGTCATCTCCTTTTTTTCCGCAGAGTCCAATTCTTCCTGTTGCGCGCTGATCTGGAAATACCAGCCCAACAACAAAATCACCACTACGATCAGAATGGCAAAAAAAGCCTTGATTGATTTCGGCCAGTTGCCGACGTTATTGCGGTCGAGGTTGCGTAGATCGTCGAAGAAACTCATGGCTTCTTCTCCTCGGCTGGCGCCTTTTTCGATGTCAGCGTAGTTGCCGCATTGTTCAACTGGGCGCCCAGGTCCGTCGGCTTCGCCTTGTCCCCGGATCCGGCGTCATCGCCCGCTGCCGTAGCGTCGACAGCGGCGGCGCTCTTTTCCGCTTCTGTTGTTTTCTTGGTCGTGACCGACAACGAGAAGACATAGGGCATTTTCGGATCGACGCCCGCTGTGCCCTCTTTACTTTCGATCTTGGCCAGATCCGCCTTGCCGAGATAGGGCGAGTTCTCCAGCGAGCGCATATAGGTTGCGACGCGCGTGCTCGATTCGGCTACACCTTCCAGGGTGAGTTTGTCGCCGGTCTGCTTGAGCGAGGTCAGCCGCGTGCCATCGGGAATGGTGCGGGAAAGCTGATCGAACAGATGCACCATCTGCGAACGATTTGACTGCAGATCCTCGATGATTTCCTTGCGCGCAAGCAACTGCGAACGCACCTTTTCGAGGTTCTTGATGGTTTCGATATCCTTGTCGAGCAATTTTATCTGCGCGCTGAGGTAGTCGTTTCGCTGGTTCTGGTTGTCTATACGCATCCCCATCCAGTAGGAAACGCAGAAGAACACCAATATGGCCGCCACCGCAGTGGCAACCAACATCATGTAGAACTCGCGCTCGCGTTGTTTGCGTCGCTCGGCTCGCCACGGCAATAGGTTGATTCTGGCCATCAGTCGAAACTCCTCATCGCCAGTCCACACGCGATCATCAGCGCCGGAGCGTCTTGCGCGAGTGTCTGCGCCTGAACACGCGACGACAGCGACATGTTGGCAAGCGGGTTGGCAACGACACAGGGAACACCCAGCTGTTCTTCGACCATGTCACTGATGCCGGTGATCGAAGCGCAACCACCAGCGAGAACGATCTGGTCAACCCTGCTGTATTCGCTACCTGCGAAGAAGAACTGCAAGAGCCTGGAAATCTGCTGGACCATCGCCTCCTTGAACGGCTCCAGCACCTCGATCTCGTAGGATTCCGGCAAGCCACCCTGACGCTTGGCCAGACCGGCTTCCTCGTAGCTCAAGCCGTAACGGCGCATGACCTCATCAGTCAGCTGCTTGCCGCCGAATACCTGCTCACGCGAATAGATCGTGCGCTGATTGCGCAAAACGATCAGCGTAGTCATGGTTGCGCCAACGTCAATCACCGCGACCACGGCTTCTTTCGGAACAGAGAGCTGGTCGGCGATCAGGCGGAACGCGTTTTCCATGGCGAATGCTTCGACATCCATGGTTTTCGCGGAGAGTCCGCCAAGATCAAGGGCGGCAATGCGCAAATCGACGTTCTCGGTTCGCGATGCCGCCAGCAGGACATTGACCATGTCTGGATTGTCCTTGACCGGGCCAATCACCTCGAAATCGAGACTGACTTCCTCGATTGGGTAGGGGATGTACTGATTGGCCTCGATCTGGATTTGCGCCTCCATGTCCTCTTCGGACAAGTCGGCGGGCATCGGAACAATCTTGGTAATGACTGCCGAACCGGCGACCGCTGCCGCGGCCGATCGGGTTTTCGCCCCGGATCGACTCAGCGCACGACGGATCGCATCGCCGACGGCCTCGACCTCGACAATGTTCTTTTCGACCACGGCGTTTGGAGGCAGAGCCTCGACGGCGTAGTGCTCAACGCGATACCGACCGCCTGCCTGCACGAGCTGCAACAGCTTAACGGCTGTTGAACTGATGTCGACTCCGATCAGAACCGGTGCCTTAGGAGTGAAGAGTCCCACTACTTTTTCCCCTTCCCACGCGCCCTTACGAGCGAAACATGTGTTTTCACATTAAATCTAAATCTCGACCACTTGGCAACAGGAAACACTCAAAAAGTCGATCCTGTCGCCAAAATTGTCCTGAATTGACCATTTTCGTCGGCCCGGATCCCGGTCGGGCTGCTCGATTCGGCCCCAAATGCACCTATACTCTGTCGACTGCGCCAAGATTCTTCCTTGAATGTCATCACACCTCGCACCTGCTCTTCGAATCTCACTCCGCCTTGCCCGTTACGCGCTCTACGTCGGTCTGAGTGGTGCTCTGCTCGGCTGCCTGGGACTTGGCATCGCCTACTGGCTGATCTCGCCACGGCTGCCTTCCGCGGAGATTCTCAAGGATGTCAACCTTCAGGTACCCCTGAAAGTGCTGTCTGCCGACGGCAAGTTGATGGCGACGTTTGGCGAGACGAGGCGAATCCCGATTCACATGTCGGAAGTTCCTGAACGGCTCAAGTTTGCCGTGCTCTCGGCCGAGGATGCTGATTTCTACAGCCATTCCGGCATCGATATTCCCGGCATCATGCGCGCCGTGTGGCTGGTGGTCACAACCGGCAGCAAGCATGTCGCTGGCGGCAGCACGATCACCCAGCAGGTCGCCCGGCAGTTTTTTCTGAGCCCCGAAGTCACCTACACGCGGAAGCTCTCGGAGATCTTCCTTGCTTTCCGTATCGAGAACGCGCTGAGCAAGGACGAGATCCTCGAGCTCTATTTGAACAAGAGCTTCTTCGGCAACCGCGCCTACGGCATTGCCGCTGCCGCCGAGTTCTACTATGGCAAGACTCTCGACCAGTTGACCCAGGCCGAATGCGCAATGCTCGCCTCGCTGCCGAAATTCCCTTCAACCGGCAATCCGATCAACAACCTGCCCCGGGCCTTGCTGCGTCGCGCCTACGTACTCGGTCGAATGCGCGATCTCGGCCATATCGATCAGGCCACCTATGACCAGGCCATGGCAGAGCCGGATAACTCCTTTGCTCATGAACCACCGATCGAAATCGAGGCGGCATACGTCGCCGAACTGGTGCGTCAGGAAGCCATCGAGCGCCTCGGCAATGATGCGCTGAACAATGGTTACGTCATCCGTACGACAATCGACTCTGCCGACCAGGAGGCCGCCAACCTGGCTTTGCGCGACTCCCTGACCGATTACGACACTCGCCACGGCTACCGCGGCCCGGAAAAGCATGCGGAAGTTCCAGCGCAGGCGACTTCCGCGGACCTGCTCAAGCTGATTGACAGCTACCACGTCGTCAGTGGGCTCGTTCCAGCGATTGTCAGTCATGTCAGTGCCGACGAAGCCATCCTTCTGATGAGTGACGGACAAAGCGCCGTGCTCAATCTCGAATCGATGCTGTGGGCGCGCCCTTACATCGATGAAAGTCGGCGTGGTCCAACACCGAAGAAGGTTGATGACGTACTCCATGTGGGCGACATCGTGCGCGTTTCCCGCGATGACGAAGGCGAATGGAAACTGTCTCAGATTCCCGCGGTGCAAGGCGCTCTGGTCGGCCTCAGCCCCGAGGACGGAGCAATCCGATCGATGATCGGCGGCTTCAATTTCTCGCGCAGCAAATACAACCGTGCCACCCAGGCCAGCCGCTCGGCAGGCTCGAGCTTCAAGCCGTTCATCTACTCGGCCGCGCTAGATCACGGCTTTACCCCGGCATCGGTGATCAACGATGCGCCTCTGGTCTTTCCCGACCCATCGCGACCAAATGGCTTGTGGACGCCCTCCAATGACGACGGCAAGTTCGATGGCCCGATTCGCCTGCGCGAGGCGCTGGTGCGTTCAAAAAATCTGGTATCGGTACGCCTGCTCGATGCCATTGGTGTTCACTACGCTCATGAATACGTGACCCGCTTCGGCTTCACGCCGCAGCAGGTACCTGAAAATCTGTCGATGGCGCTGGGAACAGCCGCCGTTTCGCCACTGGCCATGGCGCGCGGCTACTCCGTCATCGCCAACGGCGGATTTCTTATCGACCCGTATTTCATCAGTGAAATCGATGATCGCGACGGCAACACGATCTACCGTGCCAATCCAGCGCGCGCCTGCCGCGACTGTCCGCAACGTCAGTTGCAGGAAGCCCAGGACTCGACCGCTTCCGCCGACGAATCAGCCGCGGGCTTCACCCCGGTTGCCGTTGCGCAGGCGGCGAGCACCCCTGCAGACTCAAGCCAACCTCGATTGGCACCCCGCGTCATGGATGCAAGTACCGTTTATTTGATTACCTCGATGATGCGCGACGTCGTTCGTCGCGGCACCGGTTCGGGTGCAATGGTGCTCAAGCGCCATGATCTTGCCGGCAAGACCGGGACCACCAATGATTATCGCGACGCCTGGTTTTCGGGATTCAATGCCAAAATCGTTGCCACTGCCTGGGTCGGTTTCGATGATTTCAGCTCGCTGGGCAGTCGCGAGTTCGGCTCAAGATCTGCACTGCCAATCTGGATCGGCTTCATGCGCGCCGCTCTGGACGGCATGGAAGAACAACCGTTCGACATGCCGCCAGGCATCACCACGGCACGTATCGACCGCGACAGCGGCTTGCTGGCACCGGCTGGCGATCCGGATTCGATGATCGAGTACTTCAAGAAGGAAGACGTCAAGCAATTGGCAGCGCGGCCGAATCAGCAAAACGAAGAGCAGCGCGAGGCCTACGACGTCTTCTGATGCGACATTCGCCTGACCAGGGCAACGCGGCACAGACGCGCAGACGAATCGCCGTCGAAGCCGCGCGAATGATTGCCGAGCAAGGTTTGCGCGATTTCCATATGGCCAAACTCAAGGCTGCCGCACAATTGGGCCTGGGCGCGTCGACGGCCTTGCCGCGCAATAGCGAGATCGAGGACGCATTGCGCGAGCACCAGCGCTTGTTCCAGTCCGATTCGCAACCCCGCCAGCTCGCCAAGTTGCGAGAAACCGCCGTCGAAGCGATGGAATTCCTGTCGCTTTTCGAGCCGCGGCTGGTCGGGCCGGTTCTGGATGGGACTGCCGATGTCTACTCGGCAATCTGCCTGCACCTGTTCACCGACAACGCGGATGACGTCGCCGTGTTTCTTGGCGAACAACGCATCCCATTCGAACAACAGCAACGGGATCTGCGCATGAGCACCGAACTCACTTGCAGCCTGCCAGTCTTCGTATTCGCCGCCGGTGATGCGTCGATGGATTTAACCGTCTTTCCCGTCGATGGCTTGCGTCAGGCGCCGCTGGATCGTGTCAGTGGACAAACGATGCGGCGGGCAAGCCGGGATGCGGTGATGACTCTGGCCGCCGGCCGGACCTGACCGGCGGCGAAGCCGGACCATTCACGAATAGTCCGGTTTCACCAGTCCGGGCACATTCGACCCGGACAATCAGCGCTTGCCCAGTTCCACGTAGTCGCGCTCGACCGAGCCGGTATAAATCTGGCGTGGACGTCCGATCTTGTTGTCCGGTGTCACCTGCTGCTCCAGCCAGTGTGCAACCCAGCCTGCTGTTCGCGCGATGGCGAACATGACGGTGAACATCTCGGTCGGGATCTTCAGCGCCTTGTAG
>NZ_DASSYD010000127.1:0-53897 GCF_035703485.1 Dokdonella sp. | reverse complement strand
TCGCGGCGCGCTGGCGCAGATGCACTGGCCGTGCTTCAAGCCAGCGCAACAAAGAGCTGCGCGCAGACAGGTGTCGCCTAACCGATTGTTTTTGTTGAAACAGGTGGCATCCAGAAGGTCCGCCAGCCGCACCGCGCGGCTCGTCAAGGCAACCAGCCTTCACTTCGCCACGCAGCACGTCCGGCGAACCTTCTGAATGCCATGACGGTTGGGCCACTTGATCAGCGTTGCCTTAAGCTGCGAACCGCCGCGCTCTCACCTATACTCGTTGTTCGAGGAGTTCAGCTCATGGCTAAAATTCATTTCCGCTTTTTCCTGGTCGTGGTTGTATGCATCGCCAGCGTTTCGGCCCTTGCGGCCGGCTCGGTGCGCTACAAATGGCGTGATGTGGAAGGCAACCTCCACTACACCGACAGCCTCCCCGACAACGCCAACGTCATTGGCTATGACGTCATCAACAGCCAGGGCATTCTGGTCAAGCGGGTTGCGCCGGCCCTGACAGCCGAGCAAAAGGAGGAGGCGAAAGTTGAAGCTGCCGCCGAGCGCTCCGCTCAGGCCGATGCCGAACGCCAGGCCCGCGAAGATCAGCAGTTGCTTGCAGCCAATCCAACTGAAGCGGATCTTCTCAATACGCAGCAGCAACAGATCGAGATGATCGACCTGCAGATCAAGAGCCTGCAAACCGTGCTGCAAAGCCTGGAGCGAAACCTGACTGACCTGCTCGGTCGAGCGGCCGAACTGGAGCGCGCGAATTCCTCGGTTCCAGCCAAGCTCACTTCTCAAATCGCCGATGTGCGCGGAAAAATCGATCATCAGCACGAGTTGCTGGAACGGCAACAAGCCGGCAAAGAGAAGGCGACCAACGGCTTCCACGCTGAACTTGAGCGCTATCGGGCATTGCGTGAGAAATACAAGCAGCGCTAGCAGCCTGTCGGGCTTTGCCAGGCGTTCATGAATGGTTCCGGAATGGTCCGGGCTAGAACGGCAATGCCATGTCAGGCGCGACGGCGAGCAATTGAGCACGGAACTCGGCCTGAATTCGCTTCAACGCGACTTCGTTGTCGGCGTCGAATCGCAAGACCAGTACCGGGGTTGTGTTGGAGGCGCGGACCAAGCCCCAGCCGTCCGGCCAATCGGCACGGATACCATCGATGGTCGTCAGGCGGGCATCCTCGAAGTTTGCCTTGGCCTTGAACGCATCGATGAACTTGTAGTGCTCGCCCTCGACCATCTCGATCTTCAGTTCGGGCGTCGACACACCCTTGGGCAACGCGGCGAATATCTGCTCCGGCGTGCGTTCGTCCAGATCTCCGGCAAGAATTTCAAGCAATCGCGCGGCGGCATAAATGGCATCGTCGAAGCCATACCAGCGCTCGGCAAAGAAGAAGTGTCCGCTCATCTCTCCGGCCAGTTGGGCCGAGGTTTCGCGCATCTTGGCCTTGATCAATGAGTGACCTGTGCGCCACATGATCGGGCTGCCGCCGTGTTGCAGGATCAGCGGTTGCAGATGGCCGGTGCACTTGACGTCGTAGATGATGGTGGCGCCCGGGTTGCGGCTCAGCACATCGATCGCGAACAACATGAGAAGTCGATCAGGGTAGATCACTTCACCGGTCTTGGTGACCACGCCGAGTCGATCGCCATCACCGTCGAAGGCAAGGCCGATGTCGGCGCCGGTCTGTTTCACCGACAGGATCAGATCCTGAAGGTTGTCGAGATCAGACGGGTCAGGATGATGATTCGGGAAGGTGCCATCGACCTCGCAATAGAGTTCATGCACCTCGCAGCCGATACCTTCAAGCACCGCCGGCGCAACGCCACCGGCGACGCCGTTGCCACAATCGACAACCACCTTGAGCTTCTTTTCAACCTGAATGTCGTCGGTGATGCGGGTCAGGTAATCGCCCCCCAGATCCATCACCTGCAGACCACCCGAGCCACTGCTGAAGTGATCTTCCGCGATTCGCCCATAGAGATCCTGGATGGCTCCTTCGGACAGGGTTTCGCCGCCAAGCACGATCTTGAAACCGTTGTAGTTGGGCGGATTGTGGCTGCCGGTTACCGACACGCAAGAACCGGTTTGCAAGTGGAAGGCACCAAAATAGGTCAGCGGCGTCGGCGCCACCCCGATATCGATGACATCGCAGCCAGCCGCACGCAGGCCCTCGATCAGTGCCGCGGACAGATCCGGTCCGGACAGACGACCATCGCGGCCAACGACAATTTCGCGCAAGCCGCGATGCTGTGCCTCGCTGCCGATGGCACGCCCGATCTGGCGCGCAACATCGTCGGACAGGGTTTCGCCGAGGATTCCGCGAATATCGTAGGCGCGGAAAATGCTGCGATTGACGCTGATCGGCTTGGCCTTGGCCTTGGCTTCTGCCTTGGCCGCGGGAGGCGCGGCACCCTTGGGCAAATCCCTGGCGTCATCGGCCTCGCGTTGAAGCGTTTCGGCGAAGGTCATGCCACTGCCAGTATCTTGCTTGCCGGGCCTTAGTTTGTCGGCCACGCCCTGCATGCCTACCTGGCGCAACCAGAGGGCGAAGAAACCGCCGAGCAGGCAAATCGCCGTCAATGGAATGAGAATCCAGAGATTGTGGGTAAGGAAGATTTTCGTTTCCGGATCGGCAATGGCAACTCGCAGTTGCGAACCCGGAATCGGCAAGCCCAGATCACTGGTCGAATTGCCACCCGATGAGCCCGCGCTGGCCATGACCGTATCGCCACGGCCATCACCCTGGCGCAAATCAATGCGCGTGCCGTTCCGGTTCATTTGCGTAAGCGTATCGACAATGAGTGACGCAGGCAGTGAAAGATAGGCATAGGCGCGCGGCTGCGGGCCGGACATCACCGGGATGGCGAGGACCAGTACCTGAGCGCCACTGGCTGACTTGCGCATTTGCGCCGGCGCCGGCTTTTTTTCAATCTGCGCCTGCATCAGCATCTGCGCGCGCGAATAACCAAAAGCCTTCAAGTCATCTTCGCGCACTTCAAGCAAGGCGGCGTCATAAAACTCCGCACCGACCAGCTCAGGCCAGGCCGCACGCATCGCCGCTGCCGCCTGAGTCAGGCCATCTTCCCCGAGCAGCGCACTTTGCACGGGTTCGGATGCGGCGATAGCCAACGCCTTTTCATCGAATTTCTTGATCTGTTCGGCGATTGCCTTGACGCTGCGATCCCGGCCCGATTCGGCGGCCGCAAAGTTGCCGCTTTCGTTCCAGGCCAGTGACGACTGCCAGAGCAGGAAGAAACCGAACACCATCAACACCGTGGCCGCGGCCAGGGGCAACAGAATCTTCAGCATCGGCTGAATGTCGGCAAGGATATTTGCGCGCTTCGGCATTTTCTTTTTCGTTGGGGTTGCCGGCTGATTTTCGCCTGCCATGTGTTCTGCCCTTGATTCGCAACGACGGCTATCCGACCCGATAGCCAAGTGTAGTGGTTCATTGCCGATGACACATCCAGTATGCCATCAGTATTTTGGTACAACGCGAAGCTGGCAGCCTGTTGGACTGGCTGGACTGCTAGTCGCGACCGGAACTGCCAAATCCACCGCTACCCCGTTGCGTTGGATCGAACGAATCAACCAGCTCGAACCGTGCTCGCGTGACCGGCATCAAAACCAGCTGCGCGATGCGCTCACCCGGTTTCAGCGCGAAGGCCTCGTTCGAGCGGTTCAGGCAGGAGATCATCAACGGACCTTGATAGTCGGCATCGATAAGGCCCACACCATTGCCAAGCACGATGCCATGCTTGTGGCCCAAACCTGACCGCGGCAGCACAATCGCACACAGTGACGGGTCACCGATATGGATGGCCATGCCGCTGGCAATCAGCAGGGATGCGCCGGGCTCCAGGGTCATCGGCGCATCGATCATCGCACGCAGATCCATGCCGGCCGAAGCGACAGTTGCGTAGTCCGGCAGTGGAAAATCACGGCCGAGGCGCGGATCGAGGATCTTCAATGCAACCGGGATGCTCATGCGCTCACCACCACGGGACGTGTTGCCCGGTAGCGTTCGGCAATCCGCTCGACCAGGGATTGCGCAAGCACGCGCTTGTCAGCGAGCGCGAGTTGTTCGCTGCCGCCTGACCAGATCAGCAGCAAGGCGTTCTCGCCACACTCGAACCCTTGCGCTTCGCCAACCTGGTTGGCGGCGATCATGTCGAGCCGCTTGCGCTCCAGCTTGCCGCGCGCGTAATGCTCAAGATCGTTGGTTTCGGCGGCGAACCCGACCAGGAATGGCGGCTGTGCCGATTGCCCGACCTCGGCAAGAATATCCGGGTTCTGGATCAACTCCAGGGCCAGCGCCTTGCCGGATTTCTTGAGCTTGGTCGGGGCGGTAGTTTCGGGTCGATAGTCGCCAACGGCGGCGGCCGAAATGAAGATGTCAGCGTCAGCCGCGGCAGCGATGACGGCATCGCGCATCTGGCGGGCACTGCGCACATCGATGCGCTCGACACCCGCTGGCGTGGACAAGCTCACCGGACCGGCGATCAGGCGCACCTCCGCTCCGGCCTGCGCCGCTGCGGCAGCCACGGCGAAGCCCATTTTTCCAGAGCTGCGGTTGCCGATGAATCGCACCGGGTCGATATCCTCGTAAGTCGGCCCGGCGCTGACCAGCACACGCAAGCCATCAAGCGAGCGCGGACCGCGCGCAGCGACCAAAGCCGCGATCAGTTCGTCAACTTCGAGCAGTCGGCCTTCGCCGGTCTCACCGCAAGCCTGGCTGCCGGCGGCCGGACCCAGCACGCGCACCTTGCGCTGACGCAGTCGCTCGACATTGGCCTGGGTCGCGGGATGCGCCCACATCTGCTGGTTCATGGCCGGTGCCACCGACACCGGCGCGGCTGTCGTCAGAACCAGAGTGCTGAGCAGATCGCCAGCGAACCCGTGAGCGAGACGCGCAATGAGATCGGCGCTGGCTGGGGCAATGATCACCTCGTCGGCCCAGCGGGCGAGTTCGATGTGACTCATCGCGGCCTCGGCGGATTCATCCCAGAGGCTGCTGCGGACCGGATTTCCGGACAACGCCTGAAACGTGACCGCGCCGACAAAGCGCGTTGCGTTCTCCGTCATGACTACACGAACCTCGGCACCCGCATCACGCAAACGGCGCACCAATTCCGCAGCCTTGTACGCCGCAATGCCGCCGCCGACCCCGAGCAGCACATGGACACGATCCAGCGAAGCATTACTCATGTAGGAAATTTCTGACATCGCAAAGGGGGACAAGCTTACCCAAAATCACGGCCCAGGCTGCTGCCGGATTGATGATTCATGGCCCAGGATGGTATTTCCGAGACCAAAGACAGCGACAGCGATGAGCATCCGAGACTGGCCAGATGGCGAAAGACCCCGCGAGAAGCTGCGCGCCCGGGGCAGCGGATCGTTATCTGATGCCGAGTTGCTTGCAGTGTTCATCGGCTCCGGTCGGCGAGGTGCCAGTGCCGTGGACATGGGTCGCGAATTGCTGATTCGTGCGGGCGGACTCAAACCCTTGCTGCACTGTGCACAGAAAAATTCCGGGTTGGGGCCGGTCGCCTGGTGCCGCGTTCAGGCCGCCCTGGAAATCGGTCGCCGCTACCTCGATTCCGAATTGCGCGAGAACGAGGCGCTGACCGATCCCGCCGCCAGCGCCCGATTCCTCAAATCACGCCTGGCGGCCTATCCCTATGAAGTGTTCGCCTGCCTGTTCCTCGACAACCGTCATCGCGTGATTGCCTTCGAGGAACTGTTCCGCGGCACCATCGACGGTGCCAGCGTGCATCCTCGCGAAGTCGTCCGACATTGCCTTGAACACAACGCAGCTGCAGTGATTTTTGCGCATAACCATCCATCTGGCGTTTCCGAACCGAGCGCGGCCGATCGCGCGATCACGCTGCGCCTGCGCGATGCCCTGGCCCTGGTCGATATCCGCGTCCTTGACCATTTCGTCATTGGCAGCGGTGATCCGACCTCACTGGCAAGGCGTGGCTGGATTTAGCAAGTTGCTCGAATTCTCCTCAGGCGGTCTGACACGTCTGCAAAACGCCCCTCAAATACGCATTTGCCGTATCGCTGATTGCGTCGAAGACAGCGGTATCGGGTCGCCAAAGCGCCTCGCCGACGGGAGCCCCCGAATGATGAAAAGGGGCAAAGGCTAATCCAGTGAGGCGGCGCAGCAGGATCAAACGCGCTGCGCTGCGCGATGCCAAAGCCGCATCTACCCGCAATCGCCATTCCTGCTCTCGTTTGCTCATGCGAACCCGGATGCAAGCCTGAGTTTCGAGAAATCTCGATACGAGGGTGTCCATCCGCCGAGTGCGCACTATACTCAGGCACGAGAACGAACCAGGGGTCCTCGCACTACGTGATATTCGACTTTCCAAAATCCTTTCCTGCGGACACCGTGGAACAGGCCGTTCCGGATCTTGCAGCCGCGCGCGCGCGCGCAGGTGACCTTCTTGATCCACTCGAAGCGATACTGGATCGGCGCCACCAACAACTGGCGCCGTTGCTTTCCACGCACACCAATGCCCGCGACCTGCTCGCCCGCTGCGCAAACGTCATTCGCATCGCCTATGTGCGCCTCGCGGTCCGTCACGGCAGCCTTGGCGAGGATTTCCACGCTTATCACAACGAAGGACATATCCTCGATATTCTCGGCAGCCGCATTGACCGCCTGATCGCGGCCAGCGGCTTGCACGCGCTCGGCCTGGTGGACTGGTGCGTGTTGAATCTGTTTGCCGCCTGCCACGATCTGCGCCAGCGTGAAACCTCGATGTATGAAGCCGGTGTCGGCGCCAATGAACGTGCCAGCATCGAGGAGGCGTTTCGTCTGCTTGACCACTGCGGCTTCAGTCGTGAGCAGCATGCCGACATCTATACCGCGATTGATCTGACCATCAGCGGCAGCACCTTCGATGCCCGCCCTCCGCCAGGCGGCGCGGCGTTCAATGCCGCTGAATTGGTGCAGTCCGGCGGTGCGCTGGCGGCCAAGCTGGAACAGAAACTCGACAAGCATCGAGCTGGCTGGCGTGATGACGCTCGCATCGTCCATGCGCAGAAGCTCGCCCTGATTGCGGCGGATCTGGATACGGCCAATGTCGCCGAACCGTTCGCCCGCTTTGCCGACAGCGCGGAAAATCTTTGTCTCGAACGTGAAATGTTGTGTCAGCGCGATCTCGATGCGAATGAAAGCGCGCAGCCGGTTCTCGGCTTTCTGACTGACGGCCAGGACCGCTTCTTCTTCGACTTGCACCGCTTCAATTCGGAATTGGGTCGGCAATCATTTGCTTCGACCAAGGACGAAAATGCCGCGCGATTGAAATCCCTGAGCCTCGGTCTACGCGCCCGTATCGCCATGCGTGGCCGCCCGGAAAGTGGTCGGCAGGTGCTCAAAGCTTATGCCGAAACCGTTGCAGGCCTTGTCTGACACGGCCTTGGGCGGCCTTGCCCCGCGCAAACCTATACACATGGCGAGACGATCCTGCAATCGCATGGTCACTTAGTGACGAAATCTGTTGCACGGCAACAAGCACGCAATAGAATCAACCACTTACAATCGTCGCTTTAGCGGATATTCAGCCAAGTGATTGATTTTTTTAGACTCCGCGTGAGCATTCGCAGATTCTTTCCCACAGAGTTATCCACAGCCCGCCCTGACTCACGACACGGCGAAATTGTCAATCGACACGGAGATCTGCCTTTCCCTGCCGGAAGCCAGGCCCGCTCGATGCGCACGCTGGACAAGCCGGAACACACGCGGTCACACGGACGTATCAGAATGCGGCTTTGGGAAAGCGGTCACGCAGCCTACAATAGCCAGCCCGTTTCCAGTTGAATCCCGCCGTGAAAGACGCCCTGCGCGAGCTGATCCATGGAGCGCTCGCTACCCTGCGTGCGCAACAGACCCTGCCTGACGATGTGACGCCGAGTTTCGTCGTCGAGCGTACACGCAATCGCGAGCACGGCGATTTTGCCTGCAATGTTGCCTTGACCCTGGCCAAACAAGCCGGTCGCAAGCCGCGGGACATCGCCATGGCGATCATCGCGGCGATCGATGATCCGCGTGTCGAGCGCATCGAGATCGCCGGACCCGGCTTCATCAATTTCCATCTTGGCTCGGCGGCCGTGCACGCTGAAGTCCTGACGATCCTCGACAAGGGTCGCGAGTACGGCCGCAATGCCAGTGGTGCAGGCCGCAAGGTGCAAATCGAGTTCGTTTCGGCGAATCCGACCGGCCCCTTGCATGTCGGCCATGGTCGCGGTGCAGCGGTCGGCGACAGCCTCGCTCGCGTCCTTGATGCGAACGGCTGGTCGACGACCCGCGAGTTCTACTACAACGATGCCGGCGCTCAGATCGAGAATCTGGCCTTGTCAGTGCAGGCGCGCTGCAAGGGCATCGAACCCGAACATGCAGACTGGCCTGATGATGGTTATCGCGGCGACTACATCAAGGATGTCGCCCGCGATTTCCTCGACCGCGGAACCGTGCATGCCGATGGCAAGGATGTCAGCGCCAGTGGCAATGCCGATGATTTCGATTCGATCCGCCGCTTTGCTGTCGCCTGGCTGCGCCGCGAGCAGGATCTGGATTTGCGCGCGTTCGGCGTCGAGTTCGATGTCTATTTCCTTGAATCCTCGTTGTACAACGACGGCAAGGTCGAGCAAACGGTCAAGGCCTTGATCGCCACCGGACATACCTACGAACAGGATGGCGCGCTGTGGTTGAAGACCACCGACTTTGGCGATGACAAGGATCGGGTCATGCGCAAATCCGAGGGCGGCTACACTTATTTCGTACCCGATGTCGCTTACCACGAAGGCAAATGGCAGCGTGGCTTCGAGCGCGTCATCAACGAGCAGGGCGCCGATCATCATTCGACCGTCAACCGCGTTCGCGCCGGATTGCAGGCGCTCGATGTCGGCATCCCGAAAGGCTGGCCGGAGTACGTGCTGCACCAGATGGTCACGGTGATGCGCGGCGATGAGGAAGTGAAGCTGTCCAAGCGTGCCGGCAGCTATGTGACCTTGCGTGATCTGATTGACGAGGTCGGTCGCGATGCAACGCGCTATTTCCTGGTCGCGCGCAAGACCGATTCGCAGCTGATTTTCGATATCGATCTGGCTCGTGCGCAGACCAACGACAATCCGGTCTACTACATCCAGTACGCCCATGCGCGCGTGTGCAGCGTGCATCGCCAACTCGCCGAGCGTGGCATCATCATCGATTCCGACGCCGGTCTCGGCGCGCTTGATCGCCTCGATGGCGAACATGAGCGCACGCTGATGAGCGAACTGTCGCGTTTCCCGGAGGTGGTCGAAGCCGCTGCCGTCAATCTCGACCCGCAACTCGTCGCACAATATCTGCGTGAGGTTGCAGCGGCGTTCCACGCCTACTACAACGCACATCAGTTCATCGTTGATGACGCGGTACTGCGCGATGCACGCATTGCGCTCGCCGATGCGGCGCGTGTGGTCCTCGCCAATGGTCTCGATCTGCTTGGCGTTTCCGCGCCGGAGAGCATGTGACGACCACTTGTTCACGTTTCTGCACGACGCCGGAATCGTCGCGCAAACATCAATTTCAGGAGATCAGGTAATGGCTTCACGTTCACGCAAACAGGCCACTCGTGGCGGTTCACGTCCGGCAGTGCCAGCCTGGATCTGGCTCGGCGTCGGCGTCTTGCTCGGACTCGTCGTCGCCCTGGTTTTTCTCGGCAGCGACTGGGCACCGATGTTGCGCAAGCAAACCGGTCCGCAGCCGAACCCGCAAGCTGTCGCTCCACGGGAATCCGAGCCACCACTGGTCAAGACCGAAGACAAGCCGCGCAAGAACTATGATTTCTATTCGGTGCTGCCGGAAATGGAGGTCGTCATTCCAGATGCCGAAATTTCGGCCAAGGCGCGCGCCGAAGCGACACAAGCACCCACAAACCCGGCGACGCCGGCGGTATCGGCAAGTGCGCGCTACCTGCTGCAAGCCGGCTCCTACCCGTCAGCGAAATCTGCTGACGAGGTCAAAGCCAGACTGGCCATCCTCGGTTTCGTCGCCCAGATCACTCCGGTGACGATCAACGGCAAAACCTGGAATCGCGTGCGCCTCGGACCGTATGCCAGCGCCAGCGAACTGGAAGCCGCGAAGGCCTCTCTGGCGGACAATGGATTCAACGCGATCGCGCTCAAGGAAGGAAGCGGACAGTAACAAACAGGGCACGCCATGGTTGAGGCAGCGCTGCCCTTTGCATGATTGGAAAGCCCGGATCGGTCCGGGCCCGACGCGGCGTCGAGGTTCCGATGAGGCTCGCATTCAAGTGCCTGCGTCTATGATCCCCACTCACTGACCGCACTGTGGATTCCATGCCCGACGCTACGCGATTCGACATGTCCGCCGTCTTCGAGCGACTGCTTGAGGAAAGCTATCGATTGATTGCCGCGCTTCCGATGCTGTTGCTGGCCTTGCTGATTGTCTGGATTGCATGGTGGGCCGGTCGCTGGATATCGCGGCGCGCCTGGATTGGGCGCGCATCGAAATCCAATCCCTTTCTGCAGGAGCTGGCGCGCACCACGGTGCGCTGGATCGTGCTTGGGATCGGCTTGCTGGTTGCACTGGAAGTCATGCAGGCGACCGCCCTGGTTGGCGCGGTTCTTGGCACTGCCGGCGTTCTTGGCGTTGCCCTGGGCTTCGCCTTCAAGAGCATTCTTGAGAATTATCTGGCCGGCATCCTCATGAGCGTGCGACAGCCGTTCGCGCCGCGCGATCACGTTGTCATCGACGGCAATGAAGGCATTGTCGTCTCGCTGACTTCGCGTGCGACCATCCTGATGACACTTGACGGCAACCATTTGCGCCTGCCGAATGCGCTGGTGTTTGGCAGCGTTACCCTGAACTACACGCGCAACCCGAGCCGCCGCTTTGATTTTGAAGTCGGCATTGGCGTCAACGAGGATCTGATTCGCGCGCAATCACTCGGCGTTAACGAGCTCGGCCGCATCGACGGGGTCATGGACAAGCCGCCACCACGCGCCCTGATCACCGCGCTCGGCGATTCCAACGTGCAAGTGCGCTATCACGGCTGGGTCGATCAGCGCGAACACGAGTTCCTCCAGGTCCGCAGCGAGGCGATCCGCCGCGTGAAGCTCGTCCTCGAAGAGGCCGGCATGGACATGCCCGAACCGATCTACCGTGTGCAAATGTCCGAGATCGGCAAATCCGACGCGGCCAGCCAGGCGACGCAAAGGCAATCACCACTTGCCGCTGCGGTGGAAGAGTCGGTGGATACCCGCGCGACCAAGGATGTCGAAGATCAAATCGACGACGAACAGCGAACCCATGCGCGCAACGATCTGCTTGATCCGGCGGCACCTCGCGAATAGAAGCCATTGCCAGACTGTTGAGACGACTCGGGAACTTCGCTTTCGTTGCGATTGCGTATGCATGCTGCGCTGAGGGTTGCGCCGGTACGTTGCCAGAGTCGGCAGATTCGAGGTAGTGCCAAATCTGTCGGCCACGTCCCTGAAGCTGGTGACGCCATCGGGTCTGATGGTGACCCTGACAATCCACCTGAGGCTATTGGAGAACGATCCATGCGCACTCTTTTTTCCGGACTCCTGTTATTGATGTCGTTGCCCGCGATGGCGACAACCTTCCATGTTGATCCAGTCAATGGCAGCGACAGCGGTGATGGCAGCAGTGCTCATCCGTGGAAATCCCTGCAGACGGTCTTTGCGAGCGGCCTCGTGGAAACGCAAAACTGGCCTTCCTATCCGTACCAGACCGGCATGTCACTGGTGACACTGAACGCCGGTGCGCCAGTCCGTGCTGGCGACACGATCCTGCTCGGCAACGGCTATCACGGTGATCTCGTCATCGAGCATGCCTACAACACGGCAGCCATCACCATCGCCAACGAAAGCGGACAGACTCCGCAGTTTCGCAGCATCGTCATTCGTTCGGCGCAAAACTGGATTCTGCGCGGGCTCCGGATCAGCCCGTCGTTTGCACCATCAAACGTGCAGCTCACGATGGTCAGCATCGCCAACCACAACTATTTCGGTCCAACCTGGGATATCGAACTCGCAGACAGCGAATTGTTCAGCGTGGCCGATGCTTCAGCATGGACTGCCAGTGAATGGATCAATCTCGCTTCAAACGGCATCGATGTCGGTGCCGATCGCATCAGCGTGCATGACAACACCCTGCGCAACGTGCGCTTCGGCATCAGCGTCGATGGCGCGCAAGCGAGTATCCGGCACAACCTCATCGATGGCTTTTCGGCCGATGGCATGCGCGGGCTCGGCGACCATGGCCTGTTTGAATACAACCGCGTGCAGAACGTAAAAATCGGCGATCCACCCGATGCCAATCATGACGACGGATTCCAGAGCTGGTCGGTTGGCAGTGGCGGCGTCGGCACCGGTGAAGTAGTCGGTGTGGTCTTGCGCGGCAATGTCTTCGTCAGCTCGACCGATCCGAATGATCCCTTGCGCAACAGCATGCAGGGCATCGGCTGCTTCGATGGCTTCTTCCGCAACTGGGTGGTCGAGAACAACATCGTCATCACCGATCACTGGCACGGGATCAGTTTCTACGGCATGACCGATTCACGCATCATCAACAACACGGTGATCGACGTGAACAATGTATCGCCCGGCCCGCCATGGATCATGGTCCACGCGCACAAGGACGGACGGCCCAGTTCCAACGTGATCGTGCGCAATAATCTCGCCACCGATTTCAGCCTCGACGGCAACGCGCTGGTTGTCGATCACAATCTTGAAATGAGCAATCCCGGCAGCGTCCTTGTCGCGCCGCCTTACGATGTCCACCTGCTACCCACCGGCACCGCAATCGATAGTGGAAACGCAACTCTGGCGCCACCCTTCGACATCGATGGCGTTCCGCGCCCGCAAGGTGCCGGTTTCGATCTTGGTGCCTACGAATGGCGAGTTGATTTATTGTTTGCGGATGGATTCGAGGGCAACTGAGAACCTGCTGGAACTCGTCGCTTTCGCCTCGACATTCGCATCGATTACGGATCCAGCCGACCCAAGGCTTCGGAAAGCGCAGCCTGATTGCCCTCCCAGCCGAGAATTCTTTGCTTGAGCTTTCCGTTCTCGAAAATCAGGAACTGCGGCACCTGCGCCACATCGACAGCTTTCCATTCAGCCCTGCTCCAGGGAATGCGCATCGGCAGTTCGGGATGTCGTGCGTTCCACATGCCGACGGCGGCCAGCTGCAGGTTGGCTCCGGGCGGCGTCAGGATCAGCAGCTTGGCCTGATGCAAGCGATTGCGCAGATCGCCGTTTGCCGCGATCGCTTCGAGGGCTTCGAGGCTGAAATGACAGGTCGCCCCAACCATCATGATGACCTGTGTTCCAGCGGTGTTCGCAATAGCTTGTCGATCCAGCGAATGGGTTTGCGGATCAAGATCCATGACGCTGCGCCCATTGAAACCCGAACCGAGTGAATCGGTGAGGTCGGGAATCTTTTCGGCATGCGAATCAGGATGTTCGGCGAGGAACTCACGCGCCTCATCGAACCGGCGCTGCACAACAAGACCGGAGAGCATGCGCGCATCGAAGACGCGTCGCGTATCGACTTTCCGACGCTCAAGTTCGGCAAACACCGTTTGCATGTCCCGATACGTTGCAGAATCGCCTGTGGCGCTCGCCACGTTCGATGCCGCGTCAAAAATCAGCATGAGGTCGGTAAGCGAACGACTGCCCAGGTCTGCCTGGTGAAGAACGGCTCCGAGTGTGCCGTTATAGTGCGCAACGACCTCGTCGAAACCCAGATTGGTTGTCGTGCCTGCCGTCTCCTCCAAGCGCACATGGGTGTCGATCAATGTGGAGGTCGCTTTCCATTCGCGTTCGATGGCACGGTCCGGTTCGCCAAATCGAAGCGGCGGACTCTGCGGAAGTGATTGCACAATCGACGCCGACAGCTTCTTCAAGTCAAGAAAATCGAGAACCTCCTCGACTTGATCCTTCCCGAGTTCTCGGATCATGGCTGCCATCGACAGACCGCCGATTCCCTTGCCGTCTGAATTCCAAACCAGGCCGGCGATGAATTCCCGTTTGCCGAACGGGGTAAAGGCATCGAGTGGTGTCGCGCCGGCGCGCATGCGCTGATCGAACTCCACCTTCGAATGGACAACACGCGGCAGCGCATTTTCGATTCCAGATACGCATGGCTTCTTTACCTCGCCAGTCGCGCAAGCCGTCATCGGCAATACCGAGGCGAGAATTATGCACAATGGAATCAGCACACGTTTCATCATCACCCCGGATCCTGGGCAACTTCTGCAGGGAAATAGTCCCTGGATGAAATAATGGAGCAAGGTCTGCGCTATTGGAAGTCGTGGCGATTTACTGATTCCGCCACGCCTTGAGCGGCGCCCGAATTGTGGTCTGCGCGTCTACGCACAATCAGTGGCAGAAAGAACAGGCTCGTGACCAGCCAGTCGACCGCCGCCGCCCACAGTGAGTGACTCGGAAAGTGCGCGCCCTGCACCATGCGCACGAGGCTGAATACGATTCCGGCGGCAATTGCAGCGGCCAATCCCCACCAGCGCCAGGTGGCTCGCCCACTGGCCCAACCGGCAAAGTACAAGGCAATCAGGGTGAAGCCTGCTCCGGCGTGTGCATTCGGCAAGCAGTGCCCCGCGTCGGCGCGGGCATGCGCAAACCAGTGCTGCACGTAGTCGGCATAGCTGCCGTAGCGGACGAGATCCCAGGGACAATGCGCGGCGGTGAATTGCTTGAGCACGCCGATCAGCAGCGGGCCGATACAGACCGATGCAAGCATTGCCCAGAGAACGCCTCGCCACGTGCGCAACGGTTCGAACCGTGATGCGGCAATCGCTGCGATCAGGGCGAGCAAGCCAAGACCGATCGGCAGGATCAGCAACAATTGATGGCCAATCAGCTCCAGCCAGACCGAGTGGCGCATGCCGAAGCCATGCAAAGCCGGGGTGTAGAAGGCATCCTCGACGCGCAAATCCCAGCCTGAATCACGCAAGAAGAGTGCACCGGTGACAAGCAGCGCGCTGATCAGCAGGACGTGTACGAATAGGTAGCGCGTCAACGTCGGTCGGCGCGGCTCAGTCCACCGCATGTAGATCACTTCTCGCGCTGGCGACCATCGGCAAACATTTCCCAGGAGAGTTGGAACAGGGCCTCGGTATCGCGTTCGAGTTCCACGTTGGCCGGCGCCGGGGTCAATTCATCACGTTGCAAATCATAACGTTCGGTGGTGACGGTCTTGCGGAAGCCCAAAGTCGCGAGCTCGCCGTGGCGCATCATCGCAATGTCACGGTCGTGATTGAAGATGGCATAGCCATCGTCAGGACCCATGCGCAGGATGTCGCGGCCCGGCAACCAGGATTCGTAATTCAGGCGCAACAGGCCGAGCACGGTCGGGCCGATGTCTACCTGGCTTGAAAGCGTATCGACGCGCTGCGGGGCGATGATCGCCGGCGCGTGCACGATGAATGGAATCGTGTAGTTCGAGACAGGGATCTTGGCGCGACCGTAAACCCGTGCGCCATGATCACCCGCGATCACCAGAACGGTGTCCTTGTACCAGGGCTTTTTCTGCAGTTGGTCGAAGAACTTGCCGATCGCGTAGTCGGCGTAACGCACACCGGCTTCTCGCCCGCCACCTTTGGGCTTCACACCGGGGATACCCTCGGGAAACAGGTAGGGCCGATGGTTCGAGGTGCTCATGACCAGCGAGAAAATCGGTTCGCCGCGCGCGATCTGCTTGTCGAAATCAGCGAGTGCGTTGTCAAACAATTCCTCATCGGAAATGCCCCAGATGGTCGCGAACTTGGGTGATGGCATGTCGGTGCGATCAAGTACGCGCCAACCATTCGCCCGGTAGTAGGCGTTCATGTCATCGAAGGTGCCATAGCCACCGTAGATGAAACTTGGCGAATAGCCCTGCTTGCGCATGATGGTCGAGAGGTTGAACAGGTTCTTGTTGCCGGTGCGCTTGATCACCGACTCCGGCGGCACCGGCGCCAGCGAGGTCGTCAACGCCTCCATGCCGCGCACAGTCCGCGTACCACTGGCGTACAAGTGGGTGAAGCTGAGGCTCTGCGCGGCAATGCGATCGATGTTCGGGGTGTAACCCTTGCCGCCGAGGCTGCCGACGAATTCCGCACCCATCGACTCCTCGAACAGGAAGATCACGTTCAACTTGCGCGGCGGGCCGAGATCGGAGTTGTCGACGTGGCGGGCGAGCGGATTGCCGGGTGCGTCAGGCGCCGCCAGCCAGCGCGTATTCGATTGTCCAATCAACTTGCGCACGCGGGCGATCGCCTCTTTCTCGGGCAAGGTGATGTAGTAGCGCTCGTAATCGATACGCGCATTGCGAAAGGCGCTGAAGAACGAATACACACCGTTCGAAGCGACCTCGTCGGCAACCCGATTCGATGATAGCGAGTGCACGGATTCGAGACTGATCGCCCATACCGAAACCACGGTGGCCAGCACCAGGACGAGCATGATCAGGCTGCGTCGACCGAAGCGGATCGTCCTGACGAAGCCATCGCTGATCGGTCCGCGCAGCAGGAAAGTGATCAACAAGGCACCCAGCGCACACAGCGAAAGTACCGTGTCGACCGGATAGGAGTCGCGGATGTTGCCGATGACTTCGGTCGGATAGATCAGGTACTCGACAGCCGTATAGTTGAAGCGCGAGTTGAATTCCTCGAAAAAGAAATACTCGGCGGCAATCAGGTAGAGAAAGCCGAAGACGGCGACGGCGAAAACGAGATGGATGATGACGCGGCCAATACGCGAGGAATACCAGCGCGCCGGCATCAGCCAGATCCACAAGGCGAAGGGCAGACACAGGTACAGACCAGCCAGCGCATCGAGGAGCAGGCCGGCGCCAAATGCATAAGGCAATTCGATCAGCGACATCTGCCCGACATGCACGCTGATTGCGGCGAGCACGATGCGCGTGATCAACGAGGTGGCAAGGAAGATCAGCCACAACAGCAACAGGTGCCGATACTGACCCCAGCGCGGTCGTGTCTCGGCTGACGAAACATCTGAAACAAGTGCATCTGACATTCGACCAACAACTCCCGGGCTGCATGCAAGTGCGCAAGCCTAGGCGGCGTGATGTCGAAGTCCTGTGCTGATCATGTCGAATTTTCGTCGAAGGCGATGTGAAAGCGGGTTCCACGCTGTTCGCCCTCGGTTTCCGACGAAACGCTGATCAGCCATCCCTGCTGCTCGCAAACGCGCCGGGCGATGGCCAGACCGAGACCGTGATCCAGCGCCGGCATCTGCCCGGGTTCGGCCTGATCGAGCAGGCGGCCATGCTGGTAGCGTTCGAACACGAACGGCAGGTCGTCCTGGTCGATACCCGGACCATCATCGGCAATCAAAAGGCCTTGATCGACCCGTCGAATGCTCAAGGTCGCCGGCGCGGCATGATCGATGGCATTGCCGATGAGGTTGCGCAACACGATCAGCAGCGCATAGCGCTCGGCGCGCAGGGAACTGGCGTGCGGCACTTCATTGCGCATCTGCAGGCCGGCTGACTCGGCGCGGACGCCTAGCGTCGAACAGACATCATCGATCAATTCGTGCAGATCAAAGTGCTGCCGATTCGACGCTGCATGCGGACTGCTCATCGCACGCGCTGCCTGGATTGTCGCACTGACCTCATCGACCATTTGCGCCATGCGCGCGTAGCGCTGGCGTTGATCCGTCGTCGATTGCGTATCGAGGCCAGCCATTTCGATATCGGTGCGCAGTGCAGCAAGGGGCGTGCGCACCTCGTGGCTGAGATTGGCGGCGAACTCACGCTCGCGGGCGATCGAGCGATCGACCCGATCCTGCATGCGATTGAAGGCTTCAAGCAAGCGACCGGCCTCGTCGCTGCTGGTCGCACGTCGTTCGTCAGTGTGGGAGGTCCCAGGATCCCAGCTTGCGATCCGTTCGGTAATCGCGTGCATGCGTCCGACGACGATTGCGGCCGTTGCCCGCGCCAACCAGTACCCCGCGATGACGCAAGCGCTCCATAGAACGAGCATGATCAAGCCAAACTGGCTGACCCGTGCTTCGTTGGGGGTTGCGTCGAAGACAACAGTCAAATGTCCGACAGGCGATTCGGCGACAGTGGCATGCAACACGCGATCAGCGAGTTCCAGCTCGTGCGGACCGCCCGACAATCCACGCAGGGCAGCCGGCATCGCCTTGTCGTGAAAGCCATCGGCGATCCAGGCTTCGGTGCGCGGGCCGATTTCGATCGGCTGGTGTGTCGCATCAATTTCGCCGAGATCAAGGCGCTCGATGAGACGGCGCATCTCGATCTGCACAAGCTGGTCGGCAAGCTCGTCCTCCTGCTGGTACATGATCGTGAACGCCAGCGCTGCCATCAGGCCGACAAACAATGCAACGGTTGCGGTCATCGCCCAGGTGACACGCCAGGTCAGCGTATTGCTCATTGTGAATCCGCGGCCACGATCAACCGAAATCCAATGCCATGGATGGTCTCAATGCCATCGAACCCGGCTTCTGCAAGCGCCTTTCGCAAGAGATGAACCTGACTGCGCAAGGCATCCGTCTCCGGTGGATCGTCACCCCACAGGGCGCGTTCAAGTTCGCCGCGAGGCACGACCCGACCCGGATCGCGCATCAATACATCAAGAATGCTCCAGCCCTTCGGAGTCAATTTTACCGCCACACCATCGACCTGCAATTCATGCCGCCGTGGATCCAGACTGAGTGGTCCGCATCGCTTCAGCGGCGCACTGACACGTCCGCTGGCGCGTGCGATCAGGGCGCGCACGCGCGCCTCAACTTCGACCAGAACAAACGGTTTGGTCACGTAGTCGTCGGCACCCCGGGCGAAACCTGCGAGCTTGTCACCGATCTCGTCACGCGCCGTCAGCAGCAACACCGGTACATCCAGGCCCAGCTCATTGCGCATGCGATGCAACACGGTGAGACCATCCACCGATGGCAGCCCGACATCCAGAATGACTGCCTCGAAGGCGTCAACGGTCAATCGATGCAAGGCGTTGTGGCCATCGTAGGCCGCATCGACGGAAAACCCGCGCGACTCGAAGAAAGCGAACAGATTCCCGGCAATGGTCGGGTCGTCTTCAACTATCAGCAGGCGTGGCAACGCTTTGGACATGCTGGATCTACCCATATTCGGCACAGGCGGACACTGTACGTGGTTGCGGGCAAACTCAGAAACAAGGCGGTGCCGCCCGCGGCGCGCGCTCCGGCCCATCAATGATCAATGACTCGGCATCGGGCAAGGGCTGGCCAAGAAAGAAAGCCAGGGCCACCTTGTTGCAAGCCTCGATGGCGTCGAATGGGGTGCCATGGCGCGAGCCACTGATCACGGCGAATCGTGCGCCAAAACGTTCGGCGTAGGCGCGCTTCTCGGGCAGCGGGGTGTAATCATGTTCGCCAGCCAGCATCAGCCACTCACTGCGGATGGCAGACATCCGATCGAGCGCGCACCACTGGGCCAGGGCTCTGACTGATTGCAGATACGGTTTGCGCGATGTGGCGCCGACGACTTCGACGACACGACGGCGCATCGGCTCCTGGTGCGGTTCCCGGAACATGCGCTTGGCGGCGATTCTGGCCAGGCGACGCATGCCGACCCCGCGCACCAGGATGATCTGGCTGATCAGTTCCATGCGCTTGCGCCAGCTGTCCAGCCGATAGCTCGGCAGGGAATTGATCGTCATCAGGCGTGCAATCACATCGGGTCTTTGCAAAGCCATTTCGGTCGCCACCGCGCCGCCAAGGGAAAATCCCATGACCTGGATTCGATCGATGCCGAGCTGATCGAGCAAAGCCCAGAGATCCAATGCAAATTGCGCTATCGAGTAAGGTCCTCCCGGTGCATCGCTGAGTCCCGAGCCACGCAAATCGGGAATGATCAGGCGAAAATGCCGGCTCAGCGATTCGATCTGGAATGCCCAATCCGCACCGCTTGAGCCCAGCCCATGGATCAGGAGCAACGGCTCGCCCTGACCCAGATCGCGATAGTGGAGGCGGAAGTGATCGAGCTGCAGTACCGGCATGACGAAACGCTCAGGCGCGCTCAAGCATCTGCACGGCAAACCAGTGGTTCGAATCCATCCACGTGCGCACCACACGCAAACCGGCCTTGGCTGCCATCGCAGCGAAATCCTCCTGCGAATACTTGCAACTGTATTCGACCAGCATCGCTTCATCCCGCGCGAAGTCGACCTTGCATTCACCAATCCGCACGGTCTGATCCTTGCGGCTGACGATATGCGTCTCGATGCGCCCGGCAAGCGCGTTGTAGTGAGCGCGGTGGTCGAACTGGCCGAGATCAAAATCGGCATCGAGTTCACGATTGATCCGGGTCAGCAGATTGAGCGTGAAGTCGCGGGTGACACCGGCGGCATCGTTGTAGGCCGCTTCGAGGATGGCGTTGTCCTTCTTCAGGTCAATTCCGACGATTGCCGCGCCATTGCGTCCCATCTCGATGCACATCGTGCGCAACAAGCTGATCGCCTCAGCCTGCTCGAAATTGCCGAGTGTCGAGCCCGGAAAGAACACCACGGTCCGGCGAGCGGTCTCATCGGGGCTGGGCAAATCGACCGGCTGGGTGAAATCCGCGGTCACCGGCAACATGTCGATGTCCGGGAATTCTTCGGCCAGATTTTCGACGCTCGCATCGAGCGCGCTGGGGGAAATCTCCACCGGTACGTAGCCGACCGGCTCGTCCAGCGCGTCGAGAAGCAGGCGCGTCTTGATGCCGGAACCACTGCCATATTCGACCAGCAGCGCATGCGGTCCAAGCGCGGCCGCGATATCCGCCACGTTGCTCTCAAGAATCCCAAGCTCGGTGCGGGTCAGGTAATACTCGGGCTGCTCGCAGATCTGCTCGAACAGTTGCGAACCGCGTGCATCGTAAAAGTATTTTGAGGGAACTCGCTTCGGCGTCCGCGCCATGCCCTTGAGGACATCGCTGGAGAAGTCATCATCGCTGGTGGCATCTGCTGGCGTTTGCGCGGCGCAAGTGGGAATCATCGATCCTTTCCGAGTCGGAGCCCCATGAATTGCCAGCGATCGGCCGGGGTGAAGAAATTTCGGTAGCTGGCGCGAACATGTCCACGCGGAGTCACGCAGGAGCCGCCACGCAACACATACTGACCGCACATGAACTTGCCGTTGTACTCGCCAAGCGCACCGCCAGGCGCACGATAACCGGGATAGCTGACATACGGACTGCCGGTCCATTCCCAGACATCGCCGAACATCTGCTGCAGACCCGAGCCAGCAGATGCCGCCAACGGATGCAACAGACCACTGTCGATGAAGTTTCCTTTCGCGGCATCGAGGCCCTGCGCGGCCGACTCCCATTCGGCCTCGGTCGGCAGTCGCATGCCAGCCCAACGCGCGAAAGCATCAGCTTCGAAGAAGCTGACGTGACTTACCGGCGCATGGGGATCAATCGGCTTGACGCCGGCAAGGGTGAACTCGGTTTCGAGAGTGTCGGACCAGTACAGCGGATGGGCCCAGGCCTGCTCGCAAACCGTCTTCCAGCCTTCGCTCATCCACAGCGTCGGGCTGCGATAGCCGCCTTCGCGAATGAACTCGGCGTACTCGGCATTGCTGACCGGACGGCTGGCCAGCGCGTGACCATGCAGCAACGTGCGGTGCCGCGGCGTTTCACAATCAAAGGCGAAGCCGTCGCCGACCGGGCCGATCTCGATGATCCCTTCCCGGCCATTGATGAATTCGAGTGGCGTCGCGCTGGATTCCTCGGCCGGCTGACGCTCGCGGTACGCCGGTTGCAGCGGATTCAGCGAAAACAGATGCTTGATGTCGGTGAGCAGCAGTTCCTGATGCTGCTGCTCATGGTTCAGACCGAGAATCACCAGCGATGCCAGTTCGGCATCGACACCGTGCTCGAACAGCCTCCCCATGCATTCATCCACGCAGGCGCGATAGGCCAGCACTTCGGCCAGCGTCGGCCGCGTCAGCAAACCACGTTGCGGACGCGCATGCATCGGCCCGACCGACTGGTAGTAGGAGTTGAACAGGTACAACCAGTCGGTATTGAACGGGCGATAGGCGGGATCACGACCGAGCACGAACTGCTCGAAGAACCAGGTCGTATGGGCGAGGTGCCACTTGCTCGGACTGGTGTCCGGCATCGATTGCGCCACGGTGTCCTCAACCGCGAGGCCGTCGATCAGATCAAGACTCGCCTGGCGCACCCTGGAATGGAAGTCGCCAAGCGTCGAGTCAACTCCGTCGGATTGATCCGGATTCGATACTGAAACGGTTTCGGGCTCAAGCATGCGGCTCCCCGCTGCGGGTCAATCCTGACATTGTCCACGCACCGTGTTTACCCTATCTGAAGCGTTGCTGGCAAACCCGATCCGCAGGCTAATAATCGAAAAACTCGACCACGCCTGTTTCCAGCGAATATTCGGCACCAACGATACGCAGGCCCTTTTCTTCGATCAGGTACTCAAGCACTTGCGAGCCACGGCGCAGCTGATTGACCGACATGCGGATGTTGTTGCGCACCGAGCGGCGAATCAGCTCCTCGGGATTCTTGGCAATCTCGGTTTCCATCAACGCTTCGACCGACGGTCGCACGCGATCGACAATCGAGCGCAATTTGCGCGACTGATCTTCCGGCTTGCGACCCAGCTCCTCGATCGTCGCGAGAATCGCGCCGCATCCCGAGTGGCCAAGTACCACAACCAGACGCGTGCCATGCCGCGCCGCGGAGAATTCGATGCTGTCAATTTGCGAGGGCGCGACGACATTGCCGGCAACACGAATCACGAACAGGTCGCCAAGGCCCTGGTTGAAGACAATCTCGGCCGGCACACGTGAGTCCGAACAGCCGAGAATGATGGCAACCGGCTCCTGTCCTTCGACCAGTTCGCGCCGTCGCGATTCACTGGTATCTCCATTGTTTCCGCCGAGTTCGGCGACAAATTGTTGGTTGCCGGCGCGTAGTCGCTCCAGCGCTTCATCAGCTGTGATCATGAGGCCTCCTGAGTTCAAGGGCGGGCGAGGACTGGCGCGAAACGCGGTCACTTCGCATGGGTAGCCCCCTATTGTGAAGCATCAGGCAGGCACTGGAAAAGTGGCAAGCCGAATTTCGGCAACCTCAGCCCTCCCCATCATCCACTCCACGCAAGCGTTCGATCGCGTCGACAAACGCGTCGGCACCGGGCCACTCGGTGATGCGACCGAGCTTTTTGCCCTGACGGAAAACGAAGAACACAGGAATGCCGTGCAGGCCGAAACGCGTTGCCATTTCGGGATCTGCATAGACGTTGGCATGCAGCCAGCGCACATCCGGCCACTGAAATCGCTCACTGGCAGCCAGTATTGATGCCTTGGCGATGTCGCAGTTCACGCAATCACGCCCCCACAGAAACAGGATGTCGAGGCGGGCCGGCGAACGCGCGAGTTCATCGTCAAGATTGGTAGACGTCACTTCTCGCACCGGAAATGCGAGCAGGAACTCAGTGGTCGTTGCTGTGCTCATGCGTTGCGAACTCATCGGTGATCTGGGCTTCACGCTGGCCACGGAATACCAGCGCGTGCTGCCAGTCAGCAGCAAGGGGTTCGTTGCTGCCATCGAGTCGAGCGGCTTTGCCACCGATCAGCGTAGCGACCGCGATGCCATCAATGTAGAGGATGCGTGAGCCGACGATCGCTGGTGTCTTCGCGCCGCTGCTCAAGATGCCGACCAGATTCAACGGATCACTGGCGGCGATGACGACCTTGCTGCCGTCACGTCCTCGCGAGCGCGCCTTGCGCATCAGCGGGATCGCTTCGGCCAGGGCAAACTGCTCGCCGGACAGACCGGTGATAAATCGTCCGCCACGAATCTCGCCGCGCGCTTCCAGTTGTCGATAGACGCGCAGCAGTTCACGCCACGGCGGCAGCCACGAGGCTTCACGCGCAAGCAGGCGCCAGCAGATGACACCGTAGCGGCGCAGCAGGGTGCGCGCGACATGCTCGATGGATTCCTTCTCCGCTTCACGTGCATGTTCCGGCGTCGACTCAAGTATCGGCATGCGGGTCAGCGCCCAACGACCGGCATCCTCGATGCCCATCAGGTTGGCGCGTCGACTGCGCCGCGCGTGCTGGGTCCGTTTCGCTGCCGGCACGAGCAGGGCGCGCAAGCCGGCGTAGCTGTCGGCATTGATCAGGCCACGACTGACCAGCTCACCCAGCGCTTCCTCCAACTCGACCTTGAGCAGGCGCGTGGCTTGCGCGATTTCGTCGAAGAATGCGGCGCCGTGGCTCTTCAGGTACTCGAGCACGGCTTTGGCGCGCGATGAAGTCTGGATCTCGTCCTGTGCCGGATTCGCCGCCAGTTGCGCCCAGATGCGCAGACTGCGCCGCGGCAGGATCAGGATCGGCGTGCTGCGCACGGGTCCGGCGGCACGTTCGCGATTGGCCGATGCAGCGCTGGCGAATCGCGTCCAGACAATGCGTCCGCTGCGGCACTGCTCATCGAGCCAGTGGATCGAATAGTCGGCGATGCGCGAAGGCAGCAACTCCGTTTCCCAGGCGCCGGCCGCCGACTCGAAACCTTCCAGCTGGCCGAGAACGCTGGCCAGCGCATCGGGTCCGCGCGCCTGCGCGCCCGGCGTGATGCGATGCCAGTCGAAAAGAAAACGCATGTAGTCGCGCGCCTCGACCGGTTCAATCTCGCGGCGCAGGCGCTTGAGCGTGTAGCGATGGATGCGCGCGAGCAGATGACGCTCGCACCACTCCTCGGTTGTTGCGGATGGCGTGAAGCGGCCGCGCATGACGAAGCCCTGGGTTTCCAGCGCAACGAGGGCGGCATCGATTTGTGGCACGGCCAGATTCATCGAATCGGCAAGTGCCATCGCCGTGGTCGGCCCGAGCGCGGTCAGGCGCGCACGCAGCAGGTCAATCACCGCCTCTTCGGGCGTCCATTCGATGGCCGCGTATTCGCTCGGCGCTTCGATGGCCGGTTGCATGGTCGCCGCCGGGTGGATCGCCCGGATCTGCGGCAGTTTCTCGGCGGCCACCCAAATGGCATCGTCGCCCACTGCAGGAAGCGGCTTCAGCCGCGATGCTCCTGTTCCACTCAAAGCAGAAGCATCATGGCTGAAGCCATTTCCTACGAAGAGCCGAGTTGCGCGCTTCTGCCTGGCGAGCTGCGCCAGCCAGTCCGCCCATTGCGGTTGGCAGGCCACTTCGTCGGCACTGACAAAACCGATGCCCATCAGGGTTTCGTGCATCTCGTCGGCATCGCGCGGATCAGGCCAGGCTTCCTCACGCACGCCTTCGATCGCCGACAGATCGAGCGCAGCAAGATCGTCACTCGATTCGGGATCGCTCCAGCGGCGCATCTGCACGGCCTGGGTGCGGCGCTCCTCCAGCGGCGCATCATCGAGGAACGCATACGGCCGCGCGCCGAGGATTTCTGCAGCCAGCGGCGAAGGTTCGGGCAGGTCGCGCGCGACGATGCCGATGTCGCCGCTTTCGAGGCCGCGCAGGACATCGAGCCAGCCTTCGACATCCATCGCTTCGTGCAGGCAGTCGTGCAGGGTTTGCGCGACCAGCGGATGATCGGGAATCTGGCGCTCGCCGACGATGTTTTCGAGGCAGGCGACCTGGTCCGGAAACACCGTCGCAAGCAGATCCTCGGATTTCATGCGCTGCAGTTGCGGCGCGATCTTCTGGCCGCCAGAGAAACGCGGCAAGGCCAGCGCAGTGGTCGCCACCCAGCGCCAGCGCACGCCGAAGACCGGCGCGTCGAGCAGGGCCTGGACCAGGATGTCCTGCGCGCTGGCCGAGTGCAGATAGCGCGACACCTCGATCAGTGGAAAGCTGTGGCTGGTCGACAGCGACAGGATGATCGCGTCTTCGGTCGCCGCCGCCTGCAACTCGAAATTGAACGAACGGCAGAACCGCTTGCGCAAGGCCAGTCCCCAGGCCTTGTTGATGCGACTGCCAAACGGCGAATGAATGATCAGCTGGGTGCCGTCCGACTCGTCGAAAAAGCGCTCCATGACGATCTGTTCGCGCGTCGGCAGCAGGCCCAGCGCATTGCGCACGCGGGCCAGATAGTCGACCAGTTGCCGGGCGGCGATGGCGTTGATGCCGACCTCATCGATCAGCCACGCACGTGCAGACGCCAGTCGGCCATTGCCATTGCTCGTCGTAGGAAGCGGCTTCAGCCGCGATGCTTTTGCTTCGGATGTGGAAAGAGCATCACGGCTAAAGCCGTTTCCTACAAAAGCCGGTTCAGCGCCTAACCTTGTCCCCACCTCCGTTCGCAAACGCGAGACGCCGATCGACAACTCGTCGCTGCGGCCTGGCGCTTCGGCGATCCAGAACGGGATGCTTGGCGGCAGACCGTGGGCATCCTCGACACGTAACTTGCTGCGTTCGACGCGCAGCACGCGATAGCTGGTATTGCCGAGCTGGAAGATGTCGCCGGCCATGCTCTCGATGGCGAAATCCTCGTGCACGCTGCCAACCGTGATCGCCTCGGGTTCAACCACCACCGCATAGTCGGCCGTATCCGGAATCGTGCCACCCGAGGTCAGCGCGGTCAGCCGTGCATTGCGCCGACCCTTGACCTTGCCGTGCACGGCGTCGCGATGCAGATAGCCCGAGCGCGCGCCGCGTCGCGTGGTGAAACCGTCGGCAAGCATGCGCACGACCGCATCGAAATCCTTGCGCGCGAGATTCCGGTACGGCCAAGCCCGACGCAGCCAGTCATACAGCGCACCTTCGTCCCATTCGCCACAAGCGACTTCGGCGACGATCTGCTGGGCCAGCACATCGATCGGTGCCACCGGAATCTTCAGCGCATCGAGTTCGCCACGGCGGATGCAATCGAGCAGGGCCGCGCATTCGACCAGATCATCACGCGATTGCGGAAACAGCCGCCCTTTCGGCGTCGCCCCGACCGCATGACCGGAGCGACCGACACGCTGCAGCAGAGCCGCGATCGCATGCGGCGAGCCGAGCTGACAAACCAGATCGACATCGCCGATATCGATGCCGAGTTCAAGTGAAGCGGTGGCGATCAGCACCTTGAGCTCGCCGCGCTTGAGCCGTTGCTCGGCATCCAGACGCAGCTCTTTGGCCAGGCTGCCGTGATGTGCGGCGACGTGTTCCTTGCCGAGGCGTTCACCGAGATGACGCGCCGCGCGCTCGGCCATGCGTCGCGTATTGACGAAAACCAGGGTCGTGCGATGCGCTTCGACGAGTTCGGCAAGGCGGTTGTAGACCGTTTCCCAGACCTCGTTCGACATCACCGCTTCCAGCGGCACCGGCGGCATCTCGATGGCCAGATCGCGCTCGCGCACATGACCCGAATCGATGATCGCGCAGTCCGGCGTGCCATCAGCATCGACATGACTGGTGCCGACCAGAAACCGTGCGACCTCCTCGATTGGCTTCTGCGTCGCCGACAAGCCAATGCGAATCAGGCGACGCTGGCACAGCGCTTCGAGGCGTTCGAGGGTCAGCGAAAGATGGCTGCCGCGCTTGTCATCGGCAATCGCGTGGATTTCATCGACGATTACCGAACGCGTCCCAGCCAGCATCAGCCGACCCGATTCCGAGCCGAGCAGCACGTACAGCGATTCCGGCGTGGTGACGAGGATGTGCGGCGGCGACTTGAGCATGCGCTGGCGATCGGCGGCCGGCGTATCACCGGTGCGCACTCCGGCGCGGATATCGATATTGATGTGGCCGCGGCTTTCGAGTTCGGCGCGGATGCCAGCCAGCGGTACTTCGAGATTGATCGCGATGTCATTGGACAGCGCTTTCAGCGGCGAGACATAGACCACCGTAGTCCCTTCAGCCAAACCAAAATCGAGGCCCTCGCGCACCAGGCCGTCAATCGCGGCAAGAAACGCCGCCAGGGTCTTGCCTGATCCGGTCGGCGCGGCGATCAGCGTATGTCGACCTTCGCGTATCGTTGGCCAGGCCTCGATCTGCGCCGGCGTCGGCGCAGCAAACGTGCGCGCGAACCAGGCCGCGACAGCCGGATGAAACAGGTCCAGGACGGAGTTTGACGACATCGCTATTCAGGGGCGCAAACGGATGGCCAGCCTACACCGGCGACCGTCTCAAGGCATGCGACTGGGCAGCGCTTCGTTCAGAATCCAATCGGTTCGGCGCGAACCCGCAGCATCGTCTGCACAAGATGATCGAGCGCCGCGTGTGGATCTTCGCAGCGCCCGCCATGCACGGCCGACGTCTGGATCACCGCACTGCGTGGCGCGACCAGCCAGTGGAAACGCTCACGCTGGCTCAGTCGGCCGAGCGCGCCCGCTGCAGGACCCCCCGCGCAGATCAGCGGAATCGTCGCCAGGTGTGCGCGAATCTGATCGAGATCTGCCTTCGGATCCAGCGCCAGCAAACGGCTTTCATCGAGCGCGATGCGCGCTTCGAGCAAGCGTGCCTGCACACTCGAAAGAATCACCCCGGCGTTGATGAACTCCTCGCGCTCCGGGCGAGGCACCACACGCACGATCGCGTAGTCATACCAGATCGGCGCGGGCACGGATGGCCTCCTCGACAAAGGCACGCGGCGCTTCGATGCGCTGCAGCAGATAGTCGGCATAGGCCTGGCGATGCGCGGCGACATCGGCAAAGGCAGCTTCCGCAGACAACCAGGATTCGGGAATCTGCGCGACGATGTCAGCAATCAGCACTGGCGTGATCTTTTCCGCAAGCGGCGCATCCACTTCGGCGAGACGGCTGGCCAGCGGCAGCAAAACGTGATCCCTGATCTGCACGAACGGTTTTCTGCTGCGCTCGCCGACATTATCCCAGCCGTGATGGAAATACAGCGCGGCGCCATGATCGATCAACCAGAGCTTGCGATGCCAGGTCATCATGTTGGCGTTGCGCGGGGTACGGTCGACGTTGCTGACATAGGCGTCGAGCCAGACGATGCGCGAGGCGAGTTCGGCATCGGGCGGCGTCGCCAGCGCATCAAAGGTGACCGCGCCGGGCAGATAGTCGAGGGCGAGATTGAGGCCCTTGCTGGCGCGGATCAGGTCCTGGATTTCGGGATCCGGTTCGGTGCGCGCAAGCTCGTCGTCGACTTCGACGAAAACCACTTCGGGCATCGGCAGATCGAGCGCGCGGGCAATTTCGCCGGCAATCAGTTCGGCAATCAGCGCCTTCGCGCCTTGTCCGGCACCGCGGAACTTGAGCACATACATGCCCGAATCATCGGCTTCGATGATCGCCGGCAATGAGCCACCCTCGCGCAGCGGAGTGACGTAGCGGGTCGCGGATACGGTACGAATCTTCATCGTCGGCGATGCTCGCACCGATGCGCCGGAATGCAAAGCATCGTCGAGGATTACCCTACCCGGGTCGACATTCGCCGCAACTGCTTTCAGCCGCCCTGCGACTCACTCCAGGCCGCCATGCGCTTCTGCATTTCCTCGGGCGGAACATCCTCGACGTGGGTCGCCAGCGACCATTTGTGGCCGAACGGATCAATCACCGAGCCCATGCGGTCACCCCAGAACTGGGTCTCGACCGCGCGATCCTGCCTTGCGCCGGCCTTGATCGCCCTGGCGAACGCGGCATCGGCATCTTCGACATAGATCATGAACGCTGCGGTCGGGCCGCCGCGCGCATTCGGCCCCTTGATGTTCATGTCGGCGAATTCATCGGACAACATGATGTGGGTATCGCCAATTTTCACTTCGGCGTGACCGATCATGTCACCCATCGGCAGGCGGTACAGCTCAACTGCGCCAAACGCCTCGGCATAGAAATCGATCGCCTTGGCCGCATCATCGACGGTCAGATAGGCGGTTACCGTGTGATAGCCATCCGGAATATATTTCACCGCTTTCGTGTTCATGATCGAGTCTCCGCAGGAATGTGCAGGGATCGTACATCGTCTGCGCCCGTCGCATGCTTACAGTGTCGCCACAGGCACCTTTGAGCGCCGGAGCCAGCGCGCGCGCAAGGCGCGGTCGCAAGGTATCGACCAGCCGTGGGCGAGCGCTGCGCCGAGCAACCAGCACAACACGACAACCGGCGCGTACCAGAGAAAGCCGAACCATGGGTCGGCGTCGACCTTGCTGTAGATCGCAACCACGCCAAACACGATGAACATGTGGGTCAGGTAGATCTCGTAGCTCAGTCTTCCCATCGACGCCAGCCAGTGCGTGCCTCGCGGAGCATTCGAAGTTTCGCGATGCAGGGCGACAAGAAGGATTCCGGCGGAAAGGGTCAGCACGAGCATCAGGCCGTTGCCAAGCAACTTCCACAGCAGCGAACCGAACAGTAGATTGCACGCAATGCCGACGACACCGAGCACGCACAGTGCGCGACGCGTTCGCATGCCGGGCTCGCGCATCTGGTGCGCGAGCAAGGCGGCGATCACGCCCGTGGCAATCGCCGCCATTCCAGGCAGATAGGCCTTCTCCTGCCAGATCTCGTTGCCGGCCAGGGCCGCACGCGTGATCGGCAAGGACAGGGCCAGCAAGGCCAGCAGCAGCAACAGAGCCGACTGCTTTCTAAGCAACAGGCAAAGCAAAGGGAAGCCGAGATAGAAGACTTCTTCGATCGACAGCGACCACAGCACATCCCAGTTGCCCGGCAGATAGCCGGTCATGCCCTCGTACCAGTTCAGATGCAGGGTGAACACCGCGAGCAGCGCGCGTGACAGGGATTGGCCTTCGCCCTTGATGGTCAGGAACGGCACGCCGAACAGGTGCAGAGCACTCAAGACGAGCATCAACAGGACCAGACACGGCAGGATGCGCGTACTTCGTCGAACATAGAACGCGCGCACATCGATCGTCGCCAGACTGCCCCAGCGATCCAGCGCATTGCTGGTGATCAGGAAACCCGAAATCACGAAGAACAGGAACACCGCTTCATAGCCGTTGTAGACGAAAGCGTTGAGCAGGCTGCGTGGCAGCAAGGTCTCCAGCCCGCCGTCCCTGAGCGGAATGCGCAAGGCGATGTGATGCACGACCACGAGCAGGATCGACAGCCCACGCAGCAGATCGATCGCGGCGTTGCGTGGCAGACGCGCCACAGCGAGCGGCGGATGCTTGTCCGATTGCGTCATTGAAAGTCAGCGGGATCGAGTTGGTCCATTATTCCTGATCAACTGCCCGTGCGCTTGGTCACTTTCGGCTTCTCATACTTCTTCTGCATAAAGATCAAGCGTGTCGCAAGTGATTAAGGCAACGCTGCGAAGGCTTCCGCTTTTCGTAGGAAGCGGCTTCAGCCGCGATGCCTCTTTTCCGCAACGCGATCAGGATGGGCATCAGGAGCAGGAGCATCGCGGCTGAAGCAGCTTCCTACAGCTGATTCGTGGGATGTTCAGGCCTCCGCAAAAGTAACACCCGCGTTCGCAAGCGAGACGCGGGTGTTGTCTTTGGCGGAGTCAAACGGATTTGAAACCCATCCGAATCCGCAGTCTGGAAAAGCGCGCGAAACAGCTGTTACCGCTAACCGCTAACGGCTCTCCCGCTAACCAAACTTACTTGGCTTCCTTCTCCATCAACTTCTCGACCATGCTTGCCGGCACTTCGGCGTAGCTGTCGAATTCCATGGTGAAGGTGCCGCGACCGCGTGTGGCGGAACGCAGGAAGTTGATGTAGCCGAACATTTCCGAGAGCGGAACAAAACCCTGGACGAACGACTGCAAGCCCTTCTGGCCCTGCTCGCTGACCGTTCCGCGACGACGGTTGATGTCGCCGATGATGTCGCCGAGGAACTCGGCTTCGGTGACCACTTCGACGCCCATGATCGGCTCCAGCAACTTCGGGCGGCTGCCGCGATGTGCTTCGCGGAAGGCGCCCTTGCCGGCGATTTCGAAGGCCAACGCCGAGGAGTCGACGTCATGGAACTTGCCGTCAATCAGGCGAGCCTTGAAGTCGACGACTTCGTAGCCGGCAACCTGACCCTTGCGGCTCTCGACGCGAATCGCGTGCTCGACGGCCGGGATGTATTCGCGCGGAATGCGACCACCGACGATTTCGTCGGCGAACTCGATGCCCGAACCCGGCTCACCCGGCTCGAAGGTCATCTTCACTTCGGCAAACTGACCCGAACCACCGGACTGCTTCTTGTGCGTAAAGACCAGTTCAATCGGCCCACCAAAGGCCTCGCGGAAGCTGACCTTGGGCTTGCCCATGACGGCTTCGACGCCGAGCTCGGTGCGCATGCGATCGACGGTGATTTCCAGATGCAGTTCGCCCATGCCCTTGAGCACGGTCTGTCCGGTTTCCTTGTCGACTTCCATGTGCAGTGACGGATCGGCCTTGGCCATCTTGTAGAGTGCGCTCGACATCTTGTCGATGTCATTGCGATTCTTCGGCTCAACCGAGACGCTGATGACCGGATCCGGGAAGCGCATGCGCTCGAGCAGCACCGGCGAGGACGGATCGGACAGCGAATCGCCCGTTTCCGTGTCCTTCATCGAGACAAACGCGCAGATGTCGCCGGCGCGCACTTCTTCGATGTCCTTGGTCGCATTGGCCTGGACTTCGACGATGCGGCCGACGCGCTCTTTCTTGCCGCGGGTCACGTTGAGCAGAGTGTCGCCCTTCTTGATCACGCCGGAGTAGACGCGGCAGAAGGTCAGCGTACCGAACTGGTCATTGATCACCTTGAACGCCAGCGCACGGGCCGGTGCATCGTCGGTGACTTCCTGTTCGCCGATGATCTTGCCGTCGATGTCGACCATCGAAATGCCACCGTTCTCACCCGGATACGGCAGGTAGTCGACGACACCATCAAGTAGCTGCTGGACGCCACGATTGCGATAGGAAGAGCCGCAGAACACCGGCACCAGCTTTCCGCTGACCGCGCCCTTGCGGATGCACTTCTTGATCATCTCGTCATCATATTCACCGGTCTCGAGCAGACGCTCGAAAGCTTCGTCGTCCATGGCGAGGGCGGATTCGAGCAGATCCTGACGCAGCTGCGGCAAGCGGTCGACCCAGTCGTTGTCGACGGTCGAGGCAAAATTCAGGCGCGCGCGCAGGTCGGCCAGCGGCACCGTCTCCCACTTGCTGTCCTTGTCGTCGGATTCCCAGATGTAGCCGACGTTGGCGACCAGATCGGCAATGCCGATGAACTCGTCACTGCTGCCGAGCGGAACCTGGCACAGCAATGCGTTGGCGCCGAGACGCTCACGGATACCCTTGACGCAATGGGCGAAGCTCGCGCCGATGCGGTCCATCTTGTTGACGTAGCACAGGCGCGGCACGTTGTACTGATCGGCCAGGCGCCAGTTGGTCTCGGTCTGCGGCTCAACACCGGCAACGCCGTCAAATACGACAACCGCGCCATCAAGCACGCGCAGCGAACGATTCACTTCGATGGTGAAATCGACGTGTCCGGGGGTATCGATGACGTTGACCTGATGGCCCTTCCACTCGGTCGAAACCGCCGCGCTCTGGATGGTGATGCCGCGCTTGCGTTCCTGCTCCATGTAATCAGTCGTGGTCGAGCCCTTGCCGTCCTTGGTCGCATGCGTATCTACCACCTGGTGCTTGCGCCCGGTGTAATAGAGCACGCGCTCCGTGGTCGTCGTCTTGCCCGCGTCGATATGGGCGATGATTCCGATGTTGCGGTAGAGCTTGAGCGGTTTCTGCCTGGCCATGATTTTTCTCTGATACTTGGATGAATTGATTGGCCGAGCAGAACCACGATCGCCATCGATCGTGTCTTTCGACCACGAAAAACGCGACACCGAACCCGGCAGCATTGGCGCGGTCGTCGCGCTGCTGTCGGGAGGATGTCGTGGAAACTGCCCGAATATTTCCGCCTCGACGCAGACCGGAGTCTGCCCGGGCATCCGGGTATGGCCCGGACCGGCGCCGGATTTTACACGAACTGCGGGAATTTCGCTCGGATTCCATTTGAGCGCTCCCGCGCACCCCGTTTGAGCGGCCCGCGCAGGGTTCATTGGCGGCGAATTGGCCCGAAGCCGGTTGTTCCTCGCAAATTGTGGGTTCAAACGGCTTTTCGTGATTGAGGTGATCGTGGGCGCTATCGCGAAATGAGCGAAATATCGCCTGGATTCAAGCGACAAGCGGAAGTGGGTGTCATTCAAGAATAATCTGGGCTAGGGTGGCGACTCATTACAGAGGGCCTGGAATGATTCAACCAACCCGGATTGCGCGCATTCGCCGCAATCGTTCATCTCTTGTCGTCTGGCTATTGGCCGGTTTCCTTGCTCTATCCGCCACGGCGGCCACCGCCGGATGGCAGATCCCGGCCGGCGCCACGGTGCAGCTATCTGACGGCCACGTGGGGCTCGGCGGCACGGATCTCGTTGTATCGGGGAGCTTGGCCCTGGGCGCCGGTACGGTCGAGATGGCCCGGGCCATCTCGATCAACCCGGGCGGTGTCATCGATGCGGGCAATGGCTTGCTCGAACTGACTGGAACCTGGTCCAACTTTGGCAGCTTTCTTGCCGGAGCGAGCACGGTGCGATTCATTGATGGTGTTCTGGCACAGGCCGGCGTCAACGGCGACACCCTCTTCCATGACCTCAGCTTCATCAGCAGTAGCGGCAAAACCCATGTCCTGGCCGTTGGCAGTACGCAAGGCATCGACGGCCTGCTGACCATCCTCGGCCTGTCGGGTCAGGCGATCCAGATGGCCAGCGCGACGGCCAACCAGGTGGCCTATATGAATCTGCTGCCGACTGGCGCGCAAAATATTCACAATGTTGGCGTCTCCGATATTCATGCGATCGGCCAGCCACAGGCACCCGATGAGACCAATCAGGGCGGCAGCGGCAACGACCTCGGCTGGTTCGGCAATACCGCACTCATCGAAGGCATCCCGTTACCTGTGCTTTCACCAGGCTGGCTTGCGCTGCTCGGCATGCTGCTGATCCTCGTGGTCGCGCGCAAGCGCCGCACGCAAACCCGTTGAGCGCCGCCGCGCACCCCATTGCTTGAACAGGACACCCTCATGATTCGACACACCGTACTTGCTTTCGCCATCCTGCAGACACTCAGCATTGCCGCTGTCCAGGCTCAGGACATAACCGTCACTCCACCCACCGGGGGTGGCTTCATCGTCGACAACGGCGTGTCGTCGTTGTTTGCAATTGATGCCGCTGGCCGCATCACCATTGCCAACCTCGCTGCCGCGGCCACGCATACCAGTCCGATCTGTTTCGAAGTAGCCACCGGCGTCCTCGGGCCTTGCTCGAATGCCGGCCTGGTGGGTCCAACCGGACCTGCGGGGCCGCCCGGACCGATCGGACCGACCGGTGCAACCGGCGCTGATGGTGCAGTCGGCGTCACTGGAGCTACAGGCGCCACCGGTGCTACCGGCGTGACCGGAGCAACCGGCGTGGCGGGTGTCACTGGCCCGATTGGGCCAACCGGAGCAACCGGGACCACTGGAGCAACCGGTGTGACTGGAGTCACTGGCGCCACAGGACCGGTCGGGCCAACCGGGGCCACCGGAGCAACCGGCTTTACAGGACCCACTGGAGCGACCGGAACGACTGGAGCAGATAGCACAGTTGCCGGTCCTCCCGGGCCTCCCGGAGCTGACGGAGCTGATGGAGCTGCGGGCCCTCCCGGCCCTCCCGGCCCTCCCGGACCTCTCGGAGCTGACGGAGCTGCGGGCCCTGCCGGCCCTGCCGGCCCTGCTGGTCCTCCTGGTCCTCCTGGTCCTGCTGGATCGGGTGCCGGCGCCATCATTCCGTTTGCTTCTGGTCAGCCGGTAACCATCACGACGATAGCGGGCGGCGTGTCTGGAACCCGTGCGCTGATCGGTTTCGGTAGCTGGGGGTCAGCGACGGCACCGGGTGGAACCATCGACTTGACGGGCAGTGGTGGCGCCAACATCAACTTTGCGTTCAGCGTCCCGAGGAATGGAACGATCACCTCGATATCGGCGTTTTTCAGTAATTCAACGCCGCTCGCACTGGTAGGCAGCACAGTTACGATCAACGGTCAGTTGTACGCCTCTGCCACGCCAGACAATACGTTCAGCCCGTTGTCGGGAGCTACGGTTACCCTTGCGCCGTCATTGACCGGCGTGATCGCCAACGGAACGGTGTCCAACGGCAGCGTGACCGGGCTTTCGATACCCGTAACCGCCGGAACACGTCTGCTGTTTGTCGGATCGGCAACCGCCTCGGGTCTCTCGCTGGTCAATTCGCCGAGTGGCTATTTCAGTGGCGGACTGACAATCGACTAACGCATGCGATTCGCGTCGCTTTCCCAATGGAAGGCGACGCGCCATTTGAATTGCGCAAAATGCGTTTCGCTGTCGCGCGCCGGTAACGCCCAACGCTTTCGATAGCCGGAGATCGTGCGCTACATTGCCCCGATGCGAATCTGTCTTTCCATGATCGTCCGCAACGAAGCGACGGTGATCGAACGTTGCCTGCGTTCGCTGCGACCTTTCATCGATTGCTGGGCGATTTCCGATACCGGCTCTGATGACGGCACCCAGGATCTGGTTCGGCGCGCATTGGCCGATCTACCAGGCGAGCTGATTGAGCGGCCATGGCTCGATTTCGCGCACAATCGTAATGAGGCGCTTGACCTGGCCGCGCAACACGGTGATTACGCGCTTGTCATTGATGCCGACGAGATCCTGATTGCCGATGCCGGCTTTTCATGGCCGAAGCTCGATGCCCCGGGCTACCTGCTCGAATTTCATTTCGGCAATACCCGCTATCGCCGCATCGCGATGCCACGCCTGGATGCCGACTGGCGCTGGCGCGGCGTCCTCCACGAAGCGCTGGTCTCGAGCCATGCGGCCGAGGCGGAATTCCTGCCGGGTCTGCATATCCAGGTGCACACCGATGGCGCGCGCAGCCAGCGTCCGCAAGCGGAAAAATTCGCTGCCGATGCCGAAATACTGCGACAGGCGCTGCGCGACGAACCCGACAATGCACGTTACGCGTTCTATCTGGCCCAGAGTCTGCGCGATTCCGGACAATTCGCCGACGCACTGGAAGCCTACCGCCGACGTGTTGCGATGGGCGGCTGGGCCGAAGAGGTTTATCAGGCCATGCTCCAGGTCGCCTTGCTCAGCGAGCGCTGCGAGCACGCCGATGCCGATATCCTCGTCGCCTACCTCAACGCCTATGAATTCCGTCCGAGTCGAGCCGAAGCGCCGTGTGAGCTGGCGCGATATTGCCGCCTGCAGAAGCGCTACGCGCTGGGACGCGATTTTGCCGCCATCGCGCTGGCGAAGCCGCCCACCGACGATCTCCTTTTTGTCGATCACGGCATCCTGGCCTGGCGCGCCCGTGATGAGCTGGCCGTGTCCACTTACTGGTGCGGCGACTATGCCGAGAGCGCCAGACTGTGCCGGCAATTGCTGGCCAGTCCGCTACTGCCCGACACTGAGCGTGCGCGCGTTGAGGCCAACTTGGCCTTCGCGCTCTCGGCCTGACAATCTGACAACCGTTGCCGGGCGAGACGAAAGCCTGGGCGGCGCAAGCTCGAATCTGGCGGCTGGCGGCTCGCTGTTTTCCCTCCCCCCCCCTGCGAGAAGAAAGCCAAAGCCCGACAGACTCGACCCGAGTCGCTGGGTCAGGCCTTCAAGCCAACGCAAGCTCGCGCATCGAAACGACCGGGGCTCGCCGCGCCGGGCCAATCCGATCAAGAAAGCGACTGAACACGGTATGCGCGGATGCCCGCATCGTTGCCATCGCCTGCCGTGTCTGCGCCAGGATCGATGCCGCATCCTGACCTGCTCCGGCGGCGACCAGTTCGGCGTGGTAGCGCGGCAAGCCGACCCAGCGCTCGATCAGGGCCTGATCCATTTCCAGATGGAACTGGAATCCGTAGGCATTGCGGCCGTAGCGGAAGGCCTGGTTTTCGCAGGTTTCGGTGCGGGCCAGATGACTTGCGCCGTGCGGTATCGCAAAGGTTCGGCTATGCCACTGGAACACCGGTGAGCGCGATCCAAGTCCGCTGACCAGATCATCCACGCGGCCCAGCGGGTTGGCTTCAAGCTCGTACCAGCCAATCTCGGGCTGGCGGTTGCGAATCACCGCCGCACCGAGCGCATGGGCGAGCAATTGCGCACCGAGGCAAATGCCGAGTATTGGCTTGTCCTGCTTCAGCGCCTGCTCGATCACGCCCAGTTCGGTACGCAGATGGCGGCGCGTGGCCTGCTCCTCGACGTTCATCGGCCCGCCAAGCACAATCAGCCCGTCGTAGCGATCCATGCAGGGCTGCGCGTCAGGCTGGCGCTCGAAGTTGACGAAGCGCATGCGATGGCCGCGGCGCCGGATCAACGGATCCAGAGTCCCCAGGGGCTCGGCGGCAACATGCTGGAAGACGAGGATGCGCGACATGGAACTCGGGAAGAGGAAAGCCGGAATCGAACACCCTAGCGTATTGACGTCTGGACGTCCAAATGCCAAATCGTTCCATCGATATGCAGCCGCGCCAGCGCGCCGCTCCGGAATCCATTGAATGAAAGTCCCCTGCCCTGAACAATGCCCCTGCTCGAAAGAACGACGCTACGCCACTTGCTGTGCGCGCTGGCACGGCGGAACAGCGGCTCCCGATGCCGAGTCACTGATGCGCTCGCGCTACAGCGCCTATGCATTGGGGCTATCCGCCTACCTGATCGAAACCTGGCATGCCTCGACGCGACCGGCGACACTCGATCTCGCAGAAATGCCGGGCCAACGCACGATCTGGCTCGGCCTCAGCGTGAACAATCATCGCGTCATCGACGAGCGCCACGCGGAAGTGGAATTCATCGCCCGCTACCGCGTCGGTGGCGGACGCGCATCACGCCTGCATGAGCGCAGCCGCTTTGTCCGCGAGGACGGTCGCTGGTTTTATCTGGATGGACAGATGGACCCGCAAGCATGACTTGCACAACTTGCGCGCCACCGGCGCTGTGCTAGCGTCCATCTTCCTGAATAGAGATGGGGAGTCTCCCATGCATTGCCGAACCCTGATCCTGCTGTCTCTGCTCGCGCTCGCCGCCTGCAGCCCCGCGCCCGAATCACCGACGTCGGTTGCCGACACACCGTCGACCACGCCAGCGGCCGAAGTTGTGCAGCCGGTCAAGCAGCATCCGATCGAGGATTTCATCGACACAACCGGTGTTGCCGGTGCGTCATTCTCGCCGGATGAAAGCCGGATCCTGTTCTCGTCGAACAAATCCGGTGTCTGGAATGCCTACACGATGCCGACCAGCGGCGGTGAGTGGACGCCAGTTACCACCTCGACCACCGACAACACCTTCTCGCAAGCCTGGTTCCCGGCCGATGATCGCAAACTGGTCACTCGCGACCAGGGCGGCAACGAGCTCAACCATCTCTATGTCATCGAAGCCGATGGCAGCGAGAAGGATCTGACCCCCGGAGAAAACCTCAAGGCTCAATTCCTCGACTTCAACCCGGACGGCACCGCTTTTTATGTCGGCACCAACGAACGAGACGAGAAGTTCTTCGACCTCTATCGCTATGACGCAAAGACCTACCAGCGCAGCCGCCTTTTCGAAAACAAGGAGGGCTATGAAATAGGCGCGCTCTCGCCCGACGAGCGCTGGTTGGCGTTGTCGAAGACGCGCACGACCAACGACAACAACCTGTTTCTGCACGACCGCAACAGCGGCAAGACCATCGACCTCACCCCGCACACCGGCAATGCGAGTTATTCGGCCGAGACCTTTTCAGCCGATTCGGCCAATCTGCTCTATCTCAGCGATGAGGGCAGCGAGTTCAAGCGTCTGCGTCGCTATGTGATCGCCGATGGCAAGCACGAGGATGTGCAGTCCGCAGCGTGGGATATCGTCTATGCGCGCTATTCCCAAAATGGCAAGTATCTCGTCGTCGGCACCAATGTCGATGGCAGCACCGAAGTCAGCATCACCGATACGGCCAGCAAGCAGCCCATCAACCTGCCCGAACTGCCGGCCGGCGAGATTCGTGGCGTGTCGATCGCGCGTTCGGAAAACAGCATGGCCTTCTATGTCAACGGTGATCGCCAGCCGAACGAACTCTATACGCTGACTTTCGGCGCGCCCGAGGCCAAGCGCCTGACCACTTCGTTGAGCCCGAAGATCAATGCCGATGAGTTGGTCGACTCCAGCGTCGTGCGCTTCAAGAGCTTCGACGGTATGGAGATCCCGAACATCTTGTGGAAACCGCATCAGGCCACCGCCAGCAACAAACTGCCGGCTCTGGTTCTGGTCCATGGCGGCCCCGGTGGGCAGACCACGCGTGGCTACAACACCATTGCCCAGTTCCTCGCCAACAATGGCTATGTCGTGCTCGGCATCAACAATCGCGGCAGTTCCGGCTACGGCAAGACCTTCTTCGCCGCCGACGACCAGAAGCACGGCCACGAACCGTTGCAGGATTGCGTCGAGGCGAAGACCTACCTGCAGTCACTCGACTATGTCGATGGCGAGCGCATCGGCATCATCGGCGGCAGCTATGGCGGCTACATGACCCTGGCCGCGCTGGCCTTCCATCCCGAGGAATTCAAGGTTGGCGTCGACCTGTTCGGGGTCAGCAACTGGTTGCGCACGCTGGAGAGCATCCCGCCGTACTGGGAGAGTTTCCGCGAGGCGCTGTATCAGGAGATCGGCAACCCTGAAACTCAGCGCGACATGCTCATCGCGATTTCGCCGTTGTTCCACGCTGACAAGATCACCAAACCGCTGATGGTGCTGCAGGGAAAGAATGATCCGCGCGTGATCCTCGCCGAATCCGATGACATCGTTGCCGCCGTGCGCAAGAACAATGTGCCGGTCGAATATGTTGTCTTCGACGACGAGGGGCACGGCTTCAGCAAGAAGAAAAACCAGATCGAAGGCTACGGCAAGATTCTGGTCTTCCTCGACACGTACCTGAAGGGTGACGGCCCGGCCAAAGCGCCCTGATCGCGCTGCGCTCAATTTCACGCGGTCCGCACTTTGCGGGCCGCGTGTCCGTGGCAGTTCGCGGACTATTTGGATCGACAGGCTCCCGTACTGAGGCGTTCTCGATCGCCATCGTCGTACTTGATGTCGAGCTTGTTGCCATCCTTGCTGATCCCGGTGATCTGACCGTCATACCAGTCGGCGCCTCCGGACCAGCGGCACTGAACTCGCGTTCCAAGCCCCCAGGTGTACGGACGGACCTGCTTTGAGGAGACCGTCTCGCGGGTGCCGTCATCGTAGATGATGGTGACCTTGTTGCCGCTACGGCTTTGCACGACACCGGGAAACCAGTAGCCGCCCCCATGCCAATTGCCGAGTACCCAATCGCCAGGCGATTGCGCTGCCGCCCCCGCGCAGATCAGCAAGCCGATCATCAGTGCCAGCAGAATCTTTTTCATCGCCACTCCCCGATCATCAACGGATGTCAGTGGAGTCTACAAACTTTTCCTCCGCGCGCACGCGCCGGATACATGCTCCGGAACCAGGCGCTGGCGAAAAGGCACCCTGAATGCAGATAAAAAAAGGCGCCGAGTCAGACCCGGCGCCATGATCGTGGGGAGAAAGAACAATCAGTTCTTGGCGACGCACTTGCCGTTCTTGACCACTTCGCCCTTGGCGCAATGATGCGCGCGGGTTTGCGCGTGCTTCGCTGGCGCATTGGCCGGAGTTGCCGGAGTCGTGGTCGGGGTGGCGGCGAATGCAGCGGCGCTGACAAGGCCGAAGGCAAGGGCTGCGAGGGTGCTGGTAATCTTCATGGCATTGCTTCCATTGTGGGTTGTCTGTTCGGACCCCGGTGGTTGGCCGGTGAGTGCAGAATGCTCCGCTGCCGATTTCACCCGCCTTTCCGCTTCATTAAATCTTTTTAATGTTGAGGCAACGCAAACGCGAGCCGCACGCGAAGCCCGGGCCGGGCCGACTCAAGGCGCAGGTCGGCACCGTGGCGAATCGCGATCGCGCGCACGACACTCAAGCCGAGCCCGCTGCCGACCGTGCCGCGATGCTGTTCGAGGCGAACGAAACGATCAAACACACGCTCGCGCTGGTCATCGGCGATGCCGGGCCCCTGATCGCTGATCACGAGCACCGCCTCGTCGCCCTCGCGGGTCAGCGTTACCGAAATGTCGCTGTCCTCGCCGGCGTACTTGATCGCATTGTCGAGCAGGTTCGAGACCATCTGAAACAGCAGATCGCGATCACCGACGATACTTGCGCGGGCCACGCGCATGAGCAGATGTTGCGACTTCGTTTCGGCCAGCGCCTGCCAGAGCTCAGCCGCGTCATTGACCACTGCATCGAGAGCAATCGCCTCCATCGGTGCGGTCTGAGTGGCTTCGATACGGGCCAGCCGCAACAGGCTGTTGAAGGTGGCGACCAGCTGATCGATTTCGGCGATCGCGGCATCCAGATTGCGCTGTGAAGCCTCCCCCGCGCTATCCGCTTCGATCGCTTCGAGCCGCGCCTTCAGGCGCATCAAGGGCGTGCGCAGATCATGGGCAATCGCGTCGGTTGAGTGCTGGATGCCGCCGACCAGATCCTGGATGCGGTCGAGCATGCGGTTGAGGGTGCGTCCAAGTCGCGCAAAGCCATCATTGCCGGGGCGCTCGGGCACGCGTTCGTCGAGGTGTCCTGTAGCAACGCGGTCAACGGTATCCAGGGAAGCCAGCAACGAACGGTTGATCGAGCGTCGCAACAACCAGCCAAGCAACACCGAGAGCAAGGCCAGCAGGGCAAGGCTGACCGCACCGAGGCGCGTGATCAGCTCGCGCAAACGCTCCTGGGCACCGGTGGTCCTGCCGGTCACGAGCCAGCCCCCTCCGCGCAGCTGATGGGCAAAGGCGAGCACCTCGTCGCTTTCTGGCGCATCCCGTGAGGGATAGCGGATCCAGCCACCTCGGCTGGGCAGCTTGACGGTCAGTTCCTTGCGCCGACCGGCAAGCACCTTGCCGCTCGGCGCAATCAGCAAGTACACCGCATCCCGGTTGTTCGGCGACTGACTGCGCTCGGCGATCGTGCGTATCAAGCCGCTGCGGCCATCGCTGCGATACACCTCCATCAAGGCCTGGTATTCAAGGGTGACCGCCTGCTCGATATCCCGCTCCAGCAGGTGATCGAAAGCCCAGAAACTGACTGCGCCGACCACGCCAAATGCGATCAGCAACAGGCAGCCGTAGATCAGAACGATTCGATGCAGACCGGAATGAAAGCGCGCGCGCATGCTGCAATCTCGCTGGTCAGCTTCTGAGACCGAGCAGGTAGCCAGAGCCACGCACCGTGTGCAGCAGGGCGGTGTCGCGATCACGGTCGAGCTTCTGTCGCAGGCGCGAGATATGCACGTCGATGACATTGGTCTGCGGATCGAAGTGATAGTCCCAGACCGCCTCCAGCAACATGGTCCGGGTCACCACCTGATCGGCGTGGCGCATCAGGTATTCGAGCAGGCGGAACTCGCGCGGTTGCAGCTCGATCAGCTGTCCACCACGGCGCACACGGCGCTTGAGCAGATCCATTTCCAGATCGGCAACGCGCAGGCGCGTCACTTCCGCGGCGCTGCCCGATTGCCGGCGCAGCAGGGCTTCGAGCCGCGCCAGCACTTCGACAAATGCGAACGGCTTGGCCAGGTAGTCGTCCGCGCCATGGCGCAGGCCTTCGACGCGTTGTTCAACCTCGGCCAGCGATGAAAGCATCAGCACGGGAATGCGGTTTCCGTCCGCACGCAATCGGCGCACGATCTCGATGCCATCGAGGCCAGGCAACATGCGATCGAGCACGATCGCATCGTAGCTTTCATGCTGCGCCCGATGCAGGCCATCGACGCCGCTGGCCAGCGCGTCGGCATTGTGACCGGCTTCACGCAAGCCCTTGCTGACGAAATTGGCAATCACCGGATCATCTTCAACGATCAACACGCGCATGCCGGGCACGCTCCCGCAGGGATATCGCCCTCCGCCGGTTTTTGCCTGAGCTTGCGACTGCTGAGTCGAACGCCAACGCACCGCGTGCAGCGAAGGTTCGCGCGGGTGCGGACTGCGACAACAAACGATGCGCCCGGTTCCGTCGACCCGGCAGAAACCGGCTACTGGTAGCCCTTCGCCTGCAGCGAGAACAGATGCGCGTAATGGCCTTCCTGCGCCACGAGTTGCTGGTGGTTGCCGTGCTCGATGATGCAGCCGTCCTGAATGACGATGATCTGGTCGGCCATGCGTACCGTCGAGAAGCGGTGCGAGATCAGGATCACAATGCGATTTTTCGACAGCGCGCGGAAGTGCTCGAAGATGGTCGCCTCAGCTTCGGCATCCATTGCCGCCGTCGGTTCGTCGAGGACGAGGATGTCGGCCTGTGAGCGCATGAAGGCACGCGCCAGGGCGATCTTCTGCCATTGGCCGCCGGACAGTTCACGGCCATCGTTGAACCACTTGCCGAGCTGGGTGTTGTAGCCGCCAGGCAGGCCTTCGATGAATTCGTCGGCCATGCCTTTTGCGCTGGCTTCGCGCCAGCGGGCTTCGTCTTCGAAGTGATTGACGTCGCCGGCACCGATGTTTTCACCGACCCGCATCTGGTAGCGTGCAAAATCCTGAAAGATCACGCCGATGCGCCGGCGCAGTGCGTTCTCGTCCCAGTCGACCAGATCAACGCCATCAAGCAGGATGCGCCCACTATCCGGCGCGTAGAGCCGCGTCAGCAGCTTGATCAAGGTGGTCTTGCCGGAACCATTCTGACCAACCAGAGCCAGCGATTCGCCGGGTCGGATATGCAGGCTGATGTCGTGCAGGGTCGGCGAATCGGCACCGGGATAGGTGAAGCTGACATTTTCGAAACGGATGCCGTCGCTGGGATCGGTACCCACCAACGCCGTACCCGTGGGCGCACGCACCGGCGTTTCCAGATACTCATAGAGAGTCGACAGGTAGAGGTTGTCTTCGTACATGCCGCCAATCGAGGACAGGATCGCCGAGACCGCCGACTGGCCCTGGCGAAACAGCATGAAATACATGGTCATCTGGCCGAGGGTGATGCGCCCCATGACTGTGGTGAAGGCAATCCAGGCGTAGGCGCCGTAGAGCGTCAGCGTACCGATCAGGCCGAGGCCGAGGCCCCAACTGTCGCGACGCAGGGTCAGCGCGCGATCGGCGCTGTAGAGTTTGTGGAAAATGGCGCGGTAGCGATCAAGCAGCAGCGGGCCGAGGCCAAACAGTTTGACTTCCTTGGCCCCATCCTCACGCGCGAGAACAGTCTCCAGATACATCTGCTTGCGTGTTTCCGGCGAGCGCCAGCGAAACAGCGTGAAGGCTTCGCCGGAGAACCGGGTCTCGGCGATAAACGCCGGCAGGCCGGCCAATACCAGGATCAACATCGCCCACGGCGAAAAGCTGATCAGCAAGGCGGCATAGCTGGCCAGGGCAATCAGGTTCTGGGCCAGTCCGAAAGTGCGATTGACCAGCGACAGCGGCCGACTCGATGCCTCGCGGCGCGCGCGCGTGAGCTTGTCGTAAAACTCTGAATCCTCGAAATGGGCCAGATCGAGGGTCAGCGCCTTGTCCAGGATCATTTCGTTGACGCGCTGCCCGAGCTGCGCGCGCAACAGGGATTGGCAGAACGAAATGCCGCGCTGGGCGGCGGCCATCAAGGTAACCAGCAGACCTTCAAAGGCGACCAGCCAGAACACCCGGGTCAGATGTTCCTCGCCGTTGCCGTGTACGGCCTGTGCCGCCGAGACCACCGCATCGACGATATGCGCGCCGACCCAGGCGATGCCGGCCGGCAACAATCCGGCGCTCAGGGTGAGCAGCGCCAGGGCAATGGTCAGCGGGCGGCTCGTGCTCCAGACCAGCTCCACCGCGCGACGGCTGTACTGAAACGTGCCACGAATGCCGCGGATCGGGTTGCCGCCAGCCGTCGCCGGTGGAGATTTGTGCGCGATCATCTAGTTCGGCCAGGTCACGGTTGCGGGAATCAGGGAGATGAGGACGATCTGGCCTCATGAAAGGTCCGGCGCCTGCGCGCACGCTGTAGCAATGTCAGGACCCTTCGTCGTCGACAAGCAGTGGATCGGCTTCGAGCGCGCCGTGGACGTTTTCGACGTGTTCTTCGGCTACGCCCGGATCGTGCATGTGGGCGATGTTCATCAGCGCGTCGCCGCTGTTGACGATTGGCAGCATCGTACAGCCGATGATCAGACCGTCGACGCTGGCCAGCACGTCCATTTCGACATCGCCGAACGGATCGGAAACCACGCCAAGCCGCTCGCCTTTCTCGACCGCCGCACCGAGCGTCTTGAACATGCGCAGGATGCCGCCGCAAGGTGCCCGCACCCAGCGACTCGCCGAGGTCTCCAGCGGCTTGCGGCGCTTCTCTGCCGGGTTGCGCGCCGGCAGCATGTGCAGGGCCTGAAGGACGCCGAGGATACCGCGCACGCCGGCGCGGACCGGCAGCTCATCGAAGCGCAGCGCCTCGCCAGCCTCGTAAAGCAGGGTCTCGACACCGAGCGACTGGGCGGCGGCGCGCAGCGAGCCTTCGCGCACGCTCGAAGTCAGCGTGATCGGCGCGGCAAACGCGCGCGCCAGATCGATCACGCGCGGCGAGCTGTCCGGACTGATGCGGATCTGCGGCAGGTTCATGCGGTGCACCGCCGCGCTATGCAGATCGATACCGAACTCGCAACGCTTGACCACTTCATTGAGGAACAAGTCAGCCAGTTGTGCGGCCAGCGAGCCGCGGCCCGATCCCGGAAAGCAGCGATTGAGGTCACGCCGGTCGGGCAGGTAGCGCGACTGGTTGAGGAAACCGAACACGTTGACGATCGGAATCGCCAGCACGGTGCCGGCAATGCGGTTCAAGCCGCTGCTGCGCAGGACCCGACGGATGATCTCGACGCCGATAATTTCGTCGCCATGCACGGCCGCCGAGAGAAAGATCACCGGCCCCGGCTTGCGCCCATGGATGACATGCACCGGCAGGTTCACCGGGATGTGATTGGCGAGCACGCCAACCGGCAGTTCAATGGTCGCCCGGGTGCCCGGCGCGATGCGGTGTTCGCCGATCTCGAAGGCGGGGCGCGCGGACTTCTTCGCCTGGCCAGCCGCTTTCGCGGATCCGCTTCTACGCGCCGGCGCGCTCATCCGCGTCCCTTGGTCCTGTTCTTGCCGGGTTTGGCGTTGCGCTCGATGAAATCGATGATCAGGCCGGCGACGTCGATGCCGGTTGCCTTCTCCACGCCTTCCAGGCCCGGCGAGGAATTGACCTCCATGACCACCGGACCGTGATTGGAGCGGAGCATGTCCACGCCGCAGACATTCAGACCCATCGCCTTGGCCGCGCGAATGGCCGTGGAACGTTCCTCGGCGGTGATCTTGATCGTCTTCGCGGTGCCACCGCGATGCAGGTTCGAGCGGAACTCACCCTCGGCACCGGTGCGCCGCATCGCCGCGACGACCTTGCCGCCGATGACGAAGGCGCGGATGTCCTCGCCACCAGCTTCCTTGATGAACTCCTGGACGAGAATATTGACGTGCGCACCGCGGAAGGCCTCGACAATCGACTTCGCCGAACGCTGGGTATCGGCAAGGACCACACCGATTCCCTGGGTGCCCTCGAGCAGCTTGATCACGACCGGCGCATTGCCGACCACATTCAGCACTTCCTCGGTCTGCTTGGGATCGTGCGCGAACGCGGTCACCGGCAAGCCGATGCCATCACGCGCGAGCAATTGCATCGAGCGCAACTTGTCCCGTGCGCGACCGATGCTGACCGACTCGTTGAGCGGGTACACACCCATCATCTCGAACTGGCGCAGCACGGCCAGGCCATAGAACGTGATCGAGGCGCCGATGCGCGGAATCACCGCGTCATAACCGGTCAGTTTCTGCGTGTTGTAGTAGACCTCGGGGCGGTGCGAGGTGATGTTCATGTAGCAGCGCAAGGTATTGACGATATCAAGGGTATGACCCCTGGCCTGTGCAGCTTCAACGAGGCGCTTGTGCGAATACAGGTTGGCATTGCGCGCAAGCATCAGGATCTTCATCGGGGTTCTCCGTAATTCATCTGTCGTGCGCTATCTGGATTTTGATTTTCTTGTAACGGGACGAGGCGCCAGCGCGGCAGCGGGATGTCCGGCCAGACGCGTTCGCGCAGGATCAACAACAAATCGCCCCTTCAGCGCGGAACGACCGATCAGCATCGGCAACTCCATGTCCGAGCGATCTGTCAGGGTCACTTCGGTTGACCAGGTCTGCCCGGCCATGCTCAGCTCAAGCAGGATGACCGGACGGATCTGGCTGCTGCCGATCGAACTTTTCACCGACCGGTGTTCAGCCAGCGGCAGGCGAAAGCGGTGGGTTCTGGATTGGTCGATATCGGGCAGATCGAATTCTACCCAGATCGCCGAGCGATGTTTGATGTAGATGATATCGACCGCATGCAAGGCTGAGGTGCGCGCCCCGGTATCAAGCTTGGCAAGCAGGCGGATGCCGCCGAGTGTCGACAGCAAGACCGACTCCTTCCAGCCAAGCACCTGCTTTTTGCCAACGCTGCGCAGCGGCTTGATCCCGGCCTGGACTTTCTTTGCCGGCGCGCGCGCGCGACTCGGCCTGTCGGCATTCGAATCGGATTTGTCTGGAGATCCTGACATTGCGCGACTATACGCGGCTCGCTCGGCGGCATGCAGTCAGGCCGCCTGCAGCGGTCAGCGGCGACGTCTGGCTTGCCGCCCAGGCACGATCGAACGCAACCCGAACCTCGTCCTCGACAGACCCGGGCGCGACGCCGAAACCGGCAATGAATCCCGATCGAAAACGCGACAGCTGATGATCAAACCAGCACCTGCCGCGTACTCGCCAGAAACGCGTGGATCTCCTCTTCGGTCCGCGTATCGATCATGTACACCGGCCGTTGACCGTTCGGACACAGCAAGCGCGGCGTCGTGCCGAAGAGCCGGCAGATCAGGGGGCGCTCGGCATAGACCTCGCAGCCGTGTGTGCCGAGATGCGGGCAGCTCAGTTCGGCCAGTGCAGCGGCATGTTCGGCTTCAGTCTTGACCGGCAGCCTGGCCATTTCCTCGGATGAGCCGGTAACCGGCCCGCAGCAATCATGGCAGCCGACAATGCAGGTAAACGAGGGGATGCGCGCACGCAACGCATCAATCTTGCGGTTATTGGTATCCATCCCTCAGGCCTCTTGTTCGCGCTCTGTGCAGTGTTTGCGTGACCACGGTATCCCAGATGCTGGCCAGGATCGACCCGGTCGCACCGCTTGCGGGCAACGCCGACCAACTCGCCGGCTGCGTTCGGAACAGGTGCGATGTGCCGTGGAGTCCGCCAACGAAAATTTCGAAAGACTTCGGCTGCAAGCCGTCCGATCTTTCAAACGGATAATTCCTCCGTCCCCTTATTGGGGTCCGCGAAGATCCAGCTCATGGTGAATGAGGACAACGCACTGCGATGCAAACAGCATTCGCGTTCCGAGGCTGATTTTCTTTGCACCGAGCCGTTCCAGGCTGTTGAAGCTTTTCTTCGGCATCGGTATGTGGTCGGTGAGCAGGAAACACGGGGTGCCGGAAAACCTCATGTCGCGAATCGACTCGCCCTTCTTGTCCATGACAAACAATTGATGATCCATGGCCAACTCAGCCACGAGTTTCTCGAAGCTGATCGTGCGCACGGTGATGCCTGGCTCGACAAGGCGACTCTCTTCCTTGCCCATTCCCTTCGAGGCATCCAGTGCCCTGGCAATCTTGCCGAGCAAGGCCTGTTCGTGAAAGCCGCCGATATCGCGCATGTCATTGGCACTGAAACGGATCGTTCGCGAGAAGTCGGCGGTGCTTTCGAGCACGAGGTACACCACGACGTCGGCACGATGCGATTGCGCCACGAACATCGCGTTCATCAAGGTGTGGGCGAGGATTTCCGTGTGCGCCTCTTTGCCAACCGCCGCCAGCAGGCTGTGACTGTCGGTCGGGGCTGATCGCGCTCTGAGTACAAGAACTCGCATCGCAGTGTCCTTCGAGCCAACAGGTTCCGGAGTCTGCAGGATTCTTGCACGCCGACTGCGGGGAATCCTGATCGGCGCACTCTGCCATTCACCGCGTCGTGTGGGTAAATCCGCAGCCGGAATCGGCGAAGTATAGGCGAGGCACGCTGACGATAGACCAGAGACCCACAACGCTTGAACGCTTCATCGAGCTGAAATTCCCACCGCCTATTCAGTGATCCTGTTGATGACAATGTGCGAGGATCGGACTCCCAGCTATTCCTCTTCGACTGGAACTGAACAACAGAATGCAGGAAATTGAAATCTCGACCGCGCTGATCACCGATGACACCGTGGTCATGGGCCTACTGGCAGTCTCACTTGGTCTGGTGTTCTGGACCGCCGCGCGCCCGACTGGCTTCTTCAAACGCTTCTATACCTATGTGCCGGCGCTGCTGCTTTGCTATTTCATCCCGGCCATTTTCAACAGCACCGGCCTGATTGATGGCAACGCCAGCGGCCTGTATCCGATGGCACGTGACTATCTGCTGCCAGTTGCCCTGGTCTTGCTGACCCTGTCGATTGATTTCGAGGGCATCCGCCGCATGGGGCCGAAGGCGATCATCATGTTTCTCGTCGGCACCCTTGGCGTGATGTTCGGTGCGGTGTTCGCATTCGGCGTGTTCGAGATCATTTCGCCACAGACGGTGGCCGGCGACACCTGGCGTGGCATGACCACGGTGGCCGGAAGCTGGATCGGCGGCGGCGCCAACCAGGCCGCGATGAAGGAAGTGTTCGCGGTCGACAGTAATCTGTTCGGACAATTCATTGCCGTGGATGTGCTGGTCGCCAACGTCTGGATGGCGGTGATCCTTTTCCTCGCCGGACGCGCCGAAGCCTTTGATCGATGGACCGGCGCCGACACCAGCGCGATCGATGACATGAAACGTCGGATCGAGAGTTTCAACGCCGAGCATGCACGCATGCCGGCTTTGAACGACGTCATGGTGATTCTCGCGATCGGACTCGGCGCAATGGGTGTGTCGCACGCCATCGGCAAGCCGCTTGCTGCATGGATCGGCGAGACGGCGCCCGTACTCGCGCGCTACAGCCTGACCTCGGGTTTCTTCTGGGTGGTGGTGATCGCCACCACGATCGGGCTGGCCTTGAGCTTCACCCGTGCACGCCGACTCGAAGGTGCCGGCGCATCAAGAATCGGTTCGGCGGCGCTGTATGTGCTGGTTGCAACCATCGGCATGCACATGGATATCGGCGCCCTGTTCGATCGACCGCGCCTGTTCGCGCTCGGATTCTGCTGGATCTCGGTCCATGCCCTGGTCATGCTCGGTATCGCCAAGCTGATTCGCGCACCGCTGTTTTTCATGGCCGTCGGCTCGCAAGCCAATATCGGCGGCGCTGCCAGTGCACCAGTCGTCGCCAGCGCCTTCCATCCAAGTCTGGCCCCGGTTGGCGTGCTCATGGCCGTGCTCGGCTACGCGCTGGGCACCTACTGCGCGTGGCTGACCGGATTGATGCTGCAGGCGATGGCTGGCTGAGAACCGAAGCCTCTCATCACTCGGCCTGAGCGGCGCCCGGCTTGTTTTTCGGGCGCCGGAATGAAATGCCGAGCACCACTCCTTTGTCGCCGTCACGCAGGCAGGGCTCCAGTGACTTTGCTCTCGATGTCCTCGCCGCCTGACCGCGCAGCATCCCTGTCAAGTAAACGCTCGCCTCCCACCTGCCATCAGTCACGACCCCAAGAGAAACGCACACTTGCTGCGGCGCAATTCCGCCATCGCGATTCGATAAGATGGCCGCCTCTCAGGGAGTGGCGCGGGATGCAAGACAACAACCGTCGACCGATCGCGGTGCGCAGTAGCAAATGGGCGAAACGTATTGCTGCCGCACTTGCCGACAGCACGATCACGCCCAACCAGATTTCCTGTATCAGTGTGCTGTTCGCGCTCGCCGGCAGCGCCGCCTTGCTGGTCTGGCCGGGCCGTCTCGGCATGTTGCTGTGCGCGGCAAGCATCCTGCTGCGCTTGCTGTGCAATCTGTTCGACGGCATGGTCGCGGTCGAGGGCGGGCGTGGAACCGTCACCGGTCCGCTCTACAACGAGCTGCCCGACCGCCTCGCCGATTCGCTGTTCCTGGTCGCACTCGGCTACGCCGTTGGCATGCCGTGGCTGGGCTGGCTATGTGCCCTGCTCGCTGCACTGACTGCATACATCCGTACACTCGGTGGTGCGCTCGGGCAGGAGCAGGATTTTCGCGGTCCGATGGCCAAGCCACATCGCATGTGGTTGATGGGTATCGCCCTGGTCGTCGCCGCCGTGGCAATGCCCTGGCAGCAGCAGATCCTGATTGGCACGGGCGCGATCATCGCCATCGGATCGGCGCTGACCTGCATCACGCGAACGCGCGCAATCGCGGCACGCCTGCATGTGCAGCGCACATGATCACCTCGCGCATTCTGGTAGTGCTGGTGCGCCTCCTGGTCGGCGCGCACGGGCGCTGGATCGGCAGCAAGCCGGAGCCCGTGCAGCGAATCTATTTCGCCAATCATTCCAGCCATCTGGACACACTGGCGTTATGGGCCGCCCTGCCACCCGCATTGCGTGCGAGCACCCGCCCGGTCGCCGCGTGCGACTACTGGGGCCACGGCGGAATTCGCGGCTTCATCGCCGATCATGGCTTTCGCGCGGTCTATATCGAGCGCGAGCGCAGCCAGAGCGCGGGCGATCCGCTGCAACCCCTGTGCGACGCGCTCGATGCCGGAGATTCACTGATCATCTTCCCCGAAGGCACGCGCAGTCAGCAGCCGCTGCCGGTGCCGTTCAAGTCCGGCCTGTATCACCTTGCGCAGCGTTTCCCCGACGCCGAGCTGGTAGCGGTTTATCTGGATACCTTGCATCGCTCGATGCCCAAGGGCAGCTGGCTTCCGGTGCCGCTGACCTGCAGCGTGCGCTTTGGTCGCGCCCTGCAGCTGGAGCCGGGCGAGGACAAGGATACTTTTCTGCAACGCGCCCACGCGGCGGTGGTGGAGCTGGCATGAGCATGCACGACAAGTTCTGGATGGTGATGGCTGGCGTACTCGCCCTGCTGGTGTTGGCCAGCGCGATCGGCTGGTGGCTGGCGCGACGTGCGCGCACCGACAGTAGCCGCGAGGTGGTCGCCAATCTCAACGCGCGCATCGGCGCCTGGTGGTGGATGGCAGCGCTGCTATGCGCCTGCTTCGTTCTCGGCCGGCTGACCACGTTGGTGTTTTTCGCACTGGCTTCGGTATTTGCGCTGCGCGAATTCATCACCCTCACGCCAACGCGACGCGGTGATCACCTGCCGCTGGTGCTCTGTTTCTATGTGGCGATCCCCCTGCAGTACTGGCTGATTGGCATCGACTGGTATGGCCTGTTCGCAATCTTCATCCCGGTCTACGGATTCCTCCTGCTGCCGGCGATCACCGCGCTGGTTGGCGACACCGAGAGCTTTCTCGAACGCACCACCAAGATCCAGTGGGGGCTGATGCTGACGGTGTATTGCGTGAGTTATGCGCCAGCGGTTCTGTTGCTGCATATCCCCGGCTACGAGGGCCAGAGCCTGCTGCTGATGCTGTACCTGCTGCTGGTCGTGCAGATCAGCGATGTTTTGCAATACGTGTTCGGCAAGTTGTTCGGCAAGCACAAGGTGGCACCCACGGTCAGTCCATCAAAGACGGTCGAAGGGCTGGTCGGTGGCGGCCTTTCAGCCACCCTCATCGGCACCGGATTATGGTGGATCACCCCGTTCACCCCGCTGGAATCGGCCGGCATGTCGCTGATCATCGTACTCGCCGGCTTTCTTGGCGGACTCGCCCTCTCGGCGGTCAAACGCAGCCTCGGCGCCAAGGACTGGGGCAACATGATCGAGGGCCACGGCGGCATCCTCGATCGACTGGATTCGGTGTGCTTCGCCGCCCCGGTGTTTTTCCACGTGGTGCATTACGCGTACATGTAGGCGCGGCTGTGTATGGCGCTTCAGATCA
>NZ_DASSYD010000074.1:0-15327 GCF_035703485.1 Dokdonella sp. | reverse complement strand
TGGCGTCTATTTCTGATCTGGAGAGTCCGTTTATGTCGCAGGCTGCTTTCAATCGTTCACTGCGTCTGCTGGCGATGGTCTTCCTTGCCGTGATCCTCTCTGCCTGCGCCAAGGGCACTCGCACCGATGCGGCAAGAGCGCCGGTCAATCTGCCGAGCAGTTTTGACGTGACCCTGACTGCAGAAAAGGAAGGCCAGTTCGATTTTCAGGACGTGCCATTGACGCCAAACGACTTGCGCGCCGCACTGAACTACCGCAAGGAACAGAATCTGCCGATGAGTACGGTTCTGCTCAAGCGCGGTGAAAAGAATCGGATCAAGGATACGCATATCGTTTCGCTCGCGCAGATCGCGGTCGCCCTCGGATTTACCGCGTATATCGAGGAAAAGGGCGAGATCAACGAGATTCGCACGACCACTACTCCCGTGACTGGCACCACCCGAGCTGACCAGGCTTCAGACGTTGAGTGAACCGGTTCGACCAACAAGGAAATTCGATGAATAATCTGTTCGGCAAGATGCAAACACTGCTGTTGATGCTCGTGATGAGCTTGTTTCTCGCTACCGCCGCCCAGGCAGGCAGCATCGAGGATGGTCGCGTCGTGGTGAAGCCGGTCAAGGAGAATCGCTACCAGGTTGACGGTTACACCTTCGGCAAGGCTGAACTTTTCGGCTATGTCAGTGACCTTAAAGAGACCAAGAAAATTACCGGAATTGTTCTCAAGAATGGTCGTAGCAAGAGTAGCAAGGCGACAGATGAACAGCGAGATTCGGTTGCCAGCATCGGCAGTACCCTGCAACTGGAAACCTTCACCGACGATGGCGGCGATCTCGAGCCGCTGGCGAAGGAGTAGCGTCGCTCGCCCGATTGATTCGGGCGCGATCAACCCGAGTGCTGTAAAAGCGAGCTTGCGTCCGATGCGCGAGCGCAGCATCGTTTTCGCCATCGGACTGGCCCTGGTTTGCATGATCGCAATGCCTGGGTCAGCACAGGCGGTGAATCCGTTCACAGCGTGGAAGGATCGCCTTTTCGGCGAACAGCCAAGCAAGCCGCGCCCGAAGAAGGCTCCGGAGCATGGCGTTGTTCTGCTCGGCCTCGATCGAGCCGAGCGTGTCGTGATCGTTCCCGATTCCGAGCAGAGAAAATTTCCGAAAGGGAAAAGCCGCTATCGGGAGATCGAGCTGCAGCGCGAGTTCAAGCATGTCGCTGTACGCATTCAGGTTATTGCCGACAGCAATCCGAATGGTCGCGGCAACGCGGTGTTCAAGCCGGTACTTTACGTGCTTGACGACAACGGGAAAGTCACCGACAGCACGATCGTCGAGCCGCTCGAAATTGACATCAGACCGTTCAAGCCGACTCGACTGCTGGCTTGTGTCAACCTCGAAAATGTCCGACGTTTCGCGGTCGCGACGCCATCGTCGGCCCCTGGAAAATTCTACGAATCGCGTTCGCGCGACAAGCTCAAGGCGTCGAGCAAGGGTGGCTATTACTATTCGACCGATGCGGTCAAAGTCCGCTTGCCCTACCTTGAAACCGGTGAGTTTGTCATTGAAGTCAGCCGGGTGAACAAGAAGGGTGAGGGTTGCTGATCGGACTATTGGTTTGCCTGGTTTGCGTCAGGTTAGTGACAGTTTTGCCTGCGCTGAGGCGAGGCCCCAACTTTTTGATTCATGTTGGTTTTTACGCCGCTTCGCGGCGCGGCATCCCTGCCGAGTTTTCACTCGCCTCCCGGCGAGCGAGTGCCTTCTCTTTGCGTGGCCACTGCGCCGCAGGAGCGGCGCGAACGGCGAAGCCGGCCCGCAGGGCGGAGGGCAGGAGCCCGACGTAAAGAGAAGGCACCAAGAGAAAGGCCACCCCGCGATCGCGCCCTACGCACAGTCCCTGTGCTCCAGGTGCGCGAGGCCGCTGCGGGGTTCGCCGACAGTCCATCCCTGGACTGGCGTCGAACTCGCCCACATCGTGTGGGCGACCCTTCGGGCTGGTCCTCCGCAACCTCGCCGCGGTCGAGGGGACCCCGTTGAGCGCGCATCGTGCGCGCCAAAGCGAAGAGCAAAGCCAAAGCCAAAAGCGCGAGCCTGGCAGAATTCGCTTTGTCATGGCTGCGCAGGCGACTGCATGGATGCAGGAGGTAAGCCTCCAAGGATGGAGGCGGTAGAACGGCGTCTGGAACAAGCGGTCGAGAGGTCGCTCCAGCGCATCCTGCGCCCGCGACATTCGCACATCCATGTGCAGCACAACGCAGGAGCAGTTGCCGAGCAGTTGCCGAGCGCGTTTTGGATCGGTCAAGGTTCAGGCCAACCTCGTACATCAAAAGTCCCGGCTAGTGCGTGGTTCCACCGCTGACATGAAGATCCGTGGTCGTGCGCAGGCTGCATTCGATGGCCGCACGAATCCCGCTGATCATCACCTCGAGTGGCATGCTCGGTTCACCGGGGTGGCGTGATGCCTGCTCGGGTAGCCACGGCACATGGATGAATCCACCGCGTGTCGGCGCATGCTCGGTAGCGAGCAGATGACCAAGCCAGTAGGCGACCTGGTTGCAGACATAGGTTCCGGCACTCAGGGAGAGCGCCGATGGCACATTCAGCGCCTCCAATTCTTCGCGGATGGCCTTGATTGGAAGTGTCGAAAAGTACGCGCCCGGCCCTGCGTGCAACACTTCGGCATCGATCGGTTGCAGTCCGGCATTGTCGGCGATGCGCGCATCGATCAGATTGATGGCCACGCGCTCCAGCGAGATTTCGCCGCGGCCTCCCGCTTGTCCGAGGGCAATGACAAGTTGCGGGCGATGTTGATCGAGCAGTTCGGCAAGACGGGTAGGTGCGTCAGTGAACGTGACCGGCAGGATTCCCGAGACAACGTGGTGTTGCGCAATCAGCTCACCATCAAGTCGTCGTGCAATTTCCGCGGACGGATTGATTGCCTCGTCGGCAAACGGCTCGAAGCCGAGCACCAGTACGACGGGCGTTCTCACCGGAACACCAGCACGGCCATGAGCAGGATATTGACTGCCATCAGGGTCAGCGCGGTCGGAATCTGCGAGCGGATCACGCCGTACTGGTCAGGCAGTTCCAGAAGCACGGCCGGGACGATATTGAAGTTGGCGGCCATCGGCGTCAGCAGGGTTCCGCAATAGCCGGTCAACATGCCGATCGCGCCGAGCGTGGCCGGATCGGCGTCATGCTTGAGAATGAGCAGGGGCAGGCCGATGCCCGCCATCATCACTGGAAACGCGGCAAACGCATTGCCCATGATGATGGTGAAGAAGACCATGCCGAAGGCAAATGCGAGCAAGCAGGCCATGCGGCTGTCGATCGGAATCACTGCGCTGGTCAGGGCGGCTATCGTGTCGCCGACACCGGTTGCGGCAAACACGCCGCCGAGCGTGGCCAGGATCATCGGCAGCAGGACCGCCCAACCCAGCGAGTCGAGCAGGCGGCGGCCTTCATGGATGGACTGGATGGGCTTTGCATGAGTTACCCGAAACGCGGCAGCAAGGGCCAGAACACTGGCCAGGCCGAGAGCAGTCAAAGTCAGGTTCTTTGGATCGAGCAGATCGATGTCACGTGATGCCATGAACTTGCCGGCAAGGAATAGGGCCACAGTCAACGCCGGGATCGCCAGCGCCGGGCCGAACAGACGATTGCCGAGACGCGCCGCCGACTCGTTGCGCAACTCCTGCTCGCCCGGTCCGTCGGCCTTGATGCGCAGATGGCCACGGGCAGCCAGCAGGCCTAGCGCGATGACGCCGATGCCCATGGCCTGGGCCGGCCACGACTGACCTTGTTTTGTTGCGGCAAGAATGGCATCACCAAACACGAATGGACCGGACAGGATCAACCAGAATGCGGCAATCGAGAAGTTGCGCTCGCGCAGGTTGAGCAAGGCGGTGGCGATCAGGAACGCGCCGACCAGCCAGTACAGATACTCAAGACGCAGCATTGTTCGTTCCCTCGGCCTTGGCCCGCTCGCGTTCGAGTCGTCGCTGCAGCAAGCGGATGCGAATGCTGTGGATGATGAACGCCGCTATGGCGGTCGGCAGCGCCCACAGCGAGATCGCCAGTGGTTCGAGAAAAATGCCGTTGCGCGCGTAGAAGCCCTGGATCAGCAGCACCGCGCCGAAGGCCATGAAAACGTCCTCACCAAAGAACAAGCCGACATTGTCGGTGGCCGCTGCGCTTGCGCGCACGGTGGCGCGTTCGGTGTCGGTCAGTTCACTACCGAGGGTGCGTTCGGCGGCCGCTTCGCTCATCGGCGCAACCAGCGGGCGCACGGTTTGTGGATGGCCGGCGACGTGGTTGAGCCCGACCATGCTGAGCAACTGGCGCAAGCCGAGATAGGTAACCTGAAAGCGGGTCAGGTTGAGACCGCGAAAGCCGACGATCCAGGTCCGGGCGCGCTCACGCAGGCCGTAGTGTTCAAGCAGGCCGATTACCGGCAAGGTCAACAGGAACAACATCAGCACGCGGTTCTCGACGAAGGTCTGGCCGAGCAGGGTAAGCAGATCCGGAATGCTGATCCCGGCGCCAAGCGCGCTGGCGATACCGGCGGCCACGACGACCAGAACCGGATTGCGCCGCAGCGCGAATCCCACGACGACAACGGCGACGCCAAGCAACGGCCAGAAATTGATCGCATCAGGCATTTCAGGTTCCGATTATTGAGGAGGAGGTCAAACCGGAGGAGCGCTGGTCGAGTGGATCGATATGGACGCCAGCGGCAGCGAACGCGCTGCGCAATCGTCTGGCAAAGTCGACCGCATCGTGACGATCGCCATGCAGGCAGAGCGTGTCGCAGCGTATGCGGATTCTTTCGCCATCAAGCGTATCGACGTGCCCCGCGTTGACGATCGAAAGCGCTTGAGCGACGGCGACATCGACATCTTCGATCACCGCGCCGGGCGTGCCGCGAGGAGCGAGACTGGCGTCGGCCAGATAGCGACGATCGGCAAACGCCTCATGTGCAACTTGTAGCCCGGCACGGACGCCGGCACGCGGCAGCTCGCTGTCGGCCAGGCCGACGAGAATCAATTGATCATCGAAATCGCGTACGACGGTGGCGATCGTGTCGGCGAGTTGCCCATCGTTTGCGGCCTGGTTGTACAGGGCGCCATGCGGTTTGACGTGGACCAGTCCAACGCCCTCGGCTTCGGCCAGGGCACTGAGACGTTGCAGTTGCTGGCGAATCTGTTCGGCAACTTCGGCTGGCTCCAGTTGCAGAACACGCCGGCCAAAATGCTCGCGATCGGCATAGCCCGGATGGGCGCCGGCCGCGACACCGGATTCGCGGCACAGGCGAAGGGTCTCGCGCATGCTGGTTTCATCGCCGGCATGCGCGCCACAGGCGATATTGGCCGAGCTGATCCACGGCATGATCGCCGCATCGTTGCCGCAACCCTCGCCGAGGTCGCAGTTGAAATCGATGCGGCGTGGCCGGTCGATTGCTGCCATCAGGGTTTCGGCGCCTGCCAGAGCACGGCCTCGGGCTTGCCACCGAACATCTGCGCGCGAACCAGCGGTATCGGTGGTCCGCCATAGCTCAGGAACTCGTCATGAAAAGCCTTCAGGCTGGAAGCACCGTCGTGCCTGGCCATCCAGTCATCGCGCAACTGCATGATCATGAGTTTGCCCAGGGTGTAGTTGAGGAAGCCCGGATCATAGGTGCCGCGTGCCGCCTGCTGGCGTGCGTTGCCGGGGTCCTGGAAGCCCTTGTCGCGAAACATCTGCTCGGACTCGGCCATGGTCATCGTGCCGGTGTGCATGCCAATCGCGGAAATGAAACGCACGTTGCGCAGCAAGGCTTCGCTGAGCTGGCCGATATGCGCTTCGGGCGATCCGCCTTCGAGACCGGCGTCAAACATCATTTCCTCGGTGTAGTGAGCCCAGCCCTCGGCGAAAGCGTAGCCGACGAAAAGACGTCCAAACGTCCATTTGGCGCGGTTGGCGTGGAGGAATTGCAGAAAATGGCCAGGCCAGACTTCATGCGCTGAAGTGAATAGCAGGACGTCGCGACCCGGAATATAGGCCTCCTGCTCGGCCTTCGGCCAGCTCGGATCGGGCGGTGCGATGTAGTAGACCGAGGGCAGGTTGGTTTCGTACGGACCAGGAATCTCGATATAAGCGATATTCCAGCGATTGAACGGCGGTGCTTCCTCGACCCTGGCTTCTTCGGTTCCCGGAATCGTGACCAGATCCTTGTCGATGATGAACTGGCGCAGTTCGGTCAACTGCCGGCGCGCGCCCTCGACTGCACCGCCTTCGGGTTTGTCATTGATGACCTTGTTCATGCATTCATGCAGCGACTTGCCGGGTGCGAATTCATCGCAAGCGGATTTCAGCGAGGCGAGGTTGCGCGCGAGATCGGCTTCGCCGGCGGCCTTGAGCTGATCAAGTGGAATGTCGACCCGTTCGCTGGCATGCAGCATCTTGCTGAACTTCTCCGCGCCGAGAGCGAAGTCCTCGGTCGCGGTCGGCTTCTGCGCCGTGTACCAGTCGGCCATGTCGCGGGTCGCCTTGATCGCGGCCGCATTCGATGCCTTGAAGCGTGCTTGCAGATCTTCATTGGCAATATCGGCAAAGATTGCCGGTACGTCATCGGCGAAGAAGGTCGAATAGCCGCCGAAGGTGCTGATGCCAAGGTCGACATAGGATTCCGGCAGCGGCGGCTTCATGTTGGCGCGGATCTGCTCAATCGCCTTGGGCAGTGCTTCCTGGTAGCTGACGAAGGCCGCCATGCGTTGTTCCAGCGGCGCGTAGGGGCGGGTCAGGTACATGCTCGGCGACAGGGTTTCAGTGTAGAAGGCCGGGTTGTTGTAGGGGAATCCGGAGTCTTCAAGGGTGAACAACTGACCATCGATGACGGCCAGTGCGTACTCGCGCTGAAAGCGCTGTTGCGCATCGAGCTTGTCATCGGTGAAGGATGCGATTTCGTCACGCTGGGCGTGCAGCCAGCGAGAATTCCCGGTCAGGCCCGCACTGCTGAAATCAGGCAGCTTGCCGTCGAATTCATGCTTGCCGGCGTTGGCAGCGAAAGTCGGGTTGTGCTCGAAATAGCCATTGATGAAGCCATTGACAGCCGCTTGCCAGATGACGCCTTCATCGGCTGCCGGAGCGGTGGATTGTGCTGCCGGTTGTGCGGTCGGCGCAGGTTCCGGGGCTTGCTGACAACCGACCAGCAGGAATACGGCAAGCAGCGCGGCAAGGGGCAGGGTGCGGATCTTCGACATGGTGCGACTCCGGCGGGAAAGTCTTCGAGACTAGCTCGAATTATTCATGAATGACACACGTCCTCGCTTGTCTCTTGAGCCCACATGATTTTTCGCTCAATCGATAATGGTGCGTGCTATCGACGCAATCACGAAAAGCCGTGTGAATCCAAGATCCTGTGTGATCTTCGCCTGCAGTCATGAATGGTTAGCGTCAGGCATTCGCCCGCGCCAGCGCAATCGGCAAAGGTCATGCGTCGGCGGCAATGGCGATTGCCATGCGTGCGAGGCGCTGGCGTTGTTCGTTCAGTAATTGCTGGGCCTGGCGCGCACCGCAGCGGACAAAGCGCAATGCATCGCCGGGTCGCAGTTGGGCCAGGCGTGGCCAGTCGGCGCGGATGACATGACCGATGCGCGGATAGCCGCCGTGGGTCTGCGCATCGGCGAGCAACAGGATTGGTTGACCATCCGAGGGCAACTGCAAGGTGCCGGGCAGGACCGGCTCGGAAATTCGTTCGCGCGGATCGGCGATTCGCAGTGGCGTGCCCTGCAGGCGCAGCCCTTGGCGATTGCTCGCGTTGCCGACCGTCCACTTGTCAGCAAACAGTGCATCGTCGTCGTCGAGAGCATCGCTGCCGGGTAATACACGGATGATCGACGGGTTGGAGAAATCGAGATCCGGCGCAGGATCAATCCAGCGCGTATCGATGTTGACCTGGTCGCATTGCGGGCGAAATCCGTCGCCAATGATCAACTGATCGTCTGCTTTCAGTGCACGTCCTTCGATTCCGCCGAAACCCGCGCGCAAATCGGTGCTCTGACTGTCTAGCACGGAGTTGACCAGGAATCCGCCGGCGACCGCGAGATAGGCGCGCACGCCCGAGCGACACGCGCCGAAGTGCAGTTCACTGGCGGCCGGGATATCGATGCGCCGCCAACCGGGTAACGACTGACCATCAAGACTGGCATCAATTCGCGCGCCACAAATTGCGATTCGTGCCGACTCGGCAAAGCGCAACCGTGGGCCGGTCAGGGTGATCTCGATGACAGCCATATCGGTTGCATTGCCGACCAGCCGATTGGCGATCGAAAAAGACAGCGAATCGAGCGCACCTGAGCGACCGACGCCGAGGTGGCGCCAGCCACAGCGTCCGTGATCCTGCACGCTGCTGAGCATTCCTGGTGCGAGAACGACAATGCTCACGACGCGGTTCCGCCAACTTTGGCTGCATCGACAAAGCGCACGATATCGCCGGGTTGCAGCAGCGCAGGGCTCTCACGTCCCGCATCGAACAAGGCTTCCTCGGTGCCGCCGATGATCTGCCAGCCACCGGGACCACTGCGCGGATAGATGCCAGTCTGAGCCCCGGCAATACCGACGCTGCCCGCGCTGACATTCGTACGCGGGGTCGCGTGACGCGGCATCGACAAGCTGGCATGCATGCCGATCAGGTAGGGAAAGCCCGGTGCGAAGCCGAGCATGCCGACACGGTACTCGGCAGCGCTGTGGCGATGGATCACTTCTTCTGCACTCAACCCGGCATGTGCAGCGACCGCCTCAAGATCAGGTCCGAATTCGCCACCATAACGAACACGGATTGAATGACTGCGGGTGCCTTCTGCACGTTCATCTTCAATCTTGTCGAAGCGTTGCGAGGCGAGCCATCGGCGCAATTCAGCAAGCGGTTCGGCTGCGTCCGTGAATGCATCGAGATCGATGCACAAAGCCAGCGTGGCGAAGGCTGGAACGATATCGATCAACCAGGCCGGGCGATTGCCTTCAAGAACTGCCACACAGGCATGAACGCGCTGATTGATCGCGCCATCGACGGCATCGCCAAAGCGCAACAACAGCGCGTCTTCGCCCAAGGTCTCGACTGCGAACACCTCGCTCACGCGCGCAGCAATGCCTGCAGCCGGTCGATACGCTCGACCAGAGCCTCGGGCGAGTAGGGCGTCGCTTCGACGCGTCCCCAGACCGGTGCAGGCCAGGCCGGATCATCTTCGAATCGGGCGATGACATGCACATGCAATTGCGCAACGACATTGCCGAGCGCGGCGACATTGAGTTTTTGCGGGTGGAATGCTTCGCGTAGCAAATGCGCGGCTCGATCAGTCTCGTCAGTCAACTGATGGCGCTGTTCGGCATCCAGATCGATCAATTCACGCGCAGCGATCAGGCGCGGGACCAGAATCAGCCAGGGGTAGTTGGCGTCATCCATCAGACGCAGATCACACAACTCGAATCGATGCAGCGGATGGCTGTCACCGGCAAGTCGCGTATCGAGTTCAAAATGATCAGGCTTCATAGGATAGGCCTCGCAGTCTGTCGGGCTTTGCCGGTTGAGGCGAGAATTTGGCTGGGCGAGGGCAGATTTTCGCCGGTTTGCAGGCTCATAGTGGCTTTTGGGTCAAAAATCGGTGGAAACATGTACCGCTCAAACGGATTTGCAGACCCGCCGAGTCAAGTCCGACAGGCTGCCAGGTTCTGCTCGAAGAACGCCAGTGTACGCTCGCGCGCAAGCGCCGCGCTTTGCGGAGCGAAGTCCTTGCGCAAATCGCAATTGAAGCCGTGCCCGGCCGGATACAGGTAAATCTCGGCATCCGGCAGGCATTGGCGATGACGTTCGATGGCCTCCGGCGGAATCGACCGATCCTTTTCGCCGAAATGAAACTGCAACGGGGCGGTGAATGTTTCATGCAGCCAGGCGACATTGCGTGCGCCGTAATAACTCACCGCAGGAAGTCCAAGTCGGCTGGCCGACAACATGGCGATCGTGCCGCCCCAGCAATAGCCGACCACGCCGATCCTTCCCGCTGATTGAATCGAATCGGCGGCGCTACCGACAGCGGCCATGACCTGATCGATATCGAGTTCGGCAACCAGCGAACGACCGCGAGCAATCCCGGCCGCGTCATAGTCGAGCTCGACATCATTTTCGACATGGTCAAAGAACGCCGGTGCGATGGCTGCATAGCCAGCCTCGGCGAAGCCATCGACCACGGCACGGATATGCGCGTTGACGCCAAAGATTTCCTGGATGACGACGATGCCGCCAATCGGCTGACCTTCGGGATCGGCCCGATACGCACCGACGCATTGCATGCCGCTGCTATTCAACCTCAAAGTTTCACCCATGGTTCGAGTCTTCCTGATTGACGAACATGACGACCTGATCGCGGCCTGCGTCCTTGGCCCGATACATGGCCCGATCACCGGCATTGAGCAAGGTATCGACGTTGGCGCTGGCCGGGTCCAGATCGGACAGAAATGCGATACCAATGCTGACCGTGACCTTGATGCCATTGGTGTCCAGCGCGGCGATTGCGCGTTGCACCTGCTTGCGCAGCGCTTCAGCGATTTCGCCTGCGTCTTGCGCCCTGGATCCTTCCAGTACAACGACGAATTCCTCGCCACCGAAGCGACCCAGGATGTCGGTTTCGTTGAGAACTTCACGCATGCCGGCGACGCCGGCGAGCAGGACGCGGTCGCCAAACAGGTGCCCGAGTCGATCATTGATCTGCTTGAATCGATCGAAGTCGATCAGCAATACGGCAAGGGCGACGCTGTTGCTGCGGCAATACTCGATCCGGCTCGCGATCCTTTCACGCAAGTGTGAACGATTGTCGACGCCGGTCAGTGGATCGCTGATTGCGGCCGTGTAGAGCTCCCTGGCACGTTGTTCCAGACGCAGGTTGGCTTGTGCCAGCGCCTTGCTTTGCATATCGATTTTCGTATTTTTCGCATACAGGGCCAGATTCAATTTTCGTACGCCAAAGAATCGCCAAGTGATCAGGAGCAAGCCAATGCCGAGGCTGATCATGACCAGGATACTGAACTGGCGATCAATCTCCTGCTTGTCGAGCCGGGCCATCTGCAGTTCATTGTCTTTTTGCAGCAGGGCGAGATCCTTGTCGGCCTCGGCGCGAGCGTGGCGCGCCTGCAAATCACTGAGCTGACGACTGGCGCGCGTACCAAGCAACAGTTCTCGTTGTTCGGAATAGCGGCGCAGATAACGCAGTGCGCCTTCCGGATCATGTTCGGCAAGAGCGATTTTTTCGCGGATCGCGTAGGCCTGCACGAGTTGCGGACGCAGCAAGGCCGATTCGAGCCCGGCGATGGCTTCGTCGATCATGCCGCGCGCGCGCAGCGAGTTGTGCAGGGTCTGGTTGATTTCTGCCAGGCTGAGCAGGGCGCGGGCGACGATCTCATGCTGACCGAGACTGCGCCCGATGGCGAGCGCGGACTCGAGTTGATGCAAGGCTTCCTCGGAACGACCGAGCCCCTGCAGCGCACGGCCCGCTTCGAGCTGTTCGAGCCCCTGATTGGAGCGGTTGCCGAGGTTGGTATCAATGACCAGCGCTTCGCTGGCCGCCTTCAGCGCGTCGGCATGGTCGCCGACATCGTTGAGCAGGCTTGCATAGCTGCCGAGAATCGGCGCATAGCGTTCGGGGCTGGCATGTTGATCCACGGCATCGAGCGCACGCTCAAAGTAGCGCCGCGCAGATTCTTCGTCTTCGATCTCGCGGTAGAGCAGGGCGATATTGCGCAGGCTGGTTTCGGTGTAGTCGCCGATGCGCTCACGGATCGCCAGTGCCTGCAGTTGCAATTCGAGTGAGCGGGCAAAGTTTCCGCGGTCACGAAGCACCGTGCCCAGATTGCCAAGCATCAGGGCGAGACGATACTCGTCGCCGCTTTCACGCAGCATGTGAATGGAAGCCGTGTAATTTTCGAGGGCGGCATCAAGATCACCACGGCGCCGGGCAATGACACCGTGGTAGCCAAGTGCCGACGCTTCGTAGACTCGAGAGTGACTGCGCCTGGACAAGGACAGGAGCGCGTCAGCGAGTTTGCTCGCCTCGTCGTAGTTGCTGAGCAGCAACGTCATTTCGGCTTGTTGCTCGATGGCCCGCATTTCCGTTTGCGCATCGCCGACCTCACGGGCCAGACGCGAGACATCCCGCCAGGCCTCGCGTGCGGGTTCGACGGCGTGCAGAGCTTGCATCAGGTGGGCTTCGGACCTGGCCAGCAACAACTCTGCACGGTTGCCGGCGAGGCTGAGGATCACGTGATGAGGCATGTCCAGCGAATGTCGGGCCAGCAAGGCGAGTTCGACCGAAGCGGTCGTCGATCCCGATACGCCGATCGGATCGGTTGCCGGAAGCTCGGCGTGTGCGACCGAGCCGGCAAGCATCAATGCAAGCACGCCCGGCCATCGAGTGACCCATCCCCCAAGCATCAGCGTCAATCTCCGTTGCGCACGACAGTGCGAATGCTATCGCGTTTGCGCCGCGGGCGGATCATCGAGTCCGGGCAACGCATGGCTTCGGCAAGTCTTTCGAGGGCTTGAGAGTTGGAGATCGGGCTTCCGCTATCATTGGCAGCTCAGCCGGGTCGAGCCCGACAGGCTGATTCAATGTCGCCTTGAACCTCACTCATCGGTAAAAGATTTGCGTCTCGTCGTCGCTGCCATCGACAGGGTTGATCGCTCACTGTTCGGAAAGCCGCCGCTGCATGACTGGTTCGAGCAGTTCGAGCTGCCGGGTCGATGCGGGCGTTGGCCGACGATTGAAGAGCTCGATGACTTGCGCCTCAAAATGATCCAGGCCGATGGCATTGAAAGGCCGCGATTCGTGGTGCAATCGGTGGAGCTGCTCAACGATGGTCTGCACTATGAGGAACGAATTCTGCGCGGCCAACTGGCGACGCGCGAGAACAACTGGCATGACTTGCTGAATGCCCTGGTCTGGCTGCGTTATCCGCGCATCAAGCATGCGCTCAACCTCGCCCAGTGCAAGGGCATCGCTCGCATCGGACGCCGTGAGCGTAGTCGCGCACAATACGCAATGACTCATTTCGACGAAGCGGGGGCGGTTGTCCTGAGCGCTGATCCGAACCTGATCGCCCTGTGGGATCGGCATGACTGGCCGGCTTTGTTTCGCGACCAGCGCTCGGCCTGGGGCTCGCGAATCGCGGTGCAGGTTTTCGGTCACGCGATTCTTGAGCTGGCCCTGCAGCCGCAGCGCCTGCTGGTGGCCAAGTGCGTTGTGCTGATGACCGACCAGGCAACGATCGAACGCTTGTCGACGGATGTCGCATCGGTCCGGCGCGACATCGATTCGCGCATGGCTGAAAGGATTGCGGCGGGTTCCGAGTTGACCGACCCTCAAGATCAGCGGCCTTTGCCGCTATCGGGGATTCCCGGCTGGCATGCCGATACGGACGATGAGCGGTTCTATATTGACGCGCCATGCTTCCGCCCGCTGCGACCGGGGCGCCGTTATCCATCACCTGATTGGCTCTGATTCTTGTCGCGGAGACGGGTGTTCGCACGATTTTCCCATCGTCGGGAACTTTTTGCCTTCCCGTGGGGTACATTGCGGGTCGCTCGCAATCCCTGAACGTTGATCCATCCGGCTCCTTGCCCCGGTGAAAAACGATGGGTGGGGATTTTCCGCGATGAATGACCGCTCCGCCGCAATTCGGCGGAGTCCGCATGACTTTGGAATATCAGGGTGATTCGAACATGATAGAAACCCAAGCTCTGGGAAAACGTTACGGCGATCTGGTCGCCGTCGATGGCATCACTTTCAAGGTGGAGCCCGGTCAGGTACTCGGTTTCCTCGGCCCCAACGGGGCCGGCAAGTCGACCACGATGAAGATGATTGCAGGCTTTCTTGCGCCGACGTCAGGCAGCGCGAAAGTCTGCGGATTCGATGTCGAGACGCAGCCGATCGAGGCCAAGCGCGTGGTCGGCTATCTACCCGAAGGCGCACCCAGCTACGGCGAAATGAGCGTGCGCCAATTCCTCAGCTTCATCAGCGATGTGCGAAGCATTCCAGGCAATTTGCGCAGCAAGCGCTTCGACGATGCGGTCGGTCGCTTGAATCTTGAAGGCGTGCTCGAACAGCCGATTGAGACCTTGTCGAAAGGCTTCAAGCGCCGCGTCGGTCTGGCCCAGGCAATCCTGCATGATCCGAAAGTGCTGATTCTCGACGAGCCCACGGATGGCCTTGATCCGAATCAGAAGCACGAGGTACGCACGCTGATCAATGCGATGGCGCGGGACAAGACCATTATCGTTTCGACGCATGTGCTCGAAGAAGTTCACGCCGTATGCAGTCGCGCGATCATCATCGCCAAGGGACGCGTCCTCGCCGATGCGTCACCGGCCGAGCTTGAAGCTCGATCGCGCTACCACCAGGCCGTTTCCCTGACCGCTGCCGACACCCGGGCGGCCAAGGAAGCCTTGTCGCGAGTCGCTGATGTCGCCGCGATCGAGGTCGATGCACAGGATGGCCGCATCACGGCGTTCCCGAAGCCCGGCAAACAGATTTTCGTCGCCGTCAATCAGGCATTGCAGGACAACCATATCGTCGTCCGCGAGCTTGCGCTCGAGGGCGGACGACTCGATGAGGTGTTTCGCACGATCACCCAGGGCAAGCCCCAGGAGGCGCAGGCATGAGCGCTATCACTACGGTCTGCAAGCGCGAGCTGAGCAGCTATTTTGCAACCCCGGTCGCCTATGTGTTCATCGTGATCTTTCTCGTCCTGTCGAGTGCTTTCACGTTTTACCTCGGCAATTTCTACGAGCGCGGCCAGGCCGACCTGTTGCCGTTCTTCAGTTTTTTGCCGTGGCTGTATCTGTTTCTCGTACCGGCCGTGTCGATGCGGTTGTGGTCGGAGGAGCGCAAGAGCGGAACCATCGAACTGCTGCTGACCCTGCCGATCACGATGTGGCAGGCAGTCATGGGCAAGTTCCTCGCCGCCTGGGCTTTCATTGGCATCGCTCTGGCGCTGACGTTTCCGTTGTGGCTGACGGTCAACTATCTCGGTGATCCGGACAACGGCGTGATCTTCGCCAGCTACCTCGGCGCGTGGCTGATGGCCGGCGCGTTTCTCGCCATCGGTTCGTGCATCTCGGCGGCGACACGCAATCAGGTAGTCGCCTTCATCCTCACTGTGGTGGTTTGTTTCCTGCTGGTCATGGCAGGTTTCCCGCTGGTCCTTGATGGGTTCCGCTCATGGGCTCCGCAGGTGCTCGTCGATGCAATCGCCAGTTTGAGTTTTCTGACCCATTTCGCCTCGATCAGCAAAGGCGTGATCGATCTGCGAGATC
>NZ_DASSYD010000197.1:0-5721 GCF_035703485.1 Dokdonella sp. | reverse complement strand
CCTGACCGACAACGGCCAGGCGTTTGCCATGGCGCAGAAGTTCATCCCTGAAATCAGCGCCGGCGACAAACGCATCCTGATGATCGATGGCGAGCCGGTTGCCTACGCGCTGGCAAGAATTCCGCAAGGTGATGAATTCCGCGGCAACCTTGCCGCGGGCGGCAAGGGCGTCGGCGTGCCATTGTCCGATCGTGACCGCTGGATTGCCGCCGAGGTAGGGCCCGAACTGAAACGCCGCGGCATGTTGTTTGTCGGACTCGACGTAATTGGTGACTGGTTGACCGAGGTCAATGTGACTTCGCCGACCTGCCTGCGCGAACTGGATGCGCAGTTCGGGCTTAATATTGCCGGCCAACTTTTCGACGTCATCGAATCCCGAATCGCGTGAGCTCCTCAGCATCCAGCAGTGCTGCCGACCGCCTCGGCGTCACCTTTCTCTTTTCCCTGATCGCGCATGCGGTGCTTGCCCTTGGCATCACCTTCAGTGTCGAGAAATCGGCGCCGTCGTTGCCGGCACTCGATGTCATCCTGCTGCAGTCAGCCAGCGGCGAAGCGCCGGAGAAAGCCGATTTCCTGGCCCAGGCCAACAATAGTGGCGGCGGCCTGTCGGAAACGGCCAAGCGCCCGAGCAACCCGTTGTCGAGCCCGATCCCGAAGCCGATCGACGGCATTGCTCCGCGCCCGACCGAGAATGGCGCACCGCGGCCATCACAACCAACCCAGACCGAGTTGTTGACCACCCGCAGCGCAGAACGCAGCGTCGACTCCGCACGGGAATCACCCGATACGCCGGACATTCGCGCACCGACCGAGCGCGAAATCGTCGAACGCAAGCTCGAAATGGCGAAACTGGCTCAGGAAATCCAGCGCGAAACCGAAAAATACGCCAAGCGCCCGAAGAAGAAATATATCTCGGCGAATACCCGGGAATACGCCTATGCCAGCTACATGAATGCCTGGGTCGCGCGCATCGAGCGCATCGGCAACCTCAACTATCCGGATGAGGCCCGGCGCCGGGAATTGCATGGGCAACTCGTGCTGACGGTCGGCCTCAATCGCGACGGCAGCGTCCGAAGCATCGATATCATCCAGCCCAGTGGACACAAGGTGCTCGACGATGCCGCGATCCGCATCGTCAGGCTCGCCGCACCGTTCAAGGCCCTGCCAAGAAATACCGAAGCGATCGACGAACTCTACATCACGCGAACCTGGCAGTTTCTGGAAGGCAACATCTTGCGGAATCGGTAAGTGGGGAGTGGGGAGTGGGGAGTGGGGAGTGGGGAGTGGGGAGTGGGAACAGCATGGTGTTATCGTAACGGCAAGATCCAGGGGCATTCGACATGGCCAGCAGCAAGGCAACCCGCGTTGAGGATTATCTTCAGGAACTGTCCACGGAGCGGCGTGAGGTCATTGCCAGCGTTCGCGACCTGATCAACAGGCACTTGCCGGATGGTTACGTGGAAACCATGGCATCGGGCATGATCAGCTGGGTCATCCCGCTATCGCGCTATCCCGTCACCTACAACAAACAACCGCTTCCCTACGTGGCCCTGGCTGCACAGAAGAACAACTACGCCTTGTATTTGATGGGTGCTTACATGAACGCCGAGGATGATGGCAGCCTGCGCGAGGCGTACAAGACTGCTGGCAAACGCCTCGACATGGGCAAGAGTTGCTTGCGCTTCCGCCATCGCGAGGATTTGCTTGATGAGGCCATCGAACGCCTGATCGCTTCGACCCCGGTCGATGAAACCATCCGCCGATACGAAGCCTCTCGAACAAGGACTTGAGCTGATCGAGGCAACGTTGTCGGCATTGTCGCCGTACAATGGCGACCATGCATGAATCGTCCACCCTCTCGAATCAGTTGTTGATCGCAATGCCGAACCTTCGCGACCCGAATTTCGAGCGTGGCGTCGCCCTGGTCTGCCAGCACGGCGAGGATGGCGCCATGGGCATCATGGTCAACCGCCTGTCCGACTACCGACTCGGCGATGTATTGGCGCAGATGAACCTGCGCTCGGATCTGGCCGATGTCATCGATGCGCCGGTCCTGATTGGAGGCCCGGTGCAGCCGGAGCGCGGCTTTGTCCTGCATACGCCACATGGTGGCTGGGATTCCTCGTTCCGGATATCCGATTCGATCAGCGTGACCACTTCGCGGGACATTCTTGAGGCCATCGCCAGCGGCAATGGCCCGCAGCACGCCGTCGTCGCGCTGGGCTATTCGGGCTGGAGCCCGGGCCAGATCGAACACGAGCTGCGCGAGAATGCGTGGCTGACCGCACCGGTCGACAATGCCATCCTTTTCACCACGCCGCTAACCGATCGCTGGCAAGCCTCGGCCGCCCTGGTCGGTGTCAATCTTGATCAGATTTCGCCATATGCCGGCAATGCCTGAGCGGAGCACGCGCTGGAATGACTGAGCCTGCGGGATATTTGCTCGCATTCGATGTCGGTACGCGCATGCACGGCGTGGCGATCGGTCATCCGCTCACCGGTACCGCGCGCGCCTTGACGACCATTCCGGTCAACCCGGGCAAGTTCGATTGGAGAATGATCGATGCACTGGTCAAGGAATGGCAGCCTCAGGCTTTCGTCATTGGCCTGCCGTTGGCGCTGGACGGCAGCGAGCAGGCAATGACCCGCCACGCGCGCACGTTCGGCGAGCAACTTCGCCAGCGATACAACCGAATCGTCCACGAATCCGACGAGCGCTTCACCTCCAAGGAAGCCGGACGTCGATTCGCCGAACAGCGCGCGCAAGGCAAGGCCAAGCGCAAGCACGGCGCCGACATCGACGCTCTCGCCGCGCAGATCATCCTCGAATCGTGGTTTGCCGACCCGATCCATCGCCCGAGTTCATCATGACCACCGACCTGCAGATTGATTCCAGCGGCAAACTTCGCCACCTGATCACCCTGGACGGCCTCGGCCATGATCGGATCAGCGACCTGCTCGATCGTGCCGTCGAGCTTCGCCAGCACTTCGCCGAGGCGGGTCAGCGCCCGCAACTGCTGGCCGGACGCACCATCATCAATCTGTTTTTCGAAACTTCGACGCGTACGCGGTGCAGCTTCGAACTGGCTGCACGCCGCCTCGGCGCAACGGTATTGAATTTCGATATCAGCCGTTCCTCGACGAGCAAGGGTGAATCGCTCGAAGACACCGTCGCCACGCTGGAAGCCATGCAAGCCGATGCGTTTATCGTGCGTCACCGCGAAAATGGAACCCCGGCTCGGCTCGCCGCCTGTACGCGCAAGGCAGCGATCCTGAATGCCGGTGATGGCAATCATGCGCATCCAACCCAGGGCCTGCTTGATGCACTGACCATTCGTGATCGCCACGCCGATTTTTCGCGGCTCAAAGTGACGATTTGCGGCGACATACGACATTCACGGGTCGCGCGCTCGGACATTCATGTCCTCAGCGCACTCGGCGCCCGCGACATCCGCTTGTGCGGACCCAAAACCCTGCTCCCCGTAGCCAGCGAATTTCCACATTTGCGGATCTTCGAGGATTTCGACGAAGCCATTTCGGGCTGCGATGTCGTCATCATGTTGCGCCTGCAGCGTGAGCGCATGGTCGAGGCCCTGATCGGCGATGAAGCCGAATATTTCTCGCGCTATGGCTTGGACAGCACGCGCCTGGGCCGAGCCGCAGACAATGCCATGGTCATGCATCCCGGGCCGATCAATCGCGGTATCGAGATCGCCGAAGATGTTGCCGATGGCCGACAATCGGTCATTCTCGACCAGGTTGCCAACGGCATTCCCGTGCGCATGGCGGCGCTGTCAAGCCTGCTCGGCGGGTGAGCGAACCAGAATCCCGTTTCACCACTGACCAGCGCCGCAAACCCCAAGGATACGGATCATGTCGAACTACCGCTCAATTCTGCTTGTCATCGTGCTGTTGGCAACAGCCTGCAGTAGACCTCCGGACGAAAACGCGCCGCTCGCCTTCGTGCCGTCCGACACACCGTTCGTCATGGCCAATAGCGAGCCCATGCCCGAGGCGAATGTCGAAATGTGGGCGCGTCAGATGCAAGGCGTCTGGCCAAGCATGGTTGGCCTCTATGACGACATGCTTTCGAAAATTCCGGATACGAGCGAACCGGAAGCTGCCAGATTCAAGCAAGTGACCCAAGCCATCCTCGACGAGATCCGCCAGCGCGATACGCCGGCCAAATGGGCTGAAGTGGGATTCTCGGCGAAATCGCTTGGTGCCCTTTACGGCGTCGGCATGATCCCGGTCCTGCGCGTCGAACTCGGCGATCCAGACAAATTCCGCGCCATGGTTGCACGCGTGGAAGCCAAAGCCGGTGCCAAGCTCGGCACCTCGCACGTTGACGACCAGCCGGTCTGGACGCTGAGAACAGGCAAGGCCGAAGGCCTCATGGCCATTGAAGATCAACATCTCGTAATTGCCTTCCTGCCCGACAACGCCGACAACGCATTGCGTCGGCGCGTCCTCGGCCTTGATCGCCCAAAAAAATCTCTGGCCGAAACGGGTGGTCTGGACAATTTGAACAAGGCCGAAGGTTACCTTCCGTTCGGCAGCGGCTGGATCGACTTCACCCGTCTGGTTGCCTTGATCGACACGGATCCGGGCTACTCCGCGATTGCGCAGATGGCTGCAGATACACCCAAAAATCTCGACGCAACCTGCCGCAGCGAATACACCGCACTGGCCGCGCGTGCTCCCCGGATCGTCCTCGGCTATACCCGGCTCGAAGGCCGACACATGACATTCAGTGGTCGACTCGATCTCGACACGAAGCTGGCGCAAGCATTCGTGAAACTGTCGTCACCTCCGCCTGGCTCGGCTGCGCCATCCAGCGCTTTGTATGACATCAGCCTTTCTTTGCCGGTGCTCAAGATCAAAGATTTCCTCATCGAGCGCAGCAACGCGATTGTTGACGCGCCGTTCCAATGCCCGGCCCTTGCTTCATTGAACGAAGTCGCGACAAAAGCCAAGCTGCGACTCCGCCAGTTTGTGCCACCACCGCTGAGTGATTTCACCGGACTTCGTTTGATGGTCAATCGCCTCGACATTCCGGAGAATGGCAATCCCGACGTCTCAGCGGCCGTGCTGATCGGCAGCTCGAATCCAATGGGCATGATCGGCATGGCGCAATTGGTTGCTCCGACACTGCGCGATTTCAAGCTGGCCCTCGATGGCAAACCGGTCGATCTGCCAGCCGGCATCTTTCCCAACCAGGCCGGCTACGCTCCGGCCATGCAGGTTGCGGCAAGCGAATCAGCCGTCGTGATCGGCATCGGCGCTGATATCGATCTTGCTGCCTTTATCAGCGCCGATACGGCAACTGATGGTCAGCTCATGCGCGCGGTCTACTCGGGCAAGTTCTACGACATGCTCGATTCGATGCTCACGCGGTTCTCGGCGATGATGCCGGAGAACCAGCGTGCCACGATCGAGCAGCAGAAGACTCTCAATGCGCTATACGCGCGCTGGATCGACAGGATTGAGGTTCGCGTCAACGCCACCGCCAAGGGCATAGAGATGATCCAGACTACTGAAATGAAACCCTGATTCGCGTTCCGGAAGTGAAACTGCCAGGGCAACGCTGATCAAGTGGCGCAATCGTCACGACGCCAGTCTGCGTGCAGATCGCGGCGCGCTGGCGCAGATGCACTGGCCGTGCTTCAAGCCAGCGCAACAAAGAGCTGCGCGCAGACAGGTGTCGCCTAACCGATTGTT
>NZ_DASSYD010000030.1:0-24191 GCF_035703485.1 Dokdonella sp. | reverse complement strand
GTGCAAAACTGGTATCCGGATCGTCGCGCCGCCTTTATCGCCCTGCGCGATGCTGCGCACGGCAATGCCCTGCAACGCCAGTACGCCGCCGTGATGCGCCGCTCGATGGACAACGAGGTCATGATCAACGAGGCGCTCGATGGCGAGACCGCACTGACGACGACATTCCCGGATACGCGTCTCGGTCGCCAGCTGCGCATGATCGCGCGACTCATCAATGTACGCAGCGACTTGCAGATGCAGCGGCAGATTTTTTATGTCGGTCTCGGCGGCTTCGATACCCACGACAACCAGCTTGCCGACCAGGCCGACCAACTGGCGCAACTCGATGCAGCGCTTGCCGCGTTCCATGCAGCGACAGTCGAGATGACCGTGGCCGATGCGGTGACCACGTTTACCGCTTCGGAATTCGGTCGCACCACCAGCGTCAATGGCGACGGCACCGACCATGGCTGGGGTAGCCATCATCTGATCATGGGTGGCGGCGTCAATGGCCGGCGCATCTATGGCATCCCGCCAAACCTGACGGTCGAGGGCCCGGATGATGCCGGCTGGGGCCAGATCATCCCGACTACTTCAGTCGATCAATATGCGGCCACGATCGCGCGCTGGTATGGCGTGCCGCCCGTCGACATGTCGACGGTGTTTCCGAACATTGGTCATTTTGCCTCGCCTGACCTTGGCTTCATGGCCTGAGCAACGTGAAAGCGTGGCGCAACCGTCACGCCTGGTTTTCAGCGCGCGTTCGAATTTCGGTCTGGGCACGATGCGAGCGGCGCACCAGTGGCAGGGCCTGTGCGATCAGCCCGCAGGCCGCCAGTGTCCAGACGATCATTGCACCACTCGGCAGATCGAATACTGCGGAGAAGATCAAGCCACTGACGTATCCACAAATTCCAATCGAGTAAGCGATGAACAGGCGCGTCTTGCCGCGCATCCCGGTGGTTGCCAAGGCCGGAACGATCAGGCTGGTGAAGACCAGATAGACGCCGATCAGCTGCACCGAAATCGTGATGGCCAGGGCAAACACCGCGTAAAAAGAAAGTCCGATCAGTCTTCCCGACCGCCAGGCGATCACGGCGAGCAACGCTGCCGAGCCGATAGCGGCGGTCCACAATTGCGAAGGGCTGACCCAGAGAATCTGTCCGACCAGCAGATTCTTGAGGTGTTCGCCACCGTGCGGATTGTTCGCCAGCAAGAGCAGGGCGCCAGAAGCTGCAAGCACAAACGCGGTGCCTATCAACGGCTCTTGGTACTCGGGCCAGCGCTTGTCGGTGGCGCTGAGCAGGCTCGCCCCAAGCAAGGCCGCAATGGCAGCAGCTATTTGCACGACGAAGGCATGCTCATCCATGCCAAAGAACTGGGCGAGAATCACGCCGAGGGCGGCGATCTGCGCAATCGCCAGATCAATGAAAATAATGCCTCGCGCAAGCACCCGCATACCGAGCGGGACATGCGTGGTGAGGACGATCAAACCAGCCAGACAAGCCGGACCGAGGATACTGACATCAAGACCCTCCCAGCTCACTTGAGCGCTCCGAGCAACTTGTCGATGGTCGAATCGTAAAGACCGAACAAATCCTTGGCCTGATCATCACCGCCGACCGTGAACGGCAGCACGACAGCAGGGACACTGGTTCGCTCGGAGAGCCATTCACCGGGTCTGCGATCCTGATAGGCAGCGCTGATGATGGCGATGGCTCCTCCACTTTTCGTCACATCGATCAGGCTCGAAAGATGCGAACTGGTCGGAGGTACACCCGGCTTGGGTTCGAGCGATCCGATTTCGTGCATGCCAAGCCACTGCAGCAGATAGACCCAGCTTGAGTGGTAGACGATGACTGACTTGCCCTTGAGCGGTGCAGCCTTGGCCTCCCAGGCCTTGATCGCGGCTTGCCAGCGTGTTTCGAAGTCACCAAGGCGTTGCTGATATGTCGTCGCATTGGCTGCATCGAGTTCAGCGAGCCGGGCGCCGAGGGCCTTGGCAATGGCCAGCACACGATACGGATCGAGTTGCACATGCGGGTTTCCATCGGGATGAACATCGCCAGCCGAGCGATCGATCGACGCCGGTTTCTCCAGCGTAGTCACCTGGCTGGCGGCCATGAAATGACCCGCACCCGCGCTGACCTTTGTATTGCCAGCCTGGCGCAGCAATTGTGGCAACCAGCCGATTTCCAATTGGGCACCCGTGCAGACGAGCAGATCGGCCCTGCGCATTTTCGCGATCAGGCTCGGCCGTGCTTCGACCACATGCACGTCCTGCAGCGCGTTGGTTGCAATATCGACGGTAATGGCATCGCCCGCCAATTCGTTCAACAACGAAGCCCATTCCGGCTCGCAGGCGAACACGCGCAACTTGGCCTGCACTGGCGTGCTGATCACGGCCGCGATGGCAACCATCAAGAAAAGCATCTTGCGCATTGTCGGACTCCTCAAAATTTGTGCGCGCCATGGGCACCGAGGCTCACCTGGTATTGCAGGCTGAGCACGTTGTCGATGAAGTGCGGTTGCGGTTGGTCATGTGAAAATTGCAGACGCAGAAGACTGAATTCGCTGTTGTGCCAGGTTGCGTCAACGGTGTGCCGGGTCGGATTGAAATCGCTGGCATAGGGTCCGCTTGATGCCGCCCACAACTTGTCATAGCGATAGCCGACATCCCAGGTGCGACTGAAGCGGTACAAGCCTTCGATATAGGCACCATGGCGCTTGCCATTCCAGGCTTGTGCGAGCGCATCGGGATCTTGCGGATCGATCACCATGCCGTCGCGGTCGTCAATAAACGCTTCGCTGCGCACGACGACCCCGGAATCCTTGAAAGCCCCGTGCGGCGCCCATTTCCAGGTGAAATCGAAGAGGAACAGATTGTTGCGACCGCTGAAACCATCCTCGCCGTTGACGGAATCGGTGTGCAGAATCGAGGCCCCGGCCAGCCAGGAATTCTCGAAGCCGACATCGCCACCGGCATGCACGAAAAATGTCTTCGCGCCGATACCGTCGTGCGCTGCACCGCTCGCCGGTGCGGATTCGCCACGGAACGCCTCGCTTCCCAATTCGAGATAGATGTCTGTGGGTGCAACCCAGCGGATCTGGACACCGTCATCACCATATTGGTTGCCAAGAAAAGCCTGGTAAGCCAGCGGTCGATCACTGAAATAGTCGGTATGCGTGTGGTGACTGTTGAGGTAGCCGATGTTCGAATAGAAACGTCCCGCTCGCGCCGTAAAGCCGTCCGGCAGGGCCGTCGTTTCTATGTATGCCTCTTCGATTCCGGTATCGGTTTCGCCGTTTTCGCTTGCCATGGTCAAGGTCAGCTGACCGTAGAATTTGTCGTCAATGTTTGCCGCGAATGAAATTTCGCTCTCGCCGAGCTGCAGACCGTTGAGACTCGGTTCGCCTTCGCCGACCAGAGGAAAGCCCGCGCGCTGATAGTTGAGCGGATCTTGCGAGTGGTTGACGAAGAGTCCATTGAGGATCAAGGCAATGGCCGGATTGAACGCATTGGTCGAAGCGCTGGTCGAGCTTGCCGCCGGCTCGGCACTCACCTGGGCAACGGACTGTTGCTGCTGGGCAGCGATCATCTGATGCAGTTCCGATTGTGCCGCCTGAGCGGCGGCAAGCGCATCGGCGGCCTGCTTCTGGAGCACCTGTGCATTCGCTTCAAGCGCGCGAATACGTTCGGCGAGAGCGGCTATCTGCGGATCAGTGGAAGCTTCGGCCAATGGTGCAGAGGCGAGCAGGATGGTCGCAAGGGCAATCGCAAGCGGGTTGGGGCGCATCGGGATTCCGTAACGTTGGGAGGCATCAATCGCGCGGCGACGGATCCTCTCCGCAACGTCGGCTCTCATGTCGTTACGTTATACCATCACAATTGATGATGGTATTCAAGTGGCCTTTGTCAGGCACGCTCCCTGGCAAAGGCTGAGCAATCCGGTCAGCGCAACACCTGAAATGCCTGCTGCAAACTCGCTGATCCCCGTCCACCACCTGCTGCCGCTGTCGCACCGCTCGATACATCGATCGCTTCGAGCCCGGCTCTTTTTAGTTGGGCATTGGCTTTGGCCAGCTCAGCGGATTGCAAATCGGCGAACTGCTTCTGGATGTCGCCAAGCTCACGGCGCAACGAGTCAATGCGGGCCAGTTGATAATCGGTTGGCTTGCCGTCGTAGGACATGATCGCGCCGTACAGCGAATCGGTATGCTCACGCAGGCGTTCCTCGCCCGTGATCGCTCCGCCCTCCTTGGTCGCAACGATATTCTTGCGGATCGCGTCGGCCTTGGCACCCAGTGATTCGAGCTGCTTGTGCAAGGGCTTGTCGCCATCAACCTTTGCGGCCCTGGCCGCAGCCTGCGCGCGCACGGCATTGATCTTGTCAGCCAGCGTGCTCATGTCGGCGAAGATGTCGCGCACCTTCAGCGCAGCATCGTATTGCGCCTGACGATCCGCTACCGAGAAGCTGACCCGGCGATCCAGGCCGACCTTTATCGTGGTCTCGAACACCTGTTTGTTCTTGGTCATGCGCACGGTGTAGTCGCCGGGCGGGACGCGTGGACCCTGCGTGGAATTGAAAGCAATTTGCGCAGCTTTCGGTACCCGCGGCGGTGGCGCACGCATCGACCAATAGACATGATTGATGCCGCGGCGCACGCTGGATGGCAGCGTATCGAGCACCTTGCCATCGGCGTCGAGCACTTCGATCTTGAGCTTGCCGAACAGATGCCGGGATTTCTGGTAATAGGCAATATCAGCTCCAGCCTTCGGATTGGCACCCGTGAAACTCGCATCGCCCTCGGGCCAACCGCCCGACGCGCTGATACGCTGCTGAATCATGCGCGTTGGCAAAAAGGTCACGTCGCTGCTCAGCGTTTTCGTATCAAGCGCGCGCAACGGTGTGATGTCATCAATGATCCAGATGCCGCGACCATGAGTCGCCAGCACCAGTGACTTGTCGCGGTTCTGCAGGGCCAGATCGCGGACGGCGACGGCCGGGAAATCATTGGCCTTGAATTGCGCCCAGTTGGCGCCGCCATCGATCGAAATCCACAGACCGAATTCCGTACCGGCATAGAGCAAATCCGGATTCACGGAATCTTCGCGGATCACGTGCACGTAGCCGCGCAGTGTCTTGTTGTTCGCGGGCGTGACCAATGCCACCCAGCTCTTGCCGAAATCCGTGGTCTTGTAGATGTAGGGCGCCATGTCGCCGAAGGTGTGGCGATCGATCGCGACATACGCGGTGCCGGCATCGAAGGCGCTAGCCTGGACCCAGTTGATCCAGGAGTCGCGCGACACGCCCTTGATGTTGCGAGTCACGTTGTCCCAGGATTTGCCGTCATCGCGGGTGACCTGAACATTGCCGTCATCGGTGCCAACCCAGATCAGACCCGCCTGCTTCGGCGATTCGCTGATCGAGAAAATCGTCGTATAGGCCTCGGCTGCAGAATTGTCGACCGTGATACCACCGGATTCCTCCTGCTTCTGACGCTGCGGATTGTTCGTGGTCAGATCCGGCGAAATTCGATCCCAGCTCTGGCCCTGATCACGCGAGCGGAACAGGAACTGGGCGCCGATATAGATCGTGCCCTTCTCATTCGGACTCAATGCGATCGGCGTGTTCCAGTTCCAGCGCAACTTTTCATCGTAGTTCGGCATCGGCTGGATATTGCGCACTTCGTGCGTATGCCGGTTGACCCGACCGATGGTGCCGCCCTGCGCTTCGGCGTAGAGATAATTCGGGTCGGCTGGATCGGAGAACATCCAGAAGCCGTCACCACCGTACATGTTCTCCCATTGCGAATTGGCGATACCGCTAGGATAGGCGCTCTGGCCGACCCACGAACTGTTGTCCTGCAGGCCGCCGTAGACCTGGTACGGATCCTGTTCGTCGACACTGACGTGGTAGAACTGCGACACCGGCAGATTGTTCTGTTTCCACCACTTGTTGCCGCCATCGAAGGATTGCCAGACGCCGCCATCGTCGCCGACGATGACGTGCTTCGTGTTCGTCGGGTCGATCCAGACATCATGGAAATCGCCATGTGCGCCGCCGCCGACATTGGCAAAACTCTTGCCGCCATCAAGGCTCTGAATCAGCGCACCATCGGGCTTGAACACGCGTTCCGGATTGTGCGGGTCAACAATCAGGGCGGCGAAATAGAACGGCCGCCAGACCATCATCTGGCTCTTGTCGCGTTGTTCCCAGGTCTTGCCGCCGTCATCGGAACGGTACAAGGCCGAGTCGGTGGATTCGACAAAACTGTAGACGATCTGCGAATTTGATGGCGCAATCGCGACCGCGATGCGGCCGAATGGTTTGCTCGGAAAACCCTTGTTCGCTGACTCGGTGATTTCTGTCCACGATTTGCCGCCATCGGCCGAGCGGAACAAGCCACTACCGGATTTTGCAGTCGCCGATGCGCCGCCCGAGCGAAACGTCCAGCCCTTGCGCCGATAATCCCAGAGGCTGGCAAACAGCACATCGTGATCCTTCGGATCCATGCTCAGCGAAGCGCAACCGGTTGACAGGTTTGAGCCCTTGAGAACGAGATTCCAGCTTTTGCCGCCATCGGTGGTCTTGTACAAGCCGCGATCGGCCGAATCACTCCACATCTTGCCCGGTGCACAGGCGTAGACGGTATCGCTGGACGCGGGATCGACGACGATCTTGACGATGCGCTCCGAGTTCGGCAAACCAAGATGACTCCACGAATCGCCGCCATCGGTCGACTTGTAAATGCCGTTACCTATCGAGACCGTGTTGCGTGTCCAGGATTCGCCAGTGCCGACCCAGACCGTTTGGGAATCGTTCGGATCAATGGTGACCGCACCGATCGACTGCACGGGCTGCTTGTCGAACACCGGCTTGAAGGTCGTACCGCCGTCGCTGGATTTCCACACCCCGCCCGAAGCCGAACCGACATAGATCAGGGTCTTGCCATCCTTGCCGACACGCGCGTCGAGGGCCGCGATGCGCCCACTCATGGTTGCCGAGCCGATATTGCGGATACCGAGGCCCGAGATTGCGCCTGAATCAAGTTTGGCGACCGTGGCCTCGGCTGCGCAGGTTGTGCTCGCAATCGCTGCAATGCTGAGCAAACTGAGCGCCGAGAAACCCTTGATTGACGAAGCTCTCATCGTAGTTGTCCTCGTGCTCATGGCGTGCTCCCGGCCTTGGCGGGGAAGGCGAACAACGCATCTTCAACGTCGGCATTCGCTTCGGCCTTTTCGATCGTGATCTGCTGCTGACCGCTCTGGCCCTTGGTGTGCGTGGTAATCGAGAACGGAAAATAGACGCCATCGACGAGCTCGTAATCGCCAAAGTCGCTGGTGTCCTCGACCTCGGTGCCGCGCACCTTGCGCTGGCTGACCGTACGGATTTCGATGAAATAATCGGGATCGAGATAAACGGTCTGCACGTCGCCATTCTTCAAGGTCACCTTGAGCTTGTGCGCCTCGGTGCCATCAACGTCTTCAGTGCCCTGGTATTCGATCCGATTGCCCTGCGCCTTGTAGTTGATCAAGGGCCCGGCGATATTGGCGTCGTCGGCAAGGCCGCGCGCATCGTCATCAGTCATGCGTTCGGCGGTTTTTCGACCCTGAAAAGGATCGATGCGCCAACCCTGCTCGCCGTTCCAGACCTCGATCTGGGTCAGGCCCTGCACCGAGGCTTCGTTGCGTACCGAGTCCGGTGCCTTCTTGATTTGCTTCAAGCCAAGATCAATCGAACCGAAATCCCCAGCGACACGTACCTGACCCTGCAAGCGCAAGGTCTTGATCGCTTCGATCTTGTCGAGGCCACCGCGCGCTTCGGCGTTTTTGGTCACCAGCTCGTCGACGGTCAGTGCATGGACGGCGGGCGAAATGAAGGCCACGATGAGCAAGCCAAACATTAGTCGATAAAACATGCGAGGCTCCTGGCTGCAGGAAATCAGCCCCGCGCTGCGCAATCCCGCCGCACCGCGAGGGAAGTCGAATACCGAGCCTCAAATCCTAGCGCATCGCGCTCATCCCCCAGAAGGGACAGAAGTCATGCTGACGGCGGAGTACGGCTCTTTTCACGCGGCTGCCGATTCACCCGCGCGAGATCGCCCTGGTAGTGATCGAGCACGCGCTGGTCCATCAGGGCAAACCAGAACCGTGGAAAATAGACTACGGGAATCAGCGCCGCGTAACCGGCCGGCAACTGCGGACTGTCGTCGAAGTGGCGCAAGGTTTGATAGGCACGCCGGGGGTTGGCGTGGTGATCGGAATGACGCTGCAATTGGTACAACATCAGATTGCTGACGATCTGGTTGCTGTTCCAGGAATGTTCGGGGGCGCAGCGCTCGAAGCGACCGCTGGCGTCCTTGCGCCGCAGCAATCCGTAGTGCTCGATGTAGTTGACCGCTTCGAGCAAGGCCGCACCGTAAAGCGCCTGGGCTAGCAGGAACGGCAAGGCCATCCAGCCAAACACGACGATCAGAGCGCCGTACAACAGCAACGTCAACGACCAGGCTTGCAGATTATCGTTGTGCAGACTGCATGCGGATCTGCCCTGCCCGGCAAGCCGCTCGCGCTCGATCCGCCACGCCGAACGCAGACTGCCAAGCATCGTGCGTGGCAGGAATGCCCAGTAGGATTCGCCGAGTCGCGCGCTGGCCGGATCGTCCGGTGTCGCCACGTTTTTATGGTGTCCACGATTGTGCTCGACATGGAAATGTCCGTAGAACGCCGGGGCGAGACTCAGCTTCGACATCCAATCGGCAAAGCGGCCGCGCTTGTGGCCCCACTCATGCGCCGTGTTGATGCCGCCACCACTGACGATGCCGACGGTCACGGCAAGGCCAAGCCATTGCAGTGGATTGAGGTCGGTCGAAACCGCCGCCCAGACGCCGACGATGGTGCCGAGCAATTGCAACGGAAACGTCGCCAGCAGCACCCCGCGATACCAGGGATCGTTCTCAAGTCGTTCGACTTCGGCTTCCGGCGGATTGTTCCGGTCCGCGCCGATCCACCAGTCCAGCAGCGGTACAAGACCGTAGATGACCACGGCACCGGTCCACCAGAACCACGCCGAGCCGGTCAGCTCGACCAGGGCAAAGGCGATCAGGGCCAGAGAAGGCACAACAAGACTGATCGGCCAGAGATGCCGACGTCGATCGATCCAGGGCTGCGCGAGGCTGATGTCGGTCATTTTGTTTCAGGGTCAAGCTGTCGATAGCCGACATGATCCGGCCATGCGGCTGGCGCGACTTGTCATTTTCCGCCACAGTGTTGTCATTTTCAGCCAGACGACTCCAATGGACATGACGCCGAAGTCAGCCGACCGCTTCCTGCCAGCACGCTATTACGCGTTGCTGCTGGATCTCGTCCGCAGCCAGGGCGGCAACACCGATCGCTTGCTGGATCAGATTGGCATCGACGCAAGCACGCTGGCCCTGCCCGATACCTTGCTCAGTCCGGACCAGGTCGACCGCATGATCGAATCAGCCGTTGAAGCCAGCGGTCGTGACGATCTCGGCTTTCATCTCGGGCGCCTGATCAAGCCCAGCAGCCACGAGCTTCTCGGCTATGCCTTGATGACCTCGGCCACGCTGGATCAAGCCTTGCTCATGGCTGCGCGCTACTGGCGCCTGATCTCGCCAGTGTTCACGCTTCGATACCGACGGGTCGCTGACGGCGTGCAAATCAATCTGCATCCGGCGCTGGCGTTGAGACCGTCGACCTTGCGCTTCCATATCGAGGTGATTGCCACCGCTTTTCATGCCGAGATCAGCTTTCTGCTGTCAACGCGGATCCCGGCCTATCAGCTGCACTTGCCGGAATCACTGGCGAATGCCGCGTCGCGCTACCGGCAACTGGCCCCGGCGCGCGTGCGCTTCGATGCGATCCATCGCGCCGGTTTGCAGTTCGATCTGCCCGCGGAAATGGTTGCACGCCCGCTCGCACTCGCCGATCGCAACGCCCTCAACATCGCCCGCCATCGCTGCGAGGAAGAACTGGCCCGATTGACCGAGCGCGGCTCATTGAGCACCTGGCTAGGCATGATGCTCGACCAAGCAAGCGATCATCAGCCGCGCCAGCAGGAACTTGCACGCATCCTGCATTTGTCGACGCGTACCTTGAATCGTCGACTCAACGCGGAAGGCACCAGCTTTCGCGAACTTGGTCTGCAAAGCCGACATCGGCGCGCCAGCAACCTGCTTGCACAAACCGACTTGCCGATCACCCGCATCGCTTTGCAACTGGGATTCCAGGATGGGGCGAATTTTACCCGCGCGTTTCGGCGTGCGGCCGGTATGTCGCCTGTCGAGTTTCGTCGCCGATCGTCAAGGTGATTCCGAATCTGGCGACGAATCTGGCGATGGGCGCCGCCTTTTTATTCCTTGATCTTTACCCCGCTTCGGAGTGCATAAGCCAAAGTCACTGGGCCCCTGCCTGCGCAAGAGCGACGGCGAGGCGGGAGGCGAGTGAATGTCCGGCAGGGATGCCGCGTCGCGAAGCGGCGTAAACATCAATACAAAACGAGAAATTCCACCCGGTTCGAGGAAGATCAACAGAAGCGAATCAAACCAGGAACAACGTCGCCAATCCGAGGAAAATGAAAAACCCGCCGCTGTCGGTCAATGCGGTGATCATGACGCTTGAACCCAGCGCCGGATCGCGATCGTAGCGAATCAGGGTCATCGGAATCAGCACACCCATCAGGGCAGCCAGCAACAGGTTCAAAGTCATCGCCGCGGTCATGACCGCGCCGAGTGCAGCACTTCCGTAGAGCAGCCAGGCAACGAGGCCAATCACGCCACCCCAAATCAATCCGTTGAGCACGGCGACGCCGACTTCCTTGCGCAGCAGTCGCTTGGCATTGGCCGGACTGACCTGTCCGAGTGCGAGTGCGCGGACGATCATGGTGATCGTCTGATTGCCCGAATTGCCACCGATACCGGCCACGATTGGCATGAGCGCTGCCAGCGCAACGAGTTTCTCAATCGATCCTTCAAACAAGCCGATCACGCGCGAGGCAATGAACGCGGTGACCAGATTGATCGCCAACCAGGTCCAGCGATTGCGCAAGGACTTCCAGACCGAAGCGAAAATATCCTCGTCCTCACGCAGACCACCACGACTCAAGGTTTCCGCGTCGCTTTCCTCGCGGATGACGTCGACCATCGCGTCAATTGTCAGACGGCCAATCAGGCGTCCGTCAACATCGACCACGGGCGCGGAGATCAGGTCGTAGCGCTCGAAGGCCTGGGCGATATCGACCACATCCTCGTCCGGATGGAACGTGTGCGCATCGACCGCCATGACATCGCTGACCATGCGCACCGGATCGTTGACCAACAGCCATTTGAGCGGCAGAACTCCGGTCAACACGTTTTCGCTGTTGACGACGAACAGCTTGTCGGTTTGCTCGGGTATTTCCTTGAGGAAACGCAGATAGCGCAGCACCACTTCGAGGGTCACATCCTCGCGGATCGTGATCATCTCGAAATCCATGATCGCGCCGACCTGGTCCTCTTCATAGGACATCGCCGAACGCAGCTGCTCGCGTTCAGGTGCATCCAGGCGCTGCATCAGCTCATGGATGACATCGTCCGGCAGATCCTCAGCCAGATCGGCCAGTTCGTCGGCATCCAGTTGCTCGGCGGCAGCAAGGATTTCCGGCGCATCCATGTCCGCGAGCAGGCTTTCGCGCACGGCATCGGAAACTTCGAGCAGGATCTCGCCGTCGCGGTCGGCCTTGACCAGCTGCCAGACGCTGAGGCGATCTTCCGGCGGCAACGCATCAAGGACATGGGCGACGTCGGCCGAATGCAGCTTGTCGATTTCATCCTGCAACTCGGCAAGATTTTGTCGGCGAATATCGACAATTCGCGCATCGGACAATTCATCGCGTCGCGCTTGATCCTCAAGCTGGCGATGTCGTTCCAGCATGTCGCTCACGCGAGCCAGATGGCCCTGCAACTGCGTGGTCGAACGGGTGCTGGTCTCGATTTCAGTCATCATGCGCTCGCATTCCGCCATACGCGCGCATGGCAGGGATCAGGGATTGTCGGTGGGCCGTTTTCGCGGCATCGCTAGGGGCGTCTGGCTGGGTGAAAAGTGTCTGGCCACGGCCATTTGCGCATCATGCGCGAAGCCGAAGCGACAACGGGCCTCAAATGATACGCCGCAAGGGTGAATCTGTCGCCCGTCGATCGAGGCCGACACACGAAATACCGAGCATCGCCGAGGCAGGCACTCGATCAAATCAGGTGTCGCTGTGACCGAAGCCGGCAAACAACCCTCGCAATTGCTGCGAGAGTGCCGAAACCCCAAGACAGCCGAGCAGACTCAGAAGCAAGGACAGAGAGGGTCTATCGAGCTGGCTGGCCAGAGTCTCGGTTGCTACCAGCCAGTTTCCGCCGTAGACCAAAGCAGCGGCCACAGCGGCCACGCACAGGATCGCGGCAAGAATCTGCAACAGCCGCCGCTCGAATCGGGAGTCGAGCCCGGCGGCGGACGGGCGCTCGGCCGCCAGTGCAGCGACGCGGCTTGCGAAATCAGCCGGCAACGGCACGGCAATCGGCTGCCGGGCGGCGCGAACAACGGAAAGATAACTGGCGCCCAGCGCATCCAGCTCATGACCATCGCCACCATTGCGATCGCAGCGGGCAGCGGCCTCCTGGGCCTGCCATTCACGTTCTTCAGGATTCATGCGGCGACTCCCATGCGGTCGTTCAGCGCGTCGCGTAGTTGCTTGCGACTGCGGAACAGGTGGCTCTTGATGGTTCCTTCGGCGAGGCCAGTAATCATCGCGACCTCGGCGATCGGCATTTCATCAAGATGGTAGAGGGTAAGAATGGTTCGCTGTAGCGGCGGCAGGCACTCGATGGCCGCATGCAGATGATCTGCCGACTGGCTATCGATGCTGGCCTCTTCGATATCGAAATCATCGCTGACCCGATCCAGCGGCGACAGGCCATCGGCGTCAGCGAATGGTTCAGCAAGCGGAATACGCTTGCGCTCCAGGTGCCGTTTGGCGACCGAGTAGGCGACCTGCGCGACCCACGATTTCAGCGCACTCTCGTTGCGATACTGATGCAAATACTGATGCACGCGCAGAAATGCCTCCTGGCAGAGATCCTGGGTATCGTCGCTGTGCCGGACCATGCGATAGATCACATGCCAGCAGAGTTTCTGATACTGCCGAACAAGACGCTCGAAGGCACCTGGCGATCCGCTCAAAACGGCATCGACAAGGGCCTGGTCATCTTCTCGACTGGTCGGCGTGCTGGTCACGAGATACTGGATACGCCGGTGATGCGAATGGTTGCAAGCCCCTGGACCGGCCTGTCCGTGAATGACAGATGGTTTGGCAGCCGTGCCGGACAAAGCCCGACAGCCTGCCCGCTGCAACCGATTGTGGATCAGCCGTATCTCATGTTCCGCACCGCAACCACTACCAGGTCAATTCCATGAACAATCTCGAATTCCTCATCCCGATCACCCTGTTCGTCTGCATCACCTATGCGATCAAGGCCGTGGTCGATGCCCGCGTACGCAAGCAACTGGTCGCATCGAACGTCTCGCAGGAGCTGATCCAGTCGATCGTCGAAGCCGACGAACTGCGCCGCCGCCATTCCACCTTGCGCTGGGGCGCCATCCTGATCGTGCTGGCTATCGGCTTCGGCCTGGTGGAATCCCTCGGCTTGCGCGATGTCACACCAGGCGTATTCGCCATCCTGCTCGGCGCCACCGGCATCGGCAATCTCGTCGCCTTCGCGCTGTCGCGCAAATTTCCGAGCTGAACCTTGAGAGCGGGCCCCTTTTCCCGGAGGGGCCGCTCATTCGAAATCCGTCGCCGATCCGACAAGATTCAGCCTCAGGCACCATGGCTGCTCGCCAACCAGCGACTTTCGGTCGTCACTCGAACTCTGTGCCACCAATCACGGTATTCGCTTGTCTTGGATAACTGTCTGGGCTAGCCTCCTGTTTGGCATCAAATTCAAGTTTGATTCAGGCTTCCCTGTCAAACCCGCAATGCCAGTTCAACCCTGCTTATACCAAGGAATAAAGATGACCCGAATCCATGTCACCGTCATGGCATCCGCCCTGGCCACCATGCTGATTGGCGCGAGCGCCGCCAGCGCCCAAACCACGCTTTACGCTCAGGGACCGGCAATCGGAACTCCGGGCGTTACCGGTGGCGGAGCCTACGTCCCGCCCGGAACCCTTTATGACAACCAGCAGGCCGATGGCACCACGTCACTGGTGTCACAGGACTCATCGGGCACCTTTCAAGCACGCTCAGCCGATGATTTTTCGATTCCGGCTGGCGCATGCGCCAGTGGCGTCTTCGATATTTCGCAGGTTCGCGTACAAACGACCCAGCAGAATGCAGCGCCACAGTCCTTTGGCCTCGATCTGTTTAATGACGATGGCAGCGGAACCTCACCGACCGCCGGCATCAACCCGTTTGCCACATTCCCGCAGACTTCGCAAACGAATCTGGGAGCATTCGGAGCAGCAACGAGCCTTTTTGAAGCCTCATTCAACACACCTGGGCTTCAGCTCAATGCCAATACCGTCTATTGGGTATCGGGCTTTGGTACAGATGCCGCAGCCAATGCTGCAGGTTTCAACAACTACTTTGCCGCTTCGACCGGCGCAACCGGCACGAGCGCCAATGGCGTACTGATTGCTCCAGGTGCCGGCGTAGCAACCTGGACAGAAGCCAGTGCGGTCATCGGACCGCCTTCACTGGCCTTTTCATTCGCCATCGATGGAACCTGCGCCACGGCTGGAGCACCACTGGAGCCGCCACGTGAATTGCCGACGCTCAGTCAGTACACCTTGATGCTTCTCGGTCTTCTGCTCGGCATCGCTGGTGTAACCACGACCCTGCGCCGCCGTCGCGAGCAGTAGTCAAACTACAGGACGACATCTCTGTCCTGAATTGAAAACGGGCCGCTCTTTGCGGCCCGTTTTCGTTGCAGTTACCTGCACAATTCTGTCTTCGGAATCCCGTTCCTCAGAACGGAATATCGTCATCCTCAAAACTGTCATTGCGCGAGGGTGCCGGTTCATTCTGACGCGGCGGTGCCGATTGCGGACCACGCGGTGCGCCGCGTTCGGGACGATCGCCGCCTCGATCACGGTTGCCTCCACCACCCCCGCCACCTTCGTTGCCGCCGAGCATCTGCATCTCGTTGGCGATGATGTCCGTGCTGTAGCGCTGGATGCCTTCCTTGTCGGTGTACTTGTCGGTTCGAATCGAGCCTTCCACATACACCTGGCGACCTTTTTTCAAATACTCGCCAGCAATTTCCGCGAGCCGACCGAACATCTTCACACGATGCCATTCGGTGCGCTCCTGCTGTTCGCCGGATTGCTTGTCCTTCCACGATTCAGAGGTCGCCACGCTGAGCGTGCAGATCGCTGTCCCTCCAGCCGTGTATCTGACCTCAGGGTCTGCACCGAGATTGCCTACCAGGATGACTTTATTCACGCCCCTTGCCATTGCATCGCTCCTCTTTGTCGATTCATTGCAGACTTGACCTTCGGCATTGGCCCACACCGCAATCTCAGGGATTGCGACCGAACCTGCCGGAACCAGCGCTGCATGATACATGTGAGAGGCATGCGCTTCGCCCATCAAGAGCGGGCCTGGACGACAAAAGGACTCCGCAGCTGGACTGAATGGCTGTCCCGGGCTATCCGCTACAGCGGATCCAGCCGATCATTCCGTGCAGCGACGCTGGAGACATGCGAGCGTATGCGCTGGCGTGTCAACCCACCATTCCATTACAGAATGAATGGTTTGCCGCCTGAACCCGTTCTCTTGTGGGAACCTCGTGTGCAGGCTCGCCGGCAACCCCAGGAATTTCTGTGTCCCGATCATCAATCCGCTGGATCATCGTTGTCGTTCTCGCCATTGCTGCGTTCGCTCTCTGGCGCAGTGGTTTACTGGCAGAACTCAACCTGCAAGGCCTCAAGGCAAGGCAGGCGTCGCTGGGCACATGGGTTGCCGCGCATCACTGGCTCGCCCTCGGCTCCTTCTTTGTCGCCTATGTCGCCGTGACCAGCCTGTCCTTGCCCGGCGCGGCCATCCTCACCCTGGCCGCGGGTGCCTTGTTCGGCCTGCTCGAAGGCACCGTGCTGGTTTCGTTCGCCAGTTCTATCGGCGCCACCCTCGCCTTTCTGGTTTCACGTTTCGTCTTGCGCGACAGCCTGCGTGCCAAATATGGAAAGCGCCTGCGCTCGTTTGATGAAGGCATCGAACGCGACGGCGGCTTCTATCTGTTCACGATGCGTCTGGTTCCGGCATTTCCGTTTTTCCTGGTCAACCTGCTCGCGGGCCTGACTGCGCTGAAGACCAGCGTGTTCTACCTGGTCAGCCAGATCGGCATGCTGCCGGGGACAATTGCGTTCGTTTACGCCGGCACCCAGCTCGCGCAGATCGACAGTCTCTCCGGAATCCTTTCGCCGGGCCTGATTGGTGCCTTTGTCCTGCTCGGCATATTGCCGTTGCTGATGCGCTGGCTGACCCGCTGGATCCAGGCGCGGCGCGTTTACAAAGGCTACCAGCGACCTTCGCGTTTTGATTTCAACCTGATCGTGATTGGCGCCGGCTCCGCTGGCCTGGTGTCTTCCTACATCGCTGCGACGGTGAAGGCCAAGGTCGCCCTGATCGAGCGCCACCGCATGGGTGGCGATTGTCTGAATACCGGTTGCGTGCCGTCCAAGGCCTTGCTGCGCAGTGCGCGACTGATGGCCGATGCACGCAACTCGGAGCGCTATGGCATCGCCAAGGTCAACACCGAAATCGATTTCGCCGACGTGATGAGCCGCGTGCACGAGATCATCGCCAAGATCGAACCACATGATTCGGTCGAACGCTACACCGAGCTTGGCGTGGATGTGATCAAGGGTGATGCGCGCATCCTCTCGCCGTGGCAAGTCGACGTCGACGGCCAGCGCTACACGGCACGCAGCCTGATCATTGCGACCGGCGCGCAAGCCCGCGTGCCTGATATGGAAGGCCTCGATACGGTCGATTTCCGCACCTCCGATACGCTATGGGAAATCCGTGAATTGCCGAAAAAGCTGGTCATTATCGGCGGCGGACCGATCGGCTGCGAACTGGCTCAGGCTTTCGCCCGCCTCGGCAGCAAGGTCACTCTGGTCCAGAAGGGTTCGCGTCTGCTGCCGCGTGAAGATGTCGACGCCTCGACCGTCATCGAAACTCGATTCGCTGCAGAGGGGATCGACGTGATCACCGATTGTGAGGCCATCCGTGTCGAGGGCGACAAGTCGGCCGGCACCCTGATCGGCAAGCGAGACGGCACCGAGGTCAAATTCGACTTCGATCGCTTGCTGCTGGCGCTTGGGCGCAAACCGAATGTCGAAGGGTTTGGCCTCGAAGAGCTCGGCGTCGAGATCGACAAGCGCGGCACCGTGAAAACCGATGCACTGCTGCGCACGAATTTCCCCAACATCCTCGTCGCTGGCGACGTCGCCGGCCCCTACCAGTTCACCCATGTTGCTTCACATCAAGCCTGGTACGCGTCGGTCAATGCGCTGATCGCGCCGTTCTGGAGCTTCAAGGCCGACTACCGGGTGATTCCGTGGGCGACGTTTACCGATCCGGAAGTCGCCCGGGTCGGCTTGTCCGAGGCCGAAGCAAAGGAGCAAGAGATCGAAGTCGAGGTAAGCAAATACGGCCTTGATGATCTCGATCGGGCGATTGCCGATTCGGCCGATCACGGCTACGTCAAGATCCTCACCCCACCGGGCAAGGATACGATCCTCGGCGCCACCATCGTCGGCGAACACGCGGGCGACCTGCTCGCCGAGTTTGTCCTTGCGATGAAGCACGGCATCGGCCTCAACAAGCTGCTCGGCACGATTCACATTTATCCGACCATGAGCGAGGCCAACAAGATGGCAGCTGGCGTCTGGAAGCGCGCGAATGCGCCGCAAGGCATCTTGCGCATGGCCGCAAAGTTCTTCGCATGGCGCAGGGGTTGAGCCGATGTGCTGGATGATTGCCGGATTGTTGATGCTGGCTTCGATCGCCGCCTCAGGCGCACAGGCCGAGGGTTTTGATCAAGCCCACGCCGCCTGGAACACGCTTGTTGCCGACCATGTGCAGTGGAATGCCGAGGGCACCACGAGCACCGTCGACTACGCCGGTTTTGCCCGCGATGCGAAGGCACTGGACGCCTATCTCGACACGCTATCGAAAATCGATCGAAAGACAGTCGACAGCTGGAATCAGGACGATCGCGAAGCCTTCCTGATCAACGCCTACAACGCGGCCACGGTCAAACTGATCCTGACTCGTTACCCGAATCTGAAGTCGATCAAGGATCTCGGCGGACTGTTTTCATCGCCCTGGAAAAAGGAATTCGTCGATCTGCTCGGTGAGCGTCGAAGCCTTGATTCGATCGAGCACACACTGCTGCGCGGGGCGAGTGATTATTCCGATCCACGCATTCACTTCGCGGTCAATTGCGCATCGATCGGATGCCCGGCGCTGCGTCCCGAGGCTTATGTTGGTGCGACCTTGCGCACACAACTGGCCGATCAGACCACGCGCTTTCTCAAGGATCGCAGCAGAAACCGACTCGCCAGCGATGGAAAATTGGTGCAGGTATCGAAAATCTTCGACTGGTATGCGGGCGATTTCGACGCTCACACCGGCGGAGTCGGAGCATTCCTCACCGACCATGCCGATGCATTGGGCCTCGATGCGGAGAAAGCCCAACGGCTGCGCGAGGGCAAACTGTCCATCGATTTCACCGACTACGACTGGTCACTCAACGGATCGACGCACTGATGTTGATCCGCCTGCTGATCAGCTTCATCCTGCTGCTCGCCACTGGCCGGCATGTTTGCCTATCTCATAGCCCTCTCCTCACGTTGATCCAGGAAACACAATGAACGACCCCAGCATTCATGAAGACGTCCGCCACTACTACGGCAACGTGCTGCAATCGACCAGTGACCTCAAGACCGGTGCCTGCTGCCCGAGCGAGTCGATGCCACCGACCTTGCGTCCGCTGCTGGCTGACATCCATCCCGAGATCAACGAACGTTTCTATGGCTGCGGCTCGCCGCTACCACCGGCGCTGACCGGCAAGACCGTGCTCGATCTCGGTTGCGGAAGCGGACGTGACGTCTACCTGCTTTCGCGCATGGTCGGCGAACAGGGTCGCGTCATCGGCGTCGACATGACGGCCGAACAACTGGCCGTGGGCCATCGTCATCAGGCCTGGCAGGCCGAACGCTACGGCTACGCGCAATCCAACGTGCGCTTCGTCGAAGGCAAGATCGAGCGACTGGATGCCTGCGGAATCGACGACGCCAGCATCGACGTGGTCGTTTCCAACTGCGTACTGAATCTTTCGCCACAGAAGGACAAGGTTTTCGCCGAGATATTCCGTGTGCTCAAGCCCGGTGGCGAACTGTATTTTTCCGATGTCTTTGCTGATCGTCGGATTCCCGTTGAATTGCTCAGCGATCCGGTCCTGCTTGGCGAATGTTTGTCCGGCGCCCTGTACATCGAGGATTTCCGGCGCGTGCTCAACAAGATCGGCTGCGCCGACGCGCGCTGTGTCAGCCAGGCACCGATCCCGCTGATCGATCCGGCCATCGAAGCACGCATCGGCATGATCGGATTTCGTTCGATGACGATGCGCGCATTCAAGCTGGACCTCGAAGACCGCTGCGAAGATTTCGGTCAGATCGCGACCTACCGCGGCGACCTGCCCGGCCTGCCGCACGCCTTCACCCTCGACGATCATCACCGTTTCGAAACCGGCCGACCCATGCGTGTCTGCGGCAATACCTTCGACATGCTCGCCGCGACCCGCTATGCAAGCCACTTTGAGCTGCACGGTGACAAGCGCGTCCACTACGGTTTGTTCGACTGCGTTTCGCCAAGCTCCGAACCTTCAAGTGCTGCCGCGAGCTGCTGCTGAAGCCCATGACTGCAAACGTCGCCATCGTCATCCCGGTTGGACCAGGCGACTACGCCTGGCGTGGACTGCTGCCACAACTGGCTTCAGCCGATTCCGATGAAATCATTCTCTCGATGGCCGATGGCGATGCCGTTTTCACGGATGCGCTAACCAGCAACCTGCGCGTCATTCACTCCGAAGCCGGGCGCGCAAGACAACTCAATGCGGGTGCCCATGCGGCACGAGCGCAATGGTTGTGGTTCCTGCATGCCGATTCATGCGTCGGCGTCGAAGCCATTCAGGCGATGCAGGCATTCGTCACCAACAATGAACCCGCGATCGGCTACTTTGATCTGCGCTTCCTCGGCGATGGTCCGCGCTGGATGGCGATCAACAGCTTCGGTGCTTTTCTGCGCAGCCGCCTGCTCGGCTTGCCGTTTGGCGATCAGGGCTTGCTCATGCCGCGACGGGTTTTCGAATCCCTCGGCGGCTTCGATGATGCAGTCGGCAAGGGCGAGGATCACGCCTTGATCTGGCGTGCACGTGCCCAGGGCGTGCCGCTGCGTGCGCTTGGTGCAAGCATTCGCACCAGTGCACGCAAATACGCCGAGCATGGCTGGTGGCGGACGACCTGGCAGCATCTGCGCATGACCCGCGCGCAAGCGCTGAGGTTTTCCCGACTGGCGCATTCGCAACGCGCAGGTGATCGCCAATGAGCTGCGCGATCGCAATCTTCGTCAAGACCCCGGCCCTTTCACCAGTAAAGACTCGCCTCTGGCCACAGCTCGGTCGAGGCAAGTCCGAGCGCCTGCATCTGGCATCGGCGGCGGCGGTACGTTCCATGGTCGAGAAATCGAGTCACGCTGGCACGACTACCGGCTACTGGGCGATTGCCGAGGCAGCCGAACTGAGCGCATCGCACTGGCCGGGCTTGCACCACGTCGAACAAGGCATGGGTTCACTTGGCGAACGCATGGCGTGCGTGTATCGACAACTGCGTACGCATCATCGCGGCGTCATTCTGATAGGTGCCGATGCCCCGCAGTTGCAATCTCATCATCTCGTGCAAATGGCCGAATGGCTGGATTCAACAGCCCCGCGACTGGGCATCGGCCGAGCCGAGGATGGCGGCTTCTGGCTGTTCGGTGGCAACCAGGATCTGGTTGAAAGCGCCTGGACCCGTGCCCACTACAGCCGGGCGACGACATCGGTCGAGTTTATTGAAGCGATGAGCGGCTACGGGGATTGGCTCGAACTCGACATTCTGCGCGACATCGATGAAGCCTCGGATATCGAGCCGGTTCAAGTCGCGCTCGCATCGCTGGACGCGCCAAGCGCGGAACAACGCCAACTGTGCGTTGTTCTTGGGGAGCTGAATAGCGCCAGGGAGGAATGCCTGTGATCGCCTGGATGCTGGACAATGGCGCCATCGTTCGCTTCACGGCCATCGGCTCGCTGTTTCTGATCCTGCTCGCGATCCAGTTTCGCATGCCGACACGAGGCGAACCTTTTTCCGCCAAACGCTATTTGCGCAATCTTTCACTGCCGCTGATTTCGGCCTTGATTGTCTATCTGCTGTTGCCACTGACGGCGGTGAGCTTCGCGGCGGCCGCCAGTGATCTGCAGCTGGGCCTGTTCAATCATCTGGACTGGCCGCTTGCGCTTGAATTCACCATTACGATCATCGCCCTTGACCTGGCGATTTACTGGCAACACCGCTGGATGCATTGGGTGCCATGGCTGTGGCGAATCCATCGTCTGCACCACAGTGATACCAACTTCGAGTTGAGCATGGGCCTGCGCTTCCACCCGTTCGAGATCGTGCTTTCGCTGCTGTACAAATGCCTGGTCATCGCCGCGCTCGGCGCAGCCCCGATTGCGGTGCTGGGTTACGAAGTTCTGCTGGCCGCATTCGCACTCTTTTCGCATGCTGATATCGCCATCCCGCAGCGCTGGGATCGTCAACTGCGCAAGCTTGTCATCACTCCGGACTGGCACCGCGCGCATCACTCGATCCATCGCGCCGAAACTGACAGCAACTATGGCAACCTGCTCAGTATCTGGGATCGATTGTTCGTCTCGGTGACTGAACAGCCGCGCGATGGCCACCGCCAGATGCAGATTGGCCTGAATCAATTTCGCGACGAGGCATCGCAACGACTTCCCGCCATGCTGTTGCTGCCATTCGTCAACGACCACACCCCCTCAAAAGAACAAGTGAACCCGCATGCGTGATACCTGGCCAAAACTCGAACACAGCGACTTTCCATCGATCGAGCGTGGTCGCATCACGACCCTGCAATTGAACCTTGGCTATCGCTGCAATCTCAGTTGCATCCATTGCCATGTCAACGCCGGTCCGCGGCGCACCGAAACGATGGATCGCGAAACCATGCAGCTTGCCCTCGACGTCGGCAAAAAACTCGGCGTCAGCATCCTCGACATGACCGGCGGCTCGCCGGAAATGAATGTCGATTTCCGCTGGCTGGTGGAAACCGCGAGAGCACAGGGACTGCACGTCATGGATCGTCTCAACCCGACCATCATGGAGGAGCCCGGCTACGAATGGGTCGGCGATTTTCTTGCTGCGAACCAGGTCGAAGCGGTCGCCTCGATGCCCTGCTACAGCCAGGCCAATGTCGATGAACAGCGAGGCAACGGCGTCTTTGAAAATTCGATCACGGCATTGCAAAAACTCAATGCGCTGGGCTACGCACAATGGGGTTCCGGCCTCGCGCTCAACCTGGTCTACAACCCGAATGGCGCTTTCCTGCCGCCCGAGCAATCAACGCTTGAAGCCGACTATCGTGGCCTGCTTGCAGACAATTTCGGCATCCGCTTCAATCATCTGTACACGATTACCAACATGCCGATCCAGCGCTTCGGTTCCTGGCTGATATCGAAAGGGAAATTCGACAGCTACATGGAGACCCTGCGCAACGCCCATCAGGTTGCCAATCTCGATGCGGTCATGTGTCGCTCGACCTTGAGTGTCGGCTACGATGGCCGCGTGTTCGACTGCGATTTCAACCAGATGCTCAAGCTGCCATTGGCCGGACGCAAACATGACACGCATTTGCGCGATCTGCTCGATGCCGAATTGCCGAAACAAATTGGCGTTGCCGGACATTGTTTCGGCTGTACTGCCGGTCAGGGATCAAGTTGCGGTGGTGCGCTGAATTAAGGCAACACTGATCAAGTGGCCCAACCGTCATGGCATTCAGAAGGTTCGCCGGTCGTGCCGCGTGGCGAAGTGAAGGCTGGTAGCCTTGACGAGCTGCGCGCAGACAGGTGTCGTGACGATTGCGCCACTTGATCAGCGTTGCCTTAACCGTACCCGGGACTAGCGAGTGAACAAGGCGAGCGGCGCAACACGCGCGGTAATCGAAGCTGCCCTCGACGCGATCGCCGAGCAGCAGCCTTGTGCGCTGGCGATCGTCGTTGAAACCATCGGATCGACTTACGTACGCCGCGCTGCAGCGGCATTGTTTCGTGCGGACTCAAGGCAAATCGGCTGGCTCAGTGGCGGCTGCCTCGAACCCGAAATCGCTCGGCGTGCGCAAAGTGCCGCCACGAATGCGTGCGTCGAGTGGATGGAAATTGATACGCGCGACGACGAGGATCTCTTCGCTGGCTCCGCCGTCGGTTGTCGCGGACGCCTACGTCTGGTCCTGCTGCCGGTCGTGGCACTGGATGGTTGGCAGCCACTGGCCAGCGCATGGTTGGCTGGCAGTGGAATGCTCGAATTCACACTCGACGCAAACGGTCAAATCGATTGCGAGATTGCAGGTCAATCGCGCTCATGGCAATTGCCATCGAATTTCGCTGGCTGGGAGGGCGAAGACGATGCATCCCGGCGCTGGCAGGTCGAGTTGCCAGCACCGCCCGGCGTCCTGGTATTCGGCGCCGGCCCCGAGACACCGCTGCTGATACCGTTATTGCGCTCGCTTGGCTGGATGACATCAATCGTCGAGTCGCGCCCGCGCTGGCAGGCGAACGCCGCACTTGCCGATCATCGAATCGAAGCCCGCCCAGAATCCGCGATTGCGGAGATCGGCTTCCGCGCAATTCGTGCTGCGCTGATCATGCAGCACAACTTCGAGATGGATCTTGAGGCGCTTCAGGCACTTGCTTCGACAAACCTGCCGTTTATCGGCCTGCTGGGACCGAAACGTCGCCGTGATGATTTGTTCAAGATCCTCCCGGCGGATGTCCGCGATTCCCTGCAACCACGCCTGCACTCGCCAATCGGCCTCGATCTT
>NZ_DASSYD010000158.1:0-3827 GCF_035703485.1 Dokdonella sp. | reverse complement strand
AACTTGAGGCCATGATTGATGCCGCTCATGCCGACATGCGCCGAATCGCGCGCGAAAAGCCAGACACCGGTGCCGGATAGCAGCCAGATCATCGGCAAGGCGAACTGGGTAGCGCGCGGATAGGCATACAGGGCCAATGTCGCCAACAGGGCCAGCGGCAAGGTGTTTGACATCAGGTGAGCAAACGAAGCGTGGGCCAGCGGCGCGCTGAGTATCCCGATCAGACCGTGCACTCGGCGCGGCTCGATACCGAGATCATTCATCGACCAGCCAAGCAGCCAGCCGCCGACCCAGACCAGCCAGATTCCAAGCAACAGGACTGAGGCGCTGAACACCGCGTAGCTGATTCGTTCGCGATCAAGCTTGACCGCGGCGCTTCCGGGATCGGGGGACGGGGGTGCGATTTCCATCCTGAATAGGTTGGGCCGAGCCCAGCCGGTGCAAGGGCGACTGCCTCGAATCAAAGCGAATGCCTGATCGCGCCTGCGCAGGCGCTCCGCATCAAGACCTGGCGCTCGCTCGTTCTCCGACGAGGATCAGAGCGTTCCGGCGGCCGATGGTTGACCGTCCTTGCGACAGGTCTCCTCCTCAGCACCAAGTGGTCGCTCGCTCATCGTCAGTTCGCCTGATTCTCGAGGAGTTGGCTCGAACCTTGCTTAAACTGTTGACCCAACTGATTGTAATGTCATGGATTTTCACATTTCGACCGCGATGCAGCTGACCGCGACGATCACCCTGATTATCGGCATGGCGCTGGCCTTCACGACAAGCGGCTATCCGCGCAACCTGCAATATCCCATCCAACTGTGGGTGCGTGGCCTGCTCATCCAGCCGTTTTCCTATGCGCTGCTGTCGATGCGCGAACAGATTCCGGACTGGCTCTCGATCGTCGTCGCCAATACCTTGCTGGTGGTCTCGTTCACGCTCCTGATTCAGGCACTGCGCGAATACAACCACAGGCCCGATCGCAGGCTTGCCTTCATTGTCATCATTCTGCTTGCGGCTGCTGGTGAGATTCTCCTGACCTACGTCTGGCCCAGCCTGCAAGGTCGCATCATCCTGATTTCACTGATTCTGTCGATCGTATTGCTGTATGGCCTCAGTGCGATCTACCGCGCCCCTGGCCCGATCACGCAACCCGAGCATCTGGTCGCAATCATGCTCGGTGCGGCGATTGTGATCATGCTCACTCGCGCAGCGCTCACGCCGAGTTCGAGTTCGATCTTCCTGACGACCTCTTCGATCATGCAAGGCGTCGTTTTCACGTATGCCTCGTTGATGCCGGTGATCGCAACCTCGGGTTTCCTGCTCATGTGTGGCGAACGCATGAACAAGGATCTGACCCGGCTGGCGACGCTCGATCCGCTGACCGGAGTATTCAACCGGCGCACGATGACTGAATTGGCCAACAAGGCGATCGCCGCGAGCAAACGACACGGCCGCGCCCTGTCTCTGCTGATTCTCGACATTGACCACTTCAAGCGCATCAACGATCAGTTTGGCCATGAAGTGGGGGATCTTGCCTTGTGTCGATTCGTCGAATGCGTGGGCGAGGTGATGCGTGAATCCGACATCCTCGCACGCCTTGGCGGTGAAGAATTCGTGCTGATCCTGCCCGACACCAACGAGAAAGCCGCAATCAGCCTGGCCGAGAGAATCCGCAAGCACCTATGCGACTCGGAGTTCACGGTCAGCGGTTGGCCGCTGCCGTTGCGCGCATCGATTGGCGTCGGCTCACTCGGGCCCGCAATGAGCAACCTTGAAACCTTGCTGCGGGAAACCGATCACGCGATGTACGAGGCCAAGCGCGCGGGGCGCAATCGCATCTTTGCGGCCTCGGCGATTCGTCGCCAATCCTCGCTCGATATCGACCCCGACGGCGCGACCCCCTGATTTCATTCCGCTTTGGGGAACAGGCGACTGGCTATCAGCGAAGCGCCGATCAGCAAAGCCACCAGGCCCAGCGACAATCCGATCGGCACCTTCCAGAAGTCGACGATGAGCATTTTCACACCGATGAGACTGAGCACACCGGCGAGGCCATAGTTGAGCAGGTGAAAGCGCTCGGCCATGCCGGAAACCAGGAAAAACAAGGCGCGCAAGCCGAGCACGGCGAACACATTCGAGGTCAGCACGATGAACGGATCCTCGGTGATGGCAAAGATCGCCGGGATCGAATCAACCGCAAAAATCACGTCGGTCACGGCAAGCAGGGCGATGACCACGAACATCGGCGTGAACCAGCGCACACCGTCCTTGACCACGCTCAGCGCGTTGCCGTGGTATTCGCTGGTCAGACGCAGATTGCCGCGCATCCAGCGCATTAGGGGATTGGCCTCGAAATCGGCGTCATCGCTGGGCGAGCGCACCATCTGGACGCCGGTATAGACGAGGAAGGCGCCGAAGAAATACAGGATCCAGTGGTAACGCTGAATCAGCGCCGCGCCGATGAAAATCAGGATTGCCCGCAACACGATCGCGCCGAGGATGCCGATCATCAGCGCTCGCTGCTGCAACTCGGGGCCGACTCCGAAACGCGTGAAAATCAGCAGAAAGACGAAGATGTTGTCGATCGCCAGGGCCTTCTCGACCACGTAGCCGGTCAAAAACTGCAAAGCGGCCTCGTTGGCAACCTCGGGGCTGACGTGGCCACCCAGCCAGTACCAGAGGCCGAGATTGAACAACATGGCCAGTGCGATCCAGGCGATGCTCCACAAAGTCGCTTCCTTGAACGACACCCGGTGCGAGCCGCCCGGACGCAGAACCATGAAATCGACAACCAGGGCAACAACGACCAACAGGCTGAAGGCGAGCCACAGGCCCGGTGTACCGATGGTATGCATGAACAATGGCTCCAGAAAACGAAAAGGTCCCGCTCCACTGACTGCAGGCAGGGCCTCGGGAATTCCGGGCACAGCTTCGCCGTCGTCGGCGAAGGTCTTGCTCGCAAGCCACGATGTGAATCATCAACAGCTTGCCTGCCGGACCGGGACCGGCGGGGCGGTCCGTGCTGACGATCACGGCAACGGGAGAGCTACTCCCCTTCGTTTACGCGTCCGACTGTAGCGGAATCCCTGTCGAAAGTCATGAATGGAGCGGGAGCGGTGAGCGGTGAGCGGTGAGCGGTGAGCGGGAGGAGCATTGCGGTTTCCGACATGCCGGCAGCACGATGAACCATCTTTCGCAACATCCGCCGAAACGCCTGGACAGATTTTCCCGCTACCCGCTCACCGCCCGCTGCTTTTCGCATCTCCCGCTAACCGCTCACCGCTCCTACGCTCACGTGCTCAAGCGGCATCGCTTATCATGCCGCGATGGACAAACATCCCCCGGGGCCTCTGCCCGTCGTACAACTCAAGATCGAACGCCGCTCGAACCATCCGTGGATCTACCAGAAGATGGTGGAGCGCCCTGAGCCGAAACCGAAACCCGGCAGCATTGTCGAGATCGTCGACCGCAACGGTGAATACGCCGGACGCGGCTTCTACAACGGCCATTCTCGGATCAGCTTGCGCGTGCTCACTGCCGACGTGGAGGAGCAGGTCGATGCGGAGTTTTTCAAGCGCAAGATCGCCGCAGCCGTCAGTCTGCGTCGTGATCTGCTCAAACTCGATGCGGTCACCGATGCCTATCGACTGATCCACTCCGAAGGCGATGGACTCTCCGGACTGGTCGTTGATCGTTTTGCCAATACCCTGGTCATCGAGTTCTTCTCGGCCGGCATGTACAAGCAGCGTGAGCTGATCCGCGAATGCCTGCTCGAACAGTTCCCTGACAGCACGATTTACGCCTATGCCGAAAAACATGTGCAGAAACAGGAAAGTTTC
>NZ_DASSYD010000032.1:0-8710 GCF_035703485.1 Dokdonella sp. | reverse complement strand
AAACCGCTTCGCTGCCAGGCCTCAATCCGTTCCGCCCACATTACGCGCTTGCTCGACATTGCCACTCTCCATTCATTCACAGGAGTGCGGATCGCAGCAGCTATCGGTTCAGGTGAGTAGGTGAGGTGGGCGGACGCTTACCATCAGGTAGCGCATTCGTTGGTATCAGCCACCGCCTGAGTGATCCGTCGATTCATCATCGGCCTACGAATCCCTCGATCGGTTCGGATCGTGCTGCCAAATCATGCAAATAGACAACAGACGCTTCGCCGGAATGAACCTCCTGCGTACCGACTGGTTTGGCGCCCATTTTCGAATAGAAGCGGTGCGCAGCGGCCAGCGAGGCACCGACGCTGATCTTGAAAGCGCCGACACCCTGCTCATGAAAGTATGCAGCCAGACGTCGATACAGGGCCTGTGCAACACCCGAACCTCGTGCGTCGAGCACAACAGCGATGCTCAGCAACTCTGCGTCGGGGGAAGGATCGAGATGGGACTCGTTGCGCCCGTAGCGCAGGATGTCAAAAATGCGGATCAAGGCACGTGGCCTGACCAGAACCGGAAACAGCGCCACGCTCAGCCGAAACGGATATCGCAGCATATGCCGGTAGATTGAGCCTGTTGTCCTGGCGCCCGAAATGAACCCCAACACACGACCATCCTTTTCCTCGATCAGCAATACGCTGTCGGCCGCTTCATCAATGGCCCGGTACATCAGGGTCAGAAATCGCGTGCCGAGGGTCGCAAGAAAGCCCTTGTCGAGGCACTTTGCATGCAGGTCCGCGACTTGCCGATAGACATCCGTCTTCTTCATGAGGGCTCAAATCAAATCCGCTAGCGCAACCGGGGGCTTCGGCAAATCGGGAAACGTCCGCCTTACGAAGCGGGACTTCGGAAACACCACCACCCAAACCGTCGCAAGGATGCACAGCAAGTAGGTACGCAGGCTTTGGCGGGCAACGTACCACTCTTCCAAGTCGCCCTTATAAGGCATGATCACCTCGTCATAGAAACGCTCCGGCTCGGCGCTTGCGTGCATCAACTCCTCTTCGTCGCGGAAGATGATCGAGCCGATGCCGGACAGGCCGGGCCGCACCTTGATGATCTCCGCCTGCGAAGCTTGCGGGAATGCATCGAAACAACGCTGCGTCTGTGGCCGTGGACCGATGATGCTCATCTCTCCCTTCAAGACATTGAGCAACTGCGGCAATTCGTTGAGCTTGGTCTTGCGCAGGAAACGACCGATCGGCAGCACGCGTGGATCGCCTTTGACTGTCACTGTGCCAGTGCCGATGCTGGGGCTGTTCTTCAACATGGTCGCGAATTTGTACAGACCAAACAGATCACCATTGCGGCCGACGCGCTGCTGCACGTAGAACACCTCACCCTCGCCTGTCAGTCGCAGGATGATGGCAATCGGCACCAGGAAAGGCGAGAACACCAGCAAGGCGAACGCGGAAAGCACGATATCGAGAAGTCGCTGCATTACATCCGTCCGTCCAGGTATTTGCCTGTTTCCTTGTGCTGGAACTCCGGAATCATGTGGTTGAACAAGTCCACGAGCTCGGGTTTGTCCCAGGTCGGCTGCGCTCGCAGCGAACGAATAGTCGTGAGGAAGGTTTCGAGCTTGTCCGCATCGTAGTCCGGTTCATTCTTGATGACGCCGATACTGGTGAATCGCTGCATATCAAGCGTTTCCGCGCCGGTATGGAATTCCTCGAAATCCTTTTCGCCGGTGGTATCGCTGGCAAAGAAATAGACAGGCCATCGCTTGGTCGCAATCAACTCGGGCGCGCGATCGCGGGCTTCATCTTCACTGGTGCATTCGAAGGTTTCAAACCCCAGCGCCTGCAGGTAGCGGACCGCGATATCGGAAAACCGGGTCAGGTCCAGTTGCTCGCTGAGCTTGGGAAAGAAGATATCGCGGTTGTCGCCCAACAGGCACGAACTCAGACAGAGCTCGCCAGATTCCTGCGGGGTGACGAAGTAGCGCCGCACATCGTTCGGTGCCGAAATTGGCTGGTGCTTGGCGAAACGCTGGTTAAAGCCGTGTAGCAGTGAGCCATCAGAAAACGCGACGTTGGCAAAGCGCGCGGTCGAGATCGGCAGTGACTCGCTGGCGCGCATGAGGAACATCTCCATGATGCGCTTGCTCGCACCCATCATGTTGACCGGGTTGGCGGCCTTGTCGGTGGAAACGCAAAAGTACTTGCGCGCACCGCCAGCCTCAGCTTTGGCAATCGTGGAAATCGTGTTCAGCACGTTCACCTCGATCATGCGCATCAAGGTGAAAGGATCCTTCTCACTGCGCACGTGCTTCAGTGCGGACAGATTGAGAACGTATTCGTAGCTGCTCCCGGCCTGCATCAAGGCATTGAATTCACGCGAACCGCAGTCGATGGCGAATGTTCGGAAATCGCCATCAATGTAGCCAAGCGTGCTGCGAATATCGCGCACCAGCTCGACCATGTTGTTTTCACTGATATCGACCACGTGCAATGCACGCGGCTTGCGCTTGAAAATCTCCCGCGTAACCGCCTGACCAATCGAGCCAGCGCCGCCGATGACCAGGAAACGGCTGGATCGGACCAGGCCGGACAACTCGGCCTCGTGGTTGCGGATATCGGTTTCAAACAGCGGCTCTGTACGGCCGATCAGCTCAAGAATGTTCACCCACGCAACCTCTCGAATTCGCTTTCAGGAACACTGGAAGGGAGATTCACCACCCTGGCCTCCAGCCAGCGTGAGTTCTCGAGCCCATCATTCTGGCAGTCTTGAAACATGGGCAGGCGCGACATCAGGCGCCAGACCGGACGCGTCATCACGTCGCGGCTATTGGTGAATTGCAGGAATGCATCACGCTCCTCTTCGGAGCCAAGCACGATGGCGTTCAACCAGTGGTTTGCGGTGTTACCAGTCAATGGCTCGACAAAACGAATATCGGTGCCAGCAAAGAATTCCCGATAGCCTTGCGCCACTCCGCGCTTGATCGCCAGCATCTTCGCCAGGCGTTCCATCTGCGCGCAGCCCAGTGCCGCATTGAGATTGGGCAGGCGGTAGTTGTAGCCGATCTCGTCGTGTACGAACTCGTAGGGGTGCGGAACCTTGGCCGTGGTGGTCAGATGCTTGGCACGTTTGGCCAGTGCTTCGTCATTGGTGATGATCATGCCACCGCCGCCGGTGGTGATGACCTTGTTGCCGTTGAAGCTGAGCGTCGCCAGCTTGCCGAAGTTGCCTGTATGGCGTTCGCCGACATAGCTGCCCAGCGACTCTGCGGCATCTTCCACCAGGATGATGCCGTACTCGGTACAGAGTCTGGCGATCTCTTCAATGCGCAACGGGAAACCGAAAGTATGCATTGGCACACAGGCAGCGATGCGACGACCGCTGGATTTGTTGTAGCAGCCCTCGTCGCGCCGTTCGGCATGCTGTTCAAGGAAACTCCGCAGTGCGACCGGACTCATGCCCAGGGTGTCGCGGTCCACATCGACGAAGACGGGCCTGGCACCTGCGTAGCTCAGCGCATTGCAAGTTGCGATAAAGGTCAGGGCCTGGCTGATCACTTCATCGTTCTGACCGACGCCGGCGAGCTGCAAGGCGGCGTGCAGGGCAGCGGTACCGTTGACCGTGGCAATGGCGTATCTGGAACCGGTGAAATCGGCGATCTGCTGTTCGAACTCGGTGACCTTGGCACCCACGGAAGACACAAAGTTGGAATCGATACAGTCAACCAGGTACTGCTTCTCATTGCCCTCGAACACCGGACGATGCAGCGGGATGAAGCCGTCGCCGTAAATCGAACGGACATGCGTCACCAGGTTTTCCAAAAGTCGTGCGTTCACCGGCTCGCAATTCCTGTTTGTGCGTGAGCAACTATTCCCATTTCCCGCAGCATGATCGCATTGACCTTGCGCACATCGTATTTTTCTTCCGCGATCATGCGTGACCTCTGTCCCATCTGAGTAGCCAATTCTGGCACTTCGACAAAGCGGAGCATGGCTTGAACCAGCGCATCCTCCGAGCCCACGGGTACCAGAAATCCATTGTCGCCATCCACCGTGGTTTCGCGACAACCGGGTGCATCGGTCGTAATGATGGGCCGCCCCATCGCCATCGCCTCAAGCACAGTCCTTGGGGTGCCTTCCCGGTACGACGGCAAGACGTAAGTAGTGCAATCGGCGATCGCGGGGCGAACGTCGTCCAACTTTCCGCCGAACTCAATCACTCCGCTTGCGATCCAGGCATCCAGTTCGGATTGTGATATTGCATCCGGATTGCTATCGATCCAGCCGACAAGTCGGAAGCGCACTTGTGGGTAGCGTGCCTTGACTGTTTTCGCTGCCGCCACATACTCACGCACACCCTTGTCACCGAGCAAACGGCCGATCATCAGGAAGTTCACTGTCGTCGATGGCAGCGGGACTGGAACGTAATGGTCAGTGTCGACGCCTGAGCCGTTGATCACGACGGAGCCTACGCGATCCGGCAGCATGTTGAGTGAGCGGAACAGCTTTTGATCATCACCATTCTGGAAGAATACTTTGTGCGTGCGGCCAATCGCGAAGGCATAAAGTGAACGGATCAAGAGCGGCAGCAGTCCGCCGCGCCCGTTGGTGAAGGCATAGCCCAAACCCGTCATCAAGACATACCGGCGCGGCACGCGAGCCAGCCATGCGGCAATCGAGCCATATACCGCCGGCTTTATCGTGTAGCCCAACACCATGTCCGGGCGCAGGTTGCGCATAAGCCGGAACAGCCTCCATGAAAGACGGATATCTGCGAAGGGATTGGTGCCCGTGCGCGCCAGCGGGATTTCGTGCAGTTGAACTCCCATCGCAGCTAGCGTCCCCTGCGTGCGTGGCGAGGACGCAACCTCCGGTGCAGCAACGTGCACCTCGCACCCCTGAGCCTGCATGGCACGGATCAGGTCACCACGGAACGTGATGATCGAGTCGGCGAAACCGGCGATAATGAGAATCTTCATCGCACGGCGGACTCGGCGGGAGTGGCCTTGCCGATCAATCTCAGCAGTGTGTCGATTTTCAAGTCCTCGTCCAGCAGTTCTCGCAAGTATTCGCCACGAGCCAATTTCTCCCGCAACCTTGGATTCTCGATGAGCACCCGAAGCCCTTTGCGAATCGCATTGATGTCTTGCGCAACGATAAAACTATTCACGCGGCTTTTCGCCATTCGGACCGGGCAGCGAGATCAGCAGCACCTCGTGGCCGGCCTCGCACAAGGCCACAGCCAGTGAGTGGCGGAAGTTGTAGAGATAGCAATCGGTATTGGCAAACAGGATGATGCTCAAGCCAAAGCCTCCGCAACTGTCGCGAGGCGGCGTGCCAGTGATCTGAGCTTCTGTTGCACGGCAGCGGGTGGCAGCGTGATCGAAAGCGCGAGCATGCATCTGCGCAACCAGTCTGGTCTTTCACGCAACGATGCCAATGCCTTTTCCATGTCAGTCACTACGACTGAACCATAGGCAGTCATCGCCTTGCCCAACGCCGGCCTGAGTTTGCGCGGCGGCAAGTCGAGCATCGCCAAGTCAATCGCATCCCGCGCAAACACGCTATCGTCGTTCCATCTATCCGAATTCGCCAGCAACTTGCTCGCGGCAAGATCCGCTCGCGTCAACGTTGTTACACCGCACACTCTATCTGCGACTGTCGGCATTTCAAATTGGATCCGCCCTTCATTCACGATCTCGAACTTGATCGCTGCACCCTGCACGTTTAGAAATGTCCGGATGCCATACTGGTCTATCCGGATGTCACGATTGAAAGCAATCGAATCAGCATCAGCTCGCGTCAACGCCGAAAGATCCCGGGCGCCAAGCAGACGCATTCGCAGTTCCCGGTAACCGACCAGATCCGACACCAGAAAATCGATGTCGACTGACTCCCTGAATTCGCCTTGCAACAGCGCGATGGCAGTGCCGCCGCCAAACCAGCATTGATGGTCGCGCAGCAGATCTCCATCCAGGCTCGAAAGCACATACGCGACACGTTGATGGTGCGCACGATCAAACATCATTAAAAGTTCGATCAAATGTTCGGCGCAACCCCTGGATCAGCGCTTGCTCGCTTGGCGAAATCTCGGCGGAATCCAGATGTCGCCAGTTGCGCTCGTAGATTTCCCACGCTTCTCGTGGACCAAGCGCATCCAGACCTTCCCGAACCTGCCAGGACAGACTGCGCAACCCGGGGTAGTCCTTCAGCCGTATGTGCAAAGGTAGCCAATCCTGGAGATTGGGTGGCGTTTCGCTCAAGCTCTCGGCGACCGTATCGTTCTCGAACGATAGCGCCATACCCAGAACAGCGGCAGCAGCCAGCATGGAACCCCAGGCAACAGTGATCTCGCCTTTTTCAAGGCGATGCCAGGTAACTCTGGATATACCGGCGGCTTCCGCCGCAGCGATCATGCTGATACCAAGCGACTTTCGGCGCGCGCGAAGCGCACCGCCCAAGTCGACCGCTCGTGCCTCGGGTGTGGCAACTATTGTCATGCCAAGTGAGGCCTTGCCCTCAACATCGATTAAAAATCGTTTCTCATGATAGACAAACATCTCATAATGTCAACTATAAGAAACTTTTTTCCGGAGAGCTCGTCGCTCTACTGGCGCATGGCCGAAAGCGTGCAAGTCACCCCATCAAACGAACCAAAGCTTCAACCTTCCCGTCATCATCAAGAATCCCACTGGGGTAGCCGCCGCTGGCCAACCGCTGGCGAAGGTTTGAATCGACCAGGAGCGTTGCAATTCCTTCGACGATGGCATCCACATTCTGCTCCACGATCAATCCATTCACGCCGCTTGTGATCTGCTCTTCGATACCGGAAAACCGGGTTGCGATCACCGGACGTTCCATTACGCGAGCTTCGTTGACAACCCCGGACAAGCCTTCAAAGTGGGAAATCACGGCGCAAATATCCGCATGCTTGTAATACGGAAACGGGTTGGCAACGTCACCAGCAGCTTGAATGTCTCCGTTGCACCCTGCTCCAACACGGCCCTTTCGAGCAAAGTTCGGTTCGGGCCATCACCAAGCACATGCCATATATGTGGCAAGCCTACATCGAGGATGTCGATGATGCACTTCCACCATCCGCAGCAACGCCTTCGGCACTTCCTGCAGGCGACAGACGCTCAACACACGCAAAATACCGATAGTTTCCGGGAACGGATTATTGGCCACCGCTGCCTTGGCCCGCATGCTCTTCGCGTCGAGCAGGTTGTAGACAGTGGTCAACTTTCCTGCGATCTCGGGGAAGCGGGTGGCCATCGCCTTGTTGACGTAGTCTGAAACACAGACATACGCATCGATCTGATCGTGAAAGTCACAAATGCGCCTGGCCCATCGACCGGTGAAATCAACTGCCGGGTCGTTTCGGACAAATACGAAGCGCTTGCGAGCCCGCACAGAAGTGCAAATGAAGTCCGGCGACAAGCCCGTAAGCCCGGCAAACGCGGCATCGAAAGTCATGCGCTGGAACTGTCTGCGGTTTTGGACTTCCTGCAACCTGGCAACCATCCAGCGCAGTCCACGCACCGGCCACATCAATGCACGTCGCACGGCACCACCATTGCCCAATCCCCAGGTTCTGATGCTGCGCAGATGATAGAGCGCTATCCGGGGATCAATCTCGGATTCCAGCGCACCACCCGCGCTGGTCAAAACCAGGTGAACCTCATGGCCACGGCTTGCAAGCCCAGCCATCAGACGCAGCAACGACTTTTCAGCGCCGCCACGATTCAATACCGGGTAGTGAAACAGGATCTTTTTCGCGCCCGCGGAAGAAGTGGCTGCAAGCTTGTCGTCACTCAAGGCTGGTTTGCTCACCGCCTCCATACCACCTGATTCACATAATCCACATAACTGTGGATGATGCGAACCACTTTCTCGGACACATTCGGCATGCTGTAGTCGGCTACTTGCCGCAACAGGCGCTCGTCGCCGGTCGGCTGCGATTCGAGAATTGCCAGGCCTTGCATCACCCGCTCGGCGTTCATGCCGACCATCATCACCGCGGCCTCCTCCATACCTTCCGGGCGCTCATGCGCGTCGCGCAGGTTGAGCGCACGGAAATTGAGGATCGAGGCTTCCTCGTTGATGGTGCCGCTATCCGACAGCGTTGCCCTGGCCTGTCGCTGCAACTGCACGTAGTCGCTGAAGCCGAGTGGCTTGAACAGTTGCACTCGTGGGTCTAGCTCGATCCCCATGGCATCAATGCGCTTGCGCGTTCGTGGATGTGTGGACACGATCATCGGCAAGCCACGCGTGGCGGCAACCACGTTGAGCACGTCGATCAAACCCAGAAAGTTGCGGTCGGAGTCGATGTTCTCCTCGCGATGCGCGCTGACCACGAAATATCCATCTCTTTCCAGGCCCAGTCGTTGCAGCACGTCCGAGGCTTCGATGCGCGGCGCATAGTGCGCCAGCACTTCGCACATCGGGCTACCGGTCTTGATGACTCGATCAGGCGGCAGGCCTTCGGCTAGCAGGTATTCTCGGGCGATGTCGCTATAGGTGAGGTTGATGTCGGCGGTGTGATCGACGATGCGCCGATTGATTTCTTCCGGCACGCGCATGTCGAAACACCGATTGCCTGCCTCCATGTGGAAAATCGGAATCTTGCGGCGTTTGCCTGGGATCACTGCCAGGCAGCTATTGGTATCGCCCAATACCAGCATCGCATCGGGCTGCACATCTGC
>NZ_DASSYD010000029.1:0-14512 GCF_035703485.1 Dokdonella sp. | reverse complement strand
GTGGACATTCCGACATGAGCGTGGTCAAGGCGTCGCGGACGCGGCGCAGTTCGGCAATGCGGTTATCGATATCGGCGAGACGGACTTCGGCGGCCTGATACATCGCAGCAACATCGCCGCGACCGCTGATCGCCAACAATTCGGCGATATCGGCCAGACTGAAACCGAGGTGTTGGGCGCGACGGATGAAGTTCAGGCGATCGAGCTCGTTCTCGCCGTATTTCCGATAGCCCGATGCCGAACGTGCCGCGGGCTTGAGCAGGCCGCTGCGCTCGTAGTAGCGCACCGTGTCGATGCCGACACCGGCTGCGCTGGCGAGTTGGCCGATTGCAAAGCTGGTCATTGCCGCCTCCGTTTTATGGACTTCGACGTGCAGTCCACGTCGCGAAGGCGATAGCTTGCACCCTTGACCCTAGTCCAAGGTCAAGGGTTTTCCGTTCATTCGTTCAGGTTTCAGTCAGCTTGCGGGACCAGACAAGACTCAGTCACTAACCGGAAAGACCTCGGCATCAGCACCCGGATCCCCAACGATATCGATGCCTTCGGGCGGCGTGAAAGTAAAGGTGTCTGCGCCCAAGCGGGGATCACGCTTCCAGTCCGAAAAGTGAATTTCAGTGGTATTGCCGAGGGCGTCCTCGAAGCGCATTTGCAGCAGATTCTTGCTGTCAAAGCCCAGTTCCGCGAAGGCGAATTCCGGTTCCTTGGCCTTGGAAACCAGCTTCAGCCATTGCAAGCCATCATGGCTGCCGGCCTCAGTCGCGGTGAAATCATGATCGAGCTGGGAAAGGTCGGTCAGAACCGCGAGCGGACTGTGCGCCTCCTCGGCACCCTGGCTGCGCACGCTGACCTGCTCAAGATCCGGATCGTAGATCCAGACACGGTTGCCATCGGCGACGATCAGTTGCTCGTAGGGTGTGGTTGTCTGCCAGCGGAACTGGCGCGGCGCCTTGAGCGCCAGGGTCCCGGCTGAGGTATCGCCACGATTGCCCTTGGCGCCGATCACTGTTTGCTCGAAATGCGCGCTGACCGTCTGGATTCCCTGGGAAAACGCTTCGAGGCGTGAGCGCGCGGAATCGGCAGCATGTACCGGCATCGCAGCCAGGCTGATCATGAAAAGAATGACACGCAGCATCGGTCTTTTTTCCTCAACTTTGGATTCGGCAACACCAGGACATGGCGACAGCGAAGAATCCCACAGCGGCGCTGAAGGATCGCTGGCTGGAATCTCGCAGTCCGGACAATTCGTGAGTTCGCGCGATGATCGCGCAAGACATTGGATTTACGGGGTTTTCGCGATTGAGGCCATTGCAGGAAATAGTGCCGAATGAGCGAAAAGATGTGTGGATTCAATGGACAAGCGAGGGCGTACGTAATTCAGTCGCGTGGCGGCGGCGGCGCGATCACGGTGCGGCTGCCATTGTGTTCGGGGCCGCTGACCACGCCATCACGCTCCATCTGCTCGATCAATCGAGCAGCGCGGTTGTAGCCGATGCGCAGATGCCGCTGCACACCCGAGATCGATGCGCGCCGGGTTTCGGTGACAATGGCGACGGCCTTGTCATAGAGCACGGCATCCTCACCGCCTTCGGCATCGGCAGCATCTTGCGGAATGCCGGTTTCGCTGATGATCTTGCCATCGGCCATGGTCTGGGTTTCCTCGAGCACCCCGTCGATATAGTCAGGCTTGCCCTGGGCGCGCAGCCATTCGACCACCTTGTGCACCTCGTGGTCATCGACGAAGGCGCCGTGGACACGCTCGGGCGTGGCCGTGCCGGGTGGCAGATAGAGCATGTCGCCGTGACCGAGCAGGGTCTCCGCGCCGGATTGATCGAGAATCGTGCGCGAATCGATCTTGCTTGAAACCTGAAAGGCAATGCGGGTCGGAATATTCGCCTTGATCAGGCCGGTGATGACATCGACCGAGGGACGCTGGGTGGCAAGAATCAGATGCACGCCGGCCGCACGCGCCTTCTGCGCAAGCCGGGCGATCAGCTCTTCGACTTTCTTGCCGACGATCATCATCATGTCGGCGAACTCGTCGATGATGACGACGATGTACGGCAGCGGTTTGAGCGGCTCGGCCTTGATCGAGGGTTGCGAGGCGTCGGGGCGGAACAGCGGATCGAGCAAGGGCTGACCCTTGGCTTCCTCATCCCGCACCTTCTTGTTGAATCCGGCCAGGTTGCGCACGCCAACGGCGGCCATCAATTTGTAGCGACGCTCCATCTCGGCGACGCACCAGCGCAACGCATTGGCCGCCTCTTTCATGTCGGTGACGACCGGAGCAAGCAGATGCGGAATGCCCTCGTAAACCGAGAGCTCAAGCATCTTCGGGTCAATCATGATGATGCGCACATCACTTGCGCTGGCCTTGTACAGCAGGCTCAGCACCATCGCGTTCAAGGCCACCGACTTGCCCGATCCGGTCGTGCCGGCGACCAGCAGATGCGGCATCTTGCCGAGATCGACGACGACTGGCGCGCCGCCGATATCCTTGCCCAGCGCAAGCGCCAGTGGCGACTTGAGCTGGTCGTATTTGTCCGAGCGCAGGATTTCCGACAGATAGACAATTTCGCGATTGACGTTCGGAATTTCGAGACCGATCACCGATTTGCCCGGAATCACATCGACCACACGCACGCTCATCACCGACAGGCCGCGGGCAATGTCCTTGTCGAGGCTGGAAATCTGGCTGCCCTTGATTCCAGGTGCTGGTTGCATCTCGAAGCGCGTGATAACCGGCCCCGGGTGCGCACTGACGACTTCGGCGTCGATGCGAAAATCCTTGAGCTTGAACTCGACCTGTCGTGACAGAGCATCGAGGGTTTCCTGCGAATAGCCGGATAGACGCTGTTTGGGCTCGTCAAGCAAGGCCAGTGGCGGCACTTCGCCCTCGGTCGATGAACCGACAAAAAGCGGAATCTGGTTTTCACGCCTAGCCCGATCGCTTTTGCCAATGGGTGCCAGGACCGGCTCGATCTTGAGTGGTTCACGTTGCGACCGGCGTACGGTGTCGACTTTGCGCACCACTTCCCTTTCGACACGCGCCTGGCGAGCCGCACTCCAGTCCACGGAACGTCGGGAGCGGTCGCGAACCCAAGCGAACAGGGAAATCAGGCTGCGCCCGATCCAGTCCATCAGCTTGAACCACGACAAGCCGGTGGCCAAAGTAATCGCGATCAGAAACAGGGCGAGCAAAAACAGGGTGGCGCCAAGGAAGCCAAAGCCCTTCATCAGCGAAGTGCCAATCAAGGAGCCAAGTACGCCGCCGGCCTGGGCGGGCAATTCACTCGGACCATTGAAATGGAGGTAGGCAAGGCCGGATCCGGCGATAAAAAAGGCCAGTCCACCGACCAAGCGCAAGGCCGGTTCGATCGGTGAATGCTCGACCTTGTCGGCGCCCCGCAACACCAGTGCTCCGGTCAGCAGCAGTAGCGCCGGGAAGGCATAGGCCAGTCCGCCGAAAAAATAAAACAGCAAGTCGGCGAGGTGACTGCCGACCCTGCCTCCGAAGTTGAGGACTTTTTCAGTGCCACCCGCATGCGACCAGCCAGGGTCCATCGGGCTATAGGTCCACAGGCAGACGAACAGATACACCGCCAACGGCAGCAACAGCAGAAAACCCACCTCGCGCAAGCGGCGTTGCAGCTTGTCGTTGACCGGGATGGGTTTCTTGGTTTTGGATTCTCGCGCCACGAGCAGAACTTACCTTAAATTATCGTGGCAAGCGATTGTTTTTATTCAAACCACGCCTTCGAGCGCAGGATGAACAATCTTGCCGGCATCGACATTGATACCTCCATTCAGCGGTGCGTAGTCACGCCAGGACGGACCGCTGGCAAGGCGCTGAACGTAGGGCAGAATGGCCGCGGAGATCGCCTGCGACGAGGTCTGCGGCACCGCACCGGGCATGTTGGTCACGGCGAAATGGGTGACGCCGTCGACCACATAGGTCGGATCTTTCCAGGTGGTCGGCTTTGAGGTTTCAAAGCAGCCGCCCTGATCAATCGAGATATCAGCGAGCACACTGCCCGGCTCCATATCCTTGACCATCGCGGCGGTGACGACGCGCGGAGCACGGGCGCTGGGTACAAGCACCGCGCCGATGACGAGATCCGCGTTGCGCAACTCGCGCGCGACGTATTCCTCATACGGGTAAAGCGCAGTGACGTTCGCCCCAAGTGCCATCATCTGGGCAAGGCGATCCGGGCGCTTGTCGAAAACGACGACATTGGCGCCACCGGCTGCTGCCAGTGCAGCCGAATTACCACCCGCGGCGCCGGCGCCGAGGACAACCACCTTGCCGCGATCGGTCGAAGGCAGGCCACCGAGCAACTTGCCCTTGCCGCCCATCGGTTGATGCAGCAGGTGCGTACCGACCTGGGTTGCAATGCGACCGGCAATGATCGACATCGGCGCCAGCAATGGCAACGAGCCATCCTTGTCCTCAACCGACTCAAAGGCGATTCCGGTCAGGCCGATATCGAGAAGACTCCTGGTCAAGGCAGGCTCGGCGGCCAGATGCAGGTAACAAAACAGCAAATGATCCTTGCGCAAATACTTGAGATCGCCGGTGATCGGCTCCTTGACCTTGACGATCATTTCGCCCATTTCGTAGAGCTTTTCGGCATCGGCAACGATTTTCACGCCATGTGTCGAGAAATCATCATCGCTGAAGCCGCTCTTGATACCGGCACCGGATTGAATGAAAACCTCGTGGCCACGCAGGACAAGATCGGCACAAGCGGCTGGAACGAGGGCGACACGACCTTCAAGGGTCTTGGTCTCGGACGGAATACCGATACGCATCAGAATCTCCAGTTTGATCAAGGGGCGCAGCAGCGGTTTGCCGATGCGATTGTTTCCAATAGCCGATGCGTGTCGAGCACGACATCTTGATTCATCCTCTCCGGCACCCCATCCTCCTCACCTGCACGCGCGGCGAGCGAATCGCCGATCGTCTGCCAGATCGAAAATGAAATCATGCCTTGTCGGCAGCCAGCGAACTTCTCGAACACGCTGGCCGACATCGAAAACCATCGACCAACCAGAGGCCGGAGAACGGCCGGGATTATACATGACGACCCCGAAACACTCGCGTCTTCTCATCCTTGGAACTGGCCCTGCCGGATACTCTGCAGCGGTTTACGCAGCACGCGCCAATCTCAAGCCCACCATGATCACCGGACTCGCCCAGGGTGGGCAACTGATGACCACCACCGATGTCGACAACTGGCCTGGCGACGTTGAGGGCTTGCAGGGGCCGGCCTTGATGGAACGCATGCAAAAGCACGCCGAGCGTTTCAATACCGAGATCATTTTCGACCACATCCATACTGCCGAACTCAAGCAGCGGCCATTCCGATTGCTCGGTGACAGCGGCGAATACACCTGCGATGCGCTGATCATCGCCACCGGCGCCACAGCGATGTACCTCGGCCTCGAATCGGAAGACAAGTTCAAGGGCCAGGGCGTTTCCGCCTGTGCGACCTGCGATGGTTTCTTCTTCCGTGATCAGGAGGTCGCCGTCATCGGCGGTGGCAATACGGCCGTCGAAGAAGCGCTGTATCTGGCCAATATTGCGAAAAAGGTCACCCTTGTGCATCGCCGCGACAAGCTGCGCGCCGAGAAGATCATGCAGGACAAGCTGTTCGAAAAGCAGGCCGCCGGCAAGATCGACATCGTCTGGGACCACAGCGTCGACGAAGTCCTCGGCGACGCGACCGGTGTAACCGGCATTCGCGTCAAAAGCACCAAGGATGGATCGACCCACGACATTGCCGTGAGCGGCATGTTCGTCGCCATCGGCCACACGCCAAATACCGGCATCTTCGAGGGCCAACTCGATATGCGCAACGGCTACATCACCATCCGCACCGGCCTCGAAGGCAATGCCACGGCTTGCAGTGTTCCTGGCGTTTTCGCCGCCGGCGATGTTGCCGATCAGGTCTATCGGCAGGCGGTGACCTCGGCCGGTTTCGGCTGCATGGCCGCGCTCGATGCGGAAAAATATCTCGACAAGCTCGGTCTGGCTGGCTGATCAGGCCAAAAATCGCTCATTGTCGGAACGCCTTCAGAAATACATACGCACAAACGCGAAAGCGCGGATCAGGTCACCATGTCGCAGCTTGAACTCCGCATGCACAATGGCGTCAGCGAGATCGATGCCGAAGCATGGGATTCGCTGGTCATCGGCGATCACCCTTTTGTCTCTCATGCCTTCCTCGCCGGACTCGAAACGCACGGCTGCATTCGTCACGAATACGGCTGGCAATCGTGCCCACTGGGACTCTACGCAGCAGACACCCTGGTCGCCGCCGCACCGCTGTATCTGAAAGGCAACTCCCACGGCGAGTTCGTGTTCGATTGGTCGTGGGCGAGCGCCTACGAGCGCAACGGGCTCGACTACTATCCGAAGTTTCTCTGTGGCGTGCCCTACTCGCCTGTATCCGGGCCTCGCCTTCTTGTCGGAAACGCAGCCGAACCCGAGACGCTGCGTCGCGCACTGATCACGGCGATTGATCAGCAAACAGAAGCGCTCAGCCTTTCCTCGGCCCATCTCAATTTTACTCGGGAAGCCGATGTCGAGGCGATGTCAGGAACCGATTGGCTGCCTCGATTTGATTGGCAGTTCCACTGGAAGAATCGCGGCTGGGCAGACTTCGACGAATTCCTTGCTGCGCTGAAACCAAAGAAACGCAAAAACATCCGTCAGGAAAGAGCGCAGGTCGCAGCAGCCGGGATTCGCTGTGAAATCCGTCACGGCGATGAACTCGATGACAATGAATGGCGCACGCTCCACCATTTGTATCGCAGCACCTTCGATGCGCACGGCAATCATCCGGCATTGACTGATGGCTTCTTCCGCCATCTGGGACGAAGCATGCCGCGCCAGGTGGTTGCCGTGTTGTGCCACCGTGGCGATCGAATCATCGGCGCAGCGCTCTGTCTGCGCAGCTCTGACACACTCTACGGACGCTACTGGGGTGCCGAAGAGCAAATCCCCGGATTGCATTTCGAAGCCTGCTACTATCAGGGCATCGATTACTGCATTCGCCATGGCCTGCAGCGATTCGAACCCGGCGCACAAGGCGAGCACAAGATCGCGCGCGGTTTCCTGCCGGTGCGTACGCGCTCATTCCATCGCATTCGCGACCCTCGATTCGCCGCTGCCATCGCAGACGCGCTGGATCGCGAATCCCGGGGTCTGGAGATGTATCGGGCCGATTTGCTCGCCCATTCGCCCTACGCCGAACAATCGGGTCTGTCGTGATCCAGCTTCCCTTGCTGACAGCCGATTCGATGGTGTTTCCTGACGTCGAAACGGCGCTGGACAATCCGAACGGCCTGCTTGCATTCGGCGGAGATCTTCGCAGCGAACGTCTACTGGCAGCGTACTCGCGAGGCATTTTTCCGTGGTATTCGGAAGGCCAGCCCATTTTGTGGTGGTCGCCTGATCCGCGCATGGTCATCGCCAGCGCGGCTCCCCATGTACCAAGACGATTGCGCCGCTGGTTGAAAGCCTGCAATTGGACAATCCACGCGGATCAATCATTCGCCGAGGTCATTCACGCCTGTGCCCAGCCACGCCGTGCTGATGGTGGCACCTGGATCACCGATGCGATGGTCGAAGCCTATTGCCACTTGCACGAACAAGGGCATGCTCACAGCATCGAGATTCGTCAGGATGGGGTACTGGTCGGCGGCATCTACGGCGTCGCCATCGGGCGCATGTTCTTCGGCGAATCGATGTTCAGCCATCGCGACCATGCCTCCAAAGTCGCCCTCTTGGCACTGTGTCGCGGGCTTTCAAGCCACGGGCTTCCGCTAATCGACGCCCAGGTCAGCTCAGAGCACTTACGCACGCTGGGCGCGGTGGAAATGCCAAGGATCGAGTTCAGCCAACACATTGCCGAACTGGGCGCGAAACCCGGGATTGCTGGCCCCTGGTCCGCTCTGTTTGAAGGAATGACGCCAAAATTGCTGGGAAACATCGCCGCACCGGATTGAGCCCTGCTTTCATTTCACGGCCAGGACAAGGCCCGCGACAACCATGGCGGAGCCTCGGGCCGGGCATCGCTCCATGGATATCCAAGCGGAAAGCAAGCTTGTGATCACTCGTCATTCAAAATAATGGATGCAAATTTCAGCGGAAAACCCACTGTTCGTGTAGAATTGTCCGGCTACCCGGCCCTCCAACGCTAAGCCCCAAAGAAAAATGTCAAAAGACGATGTCATCGAAATGGAAGGTGCGGTCCTCGAGACCCTTCCAAATACCATGTTCCGCGTAAAGCTGGAAAACGGCCACGTGGTCACCGCCCATATTTCGGGTCGCATGCGCAAGAACTACATCCGTATCCTTACGGGTGACAAGGTCAAGGTCGAGATGACTCCCTATGACCTGAGCAAAGGCCGCATCACCTACCGCATGAAGTGAGTTCGGGATGAACTCACCCCGGACGGTGCATGGATGCACGTTGATCCGGGGTCCATTCCCAAGATTGCCTTCTTCCCGTGCAATGCATGGATGCACGCCGACACGGAATCCATTTCCAGAGTCGCCTTCATCCCGGACGGCACAGGATGTGCTGCTGATCCAGAATCCAGTACCTTGATGCCGCTAGCTCTGCAAAGCAAAAGTGCTGTTGGATCGGCGCTCATGCTCTGCGCGAACGGCATTGGCCTGAGCGCCGATCAAGATTTCATGCCGCCTTGCGCCCCAGACAAACACCCAGTGCATCGACGAGGCGATCAACGCTTTCCGGATTGCTGCCCGCGCCCATCAGGCCGACGCGCCAGATCTTGCCCGCCAGTTCACCGAGACCTGAGCCGATCTCGATATCGAAATCGCTGAGCAGACGTTTGCGCACGGCTGCTTCGTCGACACCTTCGGGTACCTTGACCGCATTCAATTGCGGCAGACGCGCACCTTCGGCGACCAGCAGCTCGACATCGATCGCGGCCAGTCCGCGGACCAGACGCAAATGATTTTCGCGATGCCTGGCAAATGCCGCTTCACGACCTTCCTCCCTGAACATCAGCAAGGATTCGTGCAGGGCGTAGAGCATGTTGATCGGCGCAGTATGGTGATAGGCACGTGCGCCACTGCCCTGCCAATAGCCCATGACCAGGCTCATATCGAGGAACCAGCTTTGTACCGGGGTGCGTCGGGCCTTGAGCGCCGCCACGGCTTTCTCACTGAGGGTAAATGGCGATAGACCCGGTGGCGCGGAAAGACATTTCTGCGAGCCCGAATAGACTGCGTCGGCACCCCAGCCATCAACGCAAACCGGAATCCCACCGAGACTGGTCACCGCATCGACGATGCTCAGTGCGCCATGATCCTGCGCCAGTTTGCACAGCGCCGCCGCATCCGATTCAACCCCCGTCGAAGTTTCCGCATGGACAAACGCCAGCGCCTTGACCCCGGGATTGTCCTTCAGTGTCGACTCGACCTTGTTCAAGTCGATCGGCGTGCCGAAGGCGTCGTTGATCATGATCGGCGTGGCACCGATGCGCACCACGTTTTCGCGCATGCGTGCGCCGAAAACGCCGTTCTGGCAGATCACCACGTTGTCACCCGGCTCGATCAGATTGACGAAAGCCGCTTCCATACCGGCGGATCCCGGCGCGGAGATCGGTACGGTCAGTGCGTTGTTGGTCTCGAACGCATAACGCAGCAGTTCTTTCAGCTCATCCATCATGCCGACAAAACGCGGATCGAGATGGCCGATCGTCGCTCGCGCCATGGCATCGAGAACACGCTTCGACACCGGCGAAGGGCCTGGACCGAGCAGAAGTACTTCGGGGGGATGGAACGGTGTCATTGCAACCTCTTCAATACATGTCAATCAGGGCAGCTTAGCAGGCCGAGCGAGAGCTCCGCTCTGTTCTGCAATCGTTTCAGGAATCATCGGCTGGCAACCGTCTGCCCGAATTTTTCATCAGACCTGCGCCAGTGCCTGAGCAATGTCTTCAATCAGGACATCTGCTTCCTCAAGTCCGATCGACAACCTGACCAGGCTGAGCGGAATCCCCGTCGCCCGCAGCGGCGCGTCGGGCGGAAACACCGCGCAGACCGGAAACACGAGGGATTCGTAACCACCCCAGGACACCGTCATCAGAAAACGTTTCAGCGCATTGCAGAATCGTTCAACCGCCGCGACCTCCTCGGTCTCGATATCGATAGTCAGCAGCCCACTGGTCCGCCTGAGCTGGGAACTGGTCAATTCCGGTTGTTCACACGAGCCAGCGTGTGGATGGTAGACGCGACGAACTTTCGGATGCGCTTGGACAAAGGCGAGCACCTTTTCGGTGGTCGCGGCAATGCGCTCCATACGTACGGCCAGTGTACGCAGACCGCGAATCATCAACCAGGCATCGTGCGGCGAGAGAATCGCGCCAAAGGTCATGTACGGCCCCTTGAACACCTCGCGCAGAATCGCTTCGCTGCCACACAACATGCCAGCTACCACATCGCTGTGACCATTCAGATACTTGGTTGCCGAGTGCACGACCAGATCGATGCCGTGCGCAATGGGTGATTGATTGAGAGGCGAGGCGAAACTGTTGTCGCAGATCGTGCGCATGCCGTGATCGCGCGCAAGCCTGGCCACCGCCGAAAGATCCTGTTGCTCGAAGGTCATCGAGTTTGGGCTTTCGAGAACCACAAGGCGCGTTTCTGGCTTGATCGCGTGTTCGAAATTCTTCACCTCGGTGCCATCGACAAAACTTGTCAACACGTTGAATTTCGGCAGCAGATCGCGCAGCAAGGCGCGCGTCCAGCTATACGGCTTGGCAACGCAGATGACGTGATCACCCGCCTTGACGCTGGCGAAAACTGCCGCCGCCATGGCCGCCGCTCCGCTGCCAAATGCCAGGCAATCCTCGGCGCCTTCAAGTGCCGCTACTTTCTTGCGCAGCACAGCCACCGTCGGATTATTGCCTCGGGTGTACATGTGCTCGCCGAATTCATCGGCGAAACCACGACGCATCTGGTCCACGTTCGCAAATGCGAAGATTGACGACTGCACGATCGGTGGCGCGACGGCGCCGTGGTAACCGGCACGCTCCTCACCAAGGTGATTGAGAATATAGCTGAGGTCCTTCGGTCGATTCACCGGTTCGTCGGATTGCATCACTCGCCTAACCTGCGCCCAGCGCAGCAAGATGGGCGCGTGTTTCGGCACCGATCTGGGCGTCGTTCAATGCCATGTGCAAAGTCGCCTTGACCAGACCGAGCTTGTTGCCGCAATCAAAGCGCGTGCCTTCGAAGCGATAGGCCAGCACCGGCTTCTCGTGCAGCAGTTCTTCAATTGCATCGGTCAGCTGGATCTCGCCGCCGGCGCCGGGCTTGGTCTGTTCAAGCAGGCTGAAAATCCTGCCCGGCAACACATAGCGACCGACAATGGCCAGGTTGGATGGCGCATCCTCTGGCTTCGGCTTTTCCACAACCAGACGAATGCGTGCAGCGCGCTCGGAGATCGGTTCGGCGTCGACGATGCCGTACTTGCCGGTATCTTGCTGCGGTACTTCCTCAACCGCGACGACGCCGGCGTCCTCACGTGCGGCAACTTCGGACATCTGACGCAGCGCCCCATGTCGACCCGAACCCGGATTGCCGTTCCAGATCAAATCATCGGCGAGAATCACCCCAAACGGCTCATCACCAACCACGGGTTTCGCGCAAAGCACGGCATGACCGAGGCCCAGCGCTTCCGGCTGGGTCACGAAAACGCAACGCACGTTCTTCGGCAAGGTCCCCTGGACCAGCGCCAGCAGTTCGTCCTTGCCCGATTTGGCCAGCTTGCTTTCGAGCTCATAGGCCTTGTCGAAATAATCCGCAATCGCATGCTTGTAGCGATTGGTGACGAAAATCAGGGTGTCCGCACCGGCATCAACGGCTTCATCGACCGCGTACTGGATCAGCGGACGATCGAGGACCGGCAGCATTTCCTTGGCCACAACCTTGGTTGCGGGAAGGAAACGCGTACCGAGTCCAGCGACGGGAAAAACAACCTTGCGAAGACGACCGTTGCTCATCGGGTTACTCTCGATTGGATTCAGGAAGGGCGCGCCGCGAACGGAATGACGGTCGCTGACGTCTCGGTATCACGCGCGGCGAATTCGGGCAGTAGTTGATCCAGAATGCGACGCAATTGTTCCTCGTCGTAATCGGCTACGGCAAGACGAGCTTGTTGCAGTTGCTGGGTCAGCAATGCCCAGGCCATGCAGCGTGGTTGGGCGAGAAAAATCTTCGCGTGGTTGGTCGCCTGGTAGTTCTCGAGCGGGTGGAACAACTCCTCGAAAAGCTTCTCGCCCGAACGCAGACCGGTAAAGACGATTTCGATATCACGTCCGGGCTGCTTGCCGGCGAGCAGAATCATCTGCTCGGCCAGGTAGGTGATCTTGACCGGCTCGCCCATGTCCAGGGCGAAGATTTCTCCACCATTGCCGAGCACGCTCGCTTGCAGAATCAGCTGGCAGGCTTCCGGAATGGTCATGAAGTATCGGGTGATCTCCGGATGGGTCACCGTCACCGGACCACCGCGCCGGATTTGCTTGCGAAACAGCGGAACGACTGAACCCGCCGAATCGAGCACGTTGCCAAATCGAACCGTGATGAAGCGTGTCTGCGACTGCGCGGCAAAATTCTGGCAAAAAATCTCCGCAGCGCGCTTGCAGGCACCCATGACGCTGCTCGGATTGACAGCCTTGTCCGTGGAAATCATCACGAAGTTGCCAGCGCCATGCCGATCGGCGGCTTCCGCAACCACCTGCGTGCCGAGCACATTGTTGCGAAACGCCTCGCGCACCTGATCCTGCAACAAGGGCACATGCTTGTAGGCCGCGGCGTGGAAGACCACCTCGGGCCTGGCCTGGACAAAGGCTTTGTCGCAACTTGCAGGATCGCCACAATCACCGATCCTTGAATCCAGCAGCAGATCCGGAAACTCGCGCCGCAACTCCTGCTCGATCCGGTACAGATTGAACTCGGAAAGCTCGAGAATCGTCAGTGACTCGGCACCGAGTCGGGCAACCTGGCGACACAGTTCCGAGCCAATCGAGCCGCCGCCGCCGGTGATCAACACGCGCTTGCCTGAGATGCCGGTACGGATCGACGTCCAATCCAGCTGAACCTGCTCGCGACCAAGCAAGTCTTCGATGGCGACCTCTTTCAATTCGCCAAAGCTTGATCGACCAGCCACGACATCAGCCAATCTCGGCATGGTCCGAAACGGAAGCCCGGTCTCCTCGCAAAATCTGACGACTCGCTGCATTTGCGGGTTACTTGCCGATGGCATCGCGATCAGCACCATTTGTGCTGCGGTCTCACGTGCCAACTCGGCCAGTTGTTCAAGGGTTCCGAGCACCGGCACACCGTGTACGCGCGCGCCGCGAAGCTTCGGGTTGTCGTCAAGCATGCCGACGACCAGGTAGCGATTTTCCCGAACCAGGCCACGCACCAGAGTGTCACCTGCGCGCCCCGCGCCAAGCACGAGCACGCGCACGCCCGGCGAACGCGAAAGAATATCGAGACGATTGTCCTTCCAGTAGCGATAAGCCAGACGTGGCAAGCCGAGCAGGACGGCAAGCGCCAGCGGATAAACCAGCAATACCGTTCGTGGCACCGTTTCCAGTCGGTTGTAGAGAAACAGGGTGATGGAAATGGCCAATGCACCAAGCGTCGCCGCGCGCAGGATATTCCACAAATCAGGCAAGCTGGCGAATCGCCACAGACCCTTGTAGAGACCGGTGATCCAGAAGATCAAGCCTTGTGCAGCGAGCACGAGGAAAACCTCGGGCCCAAACAGGCCGAGCTCGGGGCGCTCCATCTCGAACGACCAGCGAAACGAGGTGATCGCAGTCCATGCCAGCCAGACCATGCTCAGGTCATGGACAACCACGGCCAGGCGTGGATGAATCTTGGCGATGATCCTCTTGATCATGGAACCCTCTTTCGCAAGGCGGCCATCGATGAGCCAAGGCAATAGCGCTTGCCAGCGACCCAGGTCAACAACGCCAGCGCATAGACACCGGCCAGAATCGACCCCGCCTCAATTGCGTTCTGGCTACCTGCTGCAACGGAATCTCGCAGACAGAGCAGCGCAGGTACGACGATCAACAGGTTCCAGAGCATATAGAATCCGGTGACCTTTGCATGACTGAATCCGCAACGGACCAGCCACTGATAAAGATGCTCACGGTGCGCATTATACCAACGGCGGCCGCTGAACATGCGTGACAACAAGGTCGCAGTACTGTCGACAACAAAGGCGGAACAGGCAATCAATCCGGCGACCCACAACGCCGGAACCGCGGCGATCTGCCAGCCGATCGCGATGACGACGAGCAATCCGATCACACCACTGCCGACATCGCCCATGAACACACGGGCGCGCGGAAAGTTGAACGGAATGAAACCCAGTGTTGCGGCGGCGAAAACACCGATGGACTGGGCTTCACCTAGACGGCCGGCATCAACACAAATCAGTGCCAGAACGACGAATAC
>NZ_DASSYD010000033.1:0-59934 GCF_035703485.1 Dokdonella sp. | reverse complement strand
GACTTGGTGCCCTCTATTGGCAAGCCACATCGGGTCTACGAGGTTTTGAACGGCAAGCGCGGCCTCACCATTACGATGATTCGCAACTTGCATCGAAACCTGGGTATTCCAGCGGAAAGCCTGATTGGGGTTTGAATGCCGAGGACGCATCAGCGATGACTGCGCCTGTCTCTCGATCGCATCTCGTCGGTGCCCACTCGCTATCCAGAGAAGCGAACGATGCCAATGGCTCTCCTGTAGAAAGCAGCTTCAGCCGCGATGCTCTTCGTTACGTGCGGCAAGAGCATCGGGCATGAATGGCTCTCCTACAAAGAGCGGTCGAAACACGGCGCGGGATTCGTTGGCGAATTCCGCGTTACCGCTTCTGTGGGAAGCGGCTTCAGCCGCCCCGAAAAGGGACTTCCGTTGGTCGCGATACCTTGATCAGCCGTTCGGCTGTTGAAAGCGGTCAGGTAACGAAGAGCATCGGGCCTGAAGGCCTCCTACGACAGCTTGGGCGATGACAGCATCAGCGATGCCAGGATTCGATGTAGGAAGCGGCTTCAGCCGCGATGCCCTTCGTCACGTGACGAGGAGCAGCAGAATTGTAGGGTTTTCCTGCGTAAGTGATCGATGGAGCAGACTCGTTTGATCGGCTGATATAGCGCAGCCAACAAAGTTTTGGTGTGCAGTGGCGATCACTCATAAACTGTCCATTCGCCGATAGTCAGAACTACGCTTGGAACACATGCTACGCGTCGTCGCCAAGAAATCCATGCGATAGATAACGTGGCTGTGCAGACCAATCGAGGCTAAGCCCGTCGATTCTCCGTCGATTGCTATCGATTGTCTGACCCTATCGATTGTCCTGTCTCCATCGCTGTCTCAAGGGCACGTCGTCGAATTTCCGCAGATATTCGGCGCCAATTCGATTACAGTTCCTCCCCACTGTTGGTCGCCTCCGTTGTTGCCCACGAATGTCGAACGCGCAACGCCCAGTGTTGCTTGGACGTTTTGAATTGCAACCAACGTGTTGCCCCTGAATATTGAATCGACAATTTGCGATTCGCCTAGAGAAAATATTCCGACGTTGTTGCCAGTAATCACCGCACCAATAACGCTGGTTCCCGGACCTAGATAGACTCCATAGCCGTCATTGTCGCGGGCAACCGAGTCTTTGAGTAGCGAAGCACTGCCCCCGTTGCAATTCCATATTGTCCATTGTGGGACGCAACACAACCTGTGATCAGAGCTCCCTCAATTCCGACCTGTCCATTTGAAGTGCCCGTTGAATCGACGACAGCCGCACCCAAACGCGCACGCATTCCAGCGTGCCCATTCCGTAGGGCCTTGATGTTTTCCGCCCGGCCATCGTAGCTCAACAGCAAGCCGGTACCCATTCCAGTTATCGAGCCATTTCGAACGACGAGGTTGGCTTCTTCCTGCTCCAGCAAGCGCATTCCGGTCGTTACGGCTTCGCTTGCCGAAACGTAGCAGCCCGCTTTCACGCGGTCATCAACAAAATCGGTAAAGTGATTGCCGAGCGAAATGCTTGTATTTCGTCCCATGATCGAATCCCCAACGTGTCAGCCAACTCGGTTTTCAGGTTGCCCGTGCTTGGCAACGTCTTCACGAGTTGCCTAATGCGGTGATACTTCCTGAGTATAGGCTCGGCTATCCTCAACGCTTTCCTCGCGCAGGTGCCAAGATGAATGAGCAGCCGGGGCGACTCTGGGTGGTCGCCACTCCGATCGGCAATCTGGATGATCTGTCCAGGCGGGCCGAGGAGGTTCTCTGCGCGGTCAAGCTGATTGCCGCTGAAGACACCCGGCACAGTGCGCCGTTGCTGGCCCGCATCGGCAGTCGTGCGCAGGCTGTAGCCCTGCATGAGCACAATGAACGCGAGCAGGTCGAGCGACTTGTCGAGGGCATGCTGCAGGGTGGTGATGTCGCCCTGATTTCAGATGCCGGAACGCCGCTGATCAGCGACCCGGGATTTCGCCTCGTTCGCGCTGCGCGCGAAGCCGGCCTCGTGGTTTCACCCGTGCCGGGAGCTTGCGCGGCAATCGCTGCGTTGTCGGTTGCCGGTTTGCCCAGCGACCGTTTCGTCTTCGAGGGCTTTCTTGCGGCCAAGTCATCGGCACGGCGGGAGCGCTTGCAGCAACTGGTCGCCGAGTCGCGGACGCTGATTCTTTACGAGTCCAGCCACCGGATACTTGCTTCCCTGCAGGACATGGTTGCGGTTTTCGGTGGCCAGCGTCATGCCGTCGTGGCGCGCGAATTGACCAAGGTGTTCGAGACGGTGCTGTCAGGAAGTCTGGAGCAGTTGGTCGCTCGGGTCGCCAGCGACGCCAACCAGCAACGTGGCGAATTCGTCGTGCTGATTGCCGGTGCCAGTGGCGAGGAGGCGGACGCGACGCTGGCCGAAGGTCGTCGTGTATTTGCCTTGCTCTGTGAAGAGCTGGCTCCCGCGCGCGCGGCGCGCATGGCGGCAGCGATAACCGGTGCGCCACGCAAACAGCTTTACGAAGCTTCGAACAATTGAAGCTTTTCCTTGAAACCCGTCAACGCCGGGAAGGAGCGATCGACTGATCAGGGCGAGGCGAGCTTCGCACGAGCCAGGCCAATGCGACGATCGCCCAGACCAGCAAGCTGACATAGACGCCGACAGTGGGGATCGCCAGCAGGAAATCCAGTTGCAGCGCATGCGCGAGTTCGAAGGTGCCGACCGTGTACATGGCGATCGGGAAGACGATGTCCCAATCGTCGACTTCATAGCGCAGCGGGATGCGCTTCCACGCATGACGCCACAGTTCGAGCAACAGCAATAGCGGGATCCACCAGCTTGCCGTGGCCCAGAAGAACAGGGTGAAACCCTTCACGAACGGGACCAGATCTGCGAGTGGCCCCGACGATGGAACATGCAGGATGAACAAGCTGCCGGCGAGCGTGCTGATCGCAAGTGCGCCCATGTTGATCCAGTAGGTCGGTCTGAAATCGCGCGCGCGCATCGGCAGGAAGACCATGCGATAGAACACCAGGGTGATGATCAACAGGTATAACGCAGCACCGATCAGATGCAGGCACAGGCCGCTGAAAAGCAGCACGCGTTGTGTCTCGGACGATAGTTCACTGTTGTCCGCGGACAGCAGAAAGGCCAGGACCGCCACGGATTGGGTTGCCACGATTACCACCAGCCAGCCACCATGGATGCTGCGCGCCAGACCGTGCTTGACCCTGCGCGCGATCATCGTGGCAAAGAACGCGTAAACGAGCACAACCCAGGCAATGGCGCCGACCACACCGAGAACTAGTGCGGCAACCGGCACATGCACCACGATCAGGCATTGCACGGCAAGCACACAGGTACCTGCGACGAAAGTCAGAAATCCGGCTGCGGATCCCGGGTCGACAAAGTCTGCGATCAGCGCGTCGCGAAAGCGCACGAAGCGGAGTGCGCTGATTGCGCACAAGCTTGCAAACATGACCAGATTGAGCGCGAACAGCGCTTGCGCCAGCCATGGCATGCCGTGTTGGCTGGCATCGACCGAGACGATTCCGGTTGCCATGATCGCGGCGAAACTGCCCGGGTCGAGCGTACGCGCCAACGCCAGCATGGATCGACCAGGAGCCATTGCAGCCTACATTGCGGAATCCGGCCCCGATTATCCCACCGCACGTGGCGCGGAGGCCAACCCGGGCAGGCCCGGGTTGGCCGAAGTGAGGATACGATCCTTGCTCACCGTGGAGCGCTTACGGATCGCCCCCAAAGCTGTCGGCGAAGATGCGATCGGTCGCCAGGCGCACGACCAGACCATCGTGGTCGGAAACACCGACTGCGGTGGTACTGGCATTCGCGTCGGCATCAGCCGCATCAAGGTCGGCGCGACCATATTCGAAATCGACGAACCAGGCACGTGCGGCATCGTTGAGCAGGGCGTGATCGAGCACCTGCATGATGGGTACATCACGACCCTTGTCGAACGAGCTGGGTGAGGTGTAGCCAAGAATTTCACCGAACTGCTCGGTGTACAGGAACGAGTACTGCTCGTTGGCCGGCAATGAATTCACGGCATCCCAAAGCGGTGGATCGACGATGTTCGGGCCATCCAGATGCAGCACATTTTTCGTATCGTCATAACGGCCCTCGATCAGACCGGTGAGATGAACCAGGCCATCGCTGAACTGGTAGTCGTTGAAATCGCCGATGACCAGCAACGGACGACCGGGTTGCGCGTTCTGTTCTTCCTGCACGCGCATCGCGATCGACTTGCCTTGGGTGAAGCGCTTGAGGCGATTGCGGTCAACATCGGCCTGGGTGCAATTGGACCCGCTCGGCGCATCGACGCAGCTGCGCGACTTCGGGTGAATAACGATCGTGGCAAAAGCCTGACCGTCGAACGTTGCCTCAAGTTTGAGCGCGGGTCGATCGTGCAGGTTGTGCGGCTGGCCATCGCGTGGATCCGTCCACATTTCATCCTTGTCGAGCTGGGTGATGGCGACATTGCTGACCCGGTCGCCACGAACCAGGTAGCCGACATCGATGCCACCGCCGTCATTGCCTTCTTCGAGATAAGCGGTGTAGGTAACACTGAAATCGGTGCTGATCTGATCGGCGAGCATCTGCAACACGGCAATGTTCTCTACCTCGACGACGCCGAGCACGTCGGGCAGTTCGAGCACGTTGCCGACATAGTCGGACAAGCGCGATACCTTCAATGCGAGTTCACCAGCATCCGGTTCGCCACCATTGCCGCAGGTGAATGTGGTGTTGGCCAGGGTGTCGCAGAAACGCAGCATGTTGAAGCTGCCGATGCGCAATTCGGCGCCAAGCTGACCGGCTTTGACCGGGCGAGGAATCGGGTTGGCCTCGGTCACCGTGAAGCTGGTCGGCCACACTTCATAGTCGCCGAAGTTGTAGGCGACCACGCCGGTCGCACTGAAGCGGCTGCCACCGGTGATCGCGGTATTGGCCGGCACCGTTCCCAGCGCATCGGTGTCGATTTCGAAGATGTGCGGGTTGCCGTTGAACAGGTCGGCGTTCGGGTTGTCGACACCCGGCACCAGCGGATACAGCAGGCCAGGCGTGCGCAGCGAGCGTGTACCGGACGCCGAGACAAAGATCTGTGCGTAGGGATCCGAGTTGAACGACGGATTGGCGCGGGCGACGATGCCGTTGTCGATCTGCACCAGCATGCCTTCGAAGCACTCGAAATTGGTCGTGCCGCAGCTCAGGGTGAGCAGGTCCTGCGATGGCGTGTTGGCATCGAACACAACGGCAGTCGGCAGGCTGTTGCCGGGACTGACGATGACCAGATTGCTGACCCCATTGAGCTCGGTCAAGCCGAAATATTCGACTACGTTGGCGGTGAGGTCGACTTTGTCGCCGACCGCGACGGCAGGTGCCGAGAAGGTATAGACGTAGATACCTTCCGAAGTCATCACCGAAGCGTCGGCGTCGGCGTCCGCTGCCTGCATGAAGAAGCCCGCCGGTCCGATCGCCGTGACGATATTGCCTTGTGTGTTGACGCGCTGGCCCTCGAGCGGCGAACTGTTTCCGGCACCCTGGATGTCGTGGATGGCATAAGTGCCGATATCGTCATCCTCAATCGTCGCGGTGGCGCTGAGCGAGGTTGGCAAGGCACCGGTGATTCCGGTCAGGTTCAAGCTGAAACTGCGGTCGGACTGCGGCGTCGTATTGCCAATGACATTGATAGTGATGGTGGTCGTGGTTTCGCTTTCCGCAATCGAGCCGCTGCCGCTGTCGGCATCGTAGTCGGTTCCGGCGATTGCCGTACCATCAGCCGTTGCGTAGCTGAACGAGACGCCGCCAACCGGAGCGGCTTCACTCAAGCTCACGGTAAATTCAAATGGGGTGGTCGCGGTATTTCCTTCGTCCAGCGAGATGTCGGCGACGCTGATTGATGGAATGCCGCCGCCGGCGCATTGTGCCGTTGCCGTTGCGGTATTTCGCGGTGCTGCGGGCGCGACGTCGAAGTCAGCGCTGTTGTTGCCGGTGTTCGTACAGCCGCCCATCTTGCGGATGGCGGCGTTGACACCGGAAAGGGCGCCCGCCGGCGTCGGACAGTTGGCGCTGCCATAACCAACCAGATCAGCAATATCCGCTCCACTCGGGCATGCCGTTCCATCCGGCTCAGTGGTGCTCTTTGCAAGCAGGACCTTGCCATTGCTCCCACTCATTGAAATTGTTCCGGTTGCATCCGGGGTCGGCAGTGGCGTAGTTCCACCGGAGCCGTTGTTTTCCTGTATCAGGTAATACTGACCCGGTTGCAGGACTACGGCGGTCAGCGCTGTAGCGGTCCAGCTTGTGCCGGACGATGATGCGTACTGAACGGTCCAGCCGGTGAGGTCTTGAGGAGAGCTGCCGGCATTGAACAGCTCGATGAAATCGTGGGTGTAGGTTGAGCCACTGTTGCCACCGCCACCATAAACCTGGCTGATGACTATCTGGGCACTGGCACTGCTCGCTGTCGCGGCGAAAAGAACGCACGCGATCAGGGTCTTTGTCATTCGGAACATGAGGATCCCCATTGGCAATTGAAACGACTCTGGAATAGTAGCGATACGATTTGACACTTGTGTTGCACGGTTCCCGTTTCGGCGATCGGGTAATCCGGTTTCCGGCCGTCAGCGGATTCGGGCAAAGACCGTGATTTCCTCTCGATCATGGTAAAGCTGCCGGGCTCGCCACTGCATGCGCTTTCCGACCGCATCGACTCGTTCTTCGACAAGGCGACGGCAAAGCACAACTTCATCGAAGCGTTTCTTCATCGGCAACTTGAGGTTGAAAATGGTGTGCCGACACCAGCCGTTGGCCAGCCATTCGGCCATGCGTGCGGCGACCTTGATCGGTTGTTCGACCATGTCGCAGACCATCCAGTCGACCGGATTCTGTGGCTGGTAGCGAAAACCGTCGGCGCGCAGATGGGTGACCAGGCCGGAATCGAGAAGGCCCTGGTCCATCGGCCCATTGTCGACCGCGGTGACGCTGATCGAACGGCGCGCGAGTTGCCAGGTCCAGCCGCCAGGTGCCGCGCCGAGATCGACTCCGGTCATGCCCGGCTTGAGCCAACGTTCGCGCTCATCGGCATCGAGCAGAGTGAGCAAGGCTTCTTCGAGTTTGAGCGTCGATCGGCTCGGCGCAGCGGAAGGGAATCGCAGGCGCGGAATACCGCCCGGCCAGGGCGAAGACTCGGCAATTTCAGCTTCGGCGACGAAAGCGGTCTGCGCATCGGTCAGGCAGATATGCAAACGAAACGCAGACGTCGGATCGATCATCTGCTCGCGCTTCATGCGCGCAATCAGCGCGTTGTTGAGTGAGCGGCACAGGCCTGCCAGTTCACGCGCCGCATCGCTGTCCGGCGACTCGATCCAGGCATCCTTGTAGCGCCGTGCGCTGCTCTGAATGGGTGGCAGCAAGGATGCGAGCCTGTCCTCGCGCGGCAAGCCTTCGACCTTCGCGATGACGCGCAGCAGCTGACGGGCAAAAACCAGGTCGCGCCATGAGACAGACCTGGCGAATCGCGTCGCCGCTTGTGCATCCGGCAGAACAAACTCGACATGACCGCTATTGCGTTGACTGCGCGCGAAACCGCCGCTGGCGAGTTCGGCGTCGGCCGCAGCCAGTTCCTGCGCGCACTCCCCTTCGAAGCCCGGGCGGCAATAGGCCAGAAAGCTGCGGCCGGATGCGGTCATGGCTGCTCAGTCCGCGATGGCGGAGAGACCAGGGGCTTCAATAGCGTGTGCCGGACTGATGACGGTAGAGCTCGAAAACCGCGCACGCTGCTTCGCGTTGTATATCCCGGCGCACGCGGATGCCGCGCTTTTCCAGTTCACCGACCCAATCGGCTGGCAGCGGGCCTTCATCGAATTCGCTCAAAGCCATGACATCCTCGGAGCGTGCGCCGATGATCAGCTCGTCGATACCAGCCCAGATGCTCGCGCCGTAGCACATCGAGCAAGGTTGGGCGCTGGTGGCGAGAATGTAGCGCTCGCCGTCCTCGTTCAGGCGAAAACGTTGCAGGCGCTTCTGAGCGCTCATGAAGGCCATCATTTCCGCATGGGCCACCGAGCACTGCTGCGGCACGACGCGATTGACGCCTGCGGCGATCAATGTGCCATCAGCGCGAAAGATCGCCGCACCAAACGGGCCGCCGCTGTCGAGTTCGACGTTGCGCCGGGCCAGACCGATCGCCACTTGCATGCGCGCGTCGTCATCGGTGTAGCAGCGCTCGAAATCGACTTCCCTGCCGATCCATTCGGGCAGGCTCAACTCGATCCGCTCGTGCGCGATCATTTGACCGCCCTGGCCCAGGTGTCGCGCAAGGTGACGACACGGTTGAAAACCGGCTGCGCAGCGCTGTGATCATGACGATCGGCAACAAAATAACCGAGCCGCTCGAACTGCCAGACCGACTCTGTGGCGGCGTCTTCAAGCCCGCGTTCGAGCCAGGCCTCTACGGCGCGGCGCGATTGCGGATTCAGATGGTCACGATAGGTTTTGCCATCGCTGTCGTCGTCCGGATCGGCGACATCGAACAGACGATCGTAGAGTCGGACTTCAGCGGCGACCGCCGTGCGTGCGTCGACCCAGTGGATCGTGCCCTTGATCTTGCGGTTGGCGGTGTCGCCACCAGGGCGCGTGTCCGGATCAAGCGTGCAGCGCAATTCGATGACTTCTCCATCGGCATCCTTGATCAGCTCCTCGCAACGGATGATGCCGGCACCGCGCAAGCGCACTTCGCCGCCGGGAACGAGACGATGGAAGCCCTTGACCGGCTCTTCGAGGAAGTCGTCGCGCTCGATCCAGAGTTCGCGCGAAAAGCTGACGTTGCGACGACCGAAGTCGTCGTTTTTCGGGTGATTCGGGAAGTCCAGAATTTCGCTGTGATCATCGGCCAGATTGGTCAGCACGAGTTTGAGCGGATTGATCACGCCCATGCGTCGTGCGGCAGTACCATCGAGCACTTCGCGCACACAGCCCTCGAGCACGCCGTACTCGATGACCGAGTTCTGCTTGCTGATGCCAGCGCGCTCCCAGAACGTGCGGATTGCAGCAGCCGGGAAGCCGCGTCGACGCGCACCGATAAGGGTCGGCATGCGCGGATCGTCCCAGCCATCAACCAGGCCGTCCTGGACCAGGGCCAGGAGCTTGCGTTTGCTCATCACCGTAAAGTCAAGGTTGCCACGGGCAAATTCGATCTGCTGCGGACGACGTGGCGCATAGCTCAAACCAGCGGCGACGATGGATTCGGCCAGCTGCGGATTGGCCAGCAAATCGATCTGGTCGAGGCACCAGTCGTAGAGCGGACGGTGATCCTCGAACTCCAGGGTACACAAGGAGTGGGTGATGCCCTCGATGGAATCCGAGATGCAGTGTGCGTAGTCGTACATCGGGTAGATCGGCCAGGCGTCACCGGTATTCTGATGAGACAACTTGCGGATGCGGAAAATCGCCGGATCACGCATGTTGATGTTGCCCGAGGCCATGTCAATTTTTGCCCGCAAGGTCCGTGCACCATCGGCGAATTCGCCGGCACGCATGCGCTTGAAGAGGTCGAGATTTTCTTCGACGCTGCGCTCGCGAAATGGTGAATTTCGTCCCGGCTCGGTCAAGGTGCCACGATAAGTGCGAACGTCCTCGGCGCTGAGGTCGCAGACAAAGGCCTTGCCATCCTCGATCAACTTCAGTCCGCAGCGATAGAAAACCTCGAAGTAATCCGATGCGTGGCGTTGCTCGGCCCACTCGAAGCCCAGCCACTGCACATCGTCGCGAATCGCCTCGACGAACTCGATGTCCTCCCGCGAAGGATTGGTGTCATCGAAACGCAGATTGCAGGTGCCCGAGAAATCACGTGCGATGCCGAAATTGAGGCAAATGCTCTTGGCGTGGCCGAGATGCAGATAACCATTTGGCTCTGGCGGAAACCGTGTTTTCACCACACCGGCGTGCTTGCCGCTGGCTTGGTCGGCAATGACGATCTGGCGGATGAAATTGGTCGGAGTGGTCGCTTCTGTCATGCCGATTGATCCGCTGTCTGGCGGGCGTTGGTCAATCGGGAAGTTTAACCCGCGAGGAGCCGGGAGTGGGGAGTAGGAAATGGGAAACGCGGATTCGCCGCAAACTTGTTGGTGCCCCCTTCAGAGGCGATGCTCTTGGCGATGCGGAATGACCGTTTGACGCGGAACAGAGTGTCTGCAAATCAAAGGTGGGGCAGGAGCATCGTAGCGCTCGCCAGGAAAATCAGGTCAGCTATCAGCGTTCTTCAATGGGATTGCGGAAAAGGCTTTATCCACTCCCCACTCCCCGCTCTTAACCCACTTGCGCGCTGCGTTGTCCGGGCAAGGCGCGCAGACGCAGACGGATTGGGCCGCGGGCGCTGCGAATGTCGACAACCTCTTCGTGCTGGATGGCTTCGATGGCTCCGCCGTCGACCAACGATGCGGATACGACGCGAACCGGGCGCATGAGGTCGTGCCAGTGATAGCCGCTTCGGGTGGCGAGGGCTTGGGCTGCCTCACTCATGCAGATGGTTCGACCCGGACCGCGTGCGATCAGTAGCTCAATGACGCACCCGCGGATACGCTCCACGAACGCGTCACCAAGGAAGCCGTTTTTAGTCAATGGGAAAGTCCTGCGCATCATCCAAACGTTGATCCCTTTGCTTGAATCGCAGGCTTCCTGACTGCGTGTTTCCCCTGATTTTCAGACTGATTTCGCGTATCGCTATGGCAAGTTCGAACCGATCATAGCGCGCATTTTATGTATTAGACTGAAACACATGAAAATTGTTTATCGCGCAGATTCCATCATCGACGCCAATTTGGTCAAGAACGCGCTCGAAAGTGCGGGTGTCCTGGCCTTTGTCAACGGCGCCTATCTCACCGGTGCTGCCGGTGAATTGCCGGTAAGTGGCCTGGTCAACGTAATGGTTGCCGATATCGATATCGAGCGAGCGCTGCCTGTTGTTGAAGCGGTCGATCAGGGCTTGCGAGCCGAGGTTGACCCCGCCGACGAGCGTTTCTTTGATATTCCGGGAGCGGCCACGACCTGAGCGCCGAGGTTGCCGCTGCCAGCCAGGAGAGTCGATGAATCTGTCCCGATTCGTCCGTGAGGTGCCCGACTTTCCCAGGCCGGGCATCGACTTCAAGGATCTGACACCGCTGCTTGGCGATGCCGCCGCGTTTGCCGAATCGATCACGCAGCTGGTCGCGCCTTTTCGCAATCAGGCAATCACCCGAGTTTGTGGCATCGAAGCGCGTGGTTTCATTTTTGGCGCCGCGGCCGCGTACGCGCTGGAATGTGGATTCGTGCCGTTGCGCAAGCCCGGCAAGTTGCCGGCTGCAACAACTGGTGTTGACTATGCGCTCGAATACGGCAGTGATCGCCTTGAAATGCACACAGATGCATTGAGGCCTGGTGAGTGCGTCTTGCTGGTCGATGATGTGCTGGCGACGGGCGGCACCCTGGCTGCGGCGGCTGATCGAGCTGGTTGGCGGCGAGATTGTCGGTGCAGCACTGGTCATTGAAATTGCAGCACTCGATGGCCGCGCACGCTGGCAGCGAGCTGCATCCTTGCATTCGGTCATTGTCCTTGATTGATCCGCGGAGTTGTCGGTCAGGCTTTGTGCAATGCGCGAAAGGCTTTGTCGAATTATAAATAGACGTCTAAACGTCTTGACGTCTCGTATTCATGCCGCTACAGTCCATCCCGTTCATCGAGATCGGCGGAGGGACTGGCCCTTTGATGCCGAGGCAACCACAGCGACTGCGCTGACGGTGCCAACTCCAGCGGGATTGTCCCGGGAGATGAGCAGCGTTCCGCATTCGCGGACTGCCGCCTCTTCCTGTACGCAACGGCAGAGGGTGTCATGGCAGTTACACAGATCAATCAAGCACAAAGCGAGGGCGATTGTCCTTCTCCTCAACGCGAGGTCCTGCGCCTGCGCGAGTTCAATCTCGCCTGCGGGCTGAAGCTCGGCAATGCTGCGCTGGCCTGGCAGTCATGGGGGCCGCATCTGGCACCTGTGGTAATCGTTCTTGGCGGTATTTCTGCCGACCGCGACATCGGAGACTGGTGGTCGGCGCAATGCGGGCCGGGCCGAGCACTCGATCCGCGCAGACAGCGCCTTGTATCGATCGACTGGATCGGTGGCTCGGATGCTTCGAGCGGGCCGCGCAACGATGAAGATTTCGTGCCAATCGACAGTCTCGATCAGGCCCACGCGATCCTGCAGTTGCTGAATCATCTTGGCCTTGCGCAGATCGATGCGGTGATTGGCGCCTCCTATGGTGGTTGCGTCGGTCAGCATCTGGCCAGCCTGCTGGGCAATCGACTCGGACGCCTGATCGTGATCGGAGCCGCGCATCGGGCCAGCCCGTGGGCATTGGCTCTGCGCACCTTGCAGCGCGCCGGAGTCGAGTCGGCACGTACGCCCGAGGATCGCCGCTGCGCATTGGCCCGCGCCCGCCAGCTCGCCGTACTCGGTTATCGAACGCCGGCCGAGCTTGAAGACCGTTTCGGTGAATGCGATCCGACCATCGGCGTGCTCGGATGGCTGGCTGCGCATGGCGATCGTTTTGTCTCGCGCTTCAGCGCGGCGAGTTTTCTGTGTCTTTCACGCTCGCTGGATCATCATCAGAGCGAACCCGAGACGATTCGTGCGACCACCACGGTGGTTGCGATTGCCGAGGATCTGCTGGTGCCGCTGTCGTTGGCCAACGAACTGGTTCGTCGAATTGGCCGTGATGCCGGATTGGCGACGATTTCCTCTCCCTATGGGCACGATGCCTTCATCAAGGAAGAAGCCCGGATTTCATCGATCATCCAATCCAGTCTTGACGTGGAGATAGCCGCATGAGCACCACTTGCCCAGCCACCCAGGCCGTTCGCGCCGGCATTGATCGCGATCCCGCGTTCGGTGCGGTGATTCCGCCACTCTATCTCTCCAGCAACTTCAGTTTTGCCGGGTTTGGCGAGAAGCGTCAGTATGATTATTCGCGATCCGGAAACCCAACTCGTGACACTCTGGCCGGCGCACTGACCGAGCTGGAAGGTGGAGCAGGGTGTGTTGTCACGGCATCCGGAATGGCAGCGGTCACTCTCGTTGCTGCCTTGCTTGATCCGGGTGACCTGCTCGTCGTGCCGCATGATTGCTATGGCGGCACCTGGCGCTTGTTCAACGCGCAGTCCGCCAGAGGTCAGTATCGCGTGGCCTTTGTTGATTTCCACGATCCTCTGGCGCTAGCCGCTGCACTGGCTGAAAGGCCGAAACTGGTCTGGATCGAAACGCCATCGAATCCATTGTTGCGGATCACCGATATCCGCCATGTGGTCGAGTCGGCACACGCCGTGGGTGCCTTGACCGTGGTTGACAACACGTTTCTCTCTGCGGTGCTGCAACGCCCTTTCGAGTTCAACGCCGATATCGTGGTTCATTCAACCACCAAGTACATCAATGGCCATTCCGATGTCGTCGGTGGTGCCGTGCTTTGGCGTGATTCCGGGATTGGCGAAAAAATTGCCTGGTGGTGCAATTGTCTGGGAATTTCCGGCGCCCCGTTCGACAGCTATCTGACCTTGCGCGGCCTGCGCACGCTGAAGGCGCGACTTGCCGTGCATGAGACGAATGCGCGGGCGCTGGCGACACTGCTCGATCAGCACCCGTCCGTAAGCGCGGTGCACTATCCCGGATTAGCCACGCATCCTGGCCACGCCCTGGCCAAACGCCAGCAGGCGGGTTTCGGCGCCATGCTCAGTTTTGAACTGAAAGGTGGCGAGACGGCGGCGCGAATTCTTGTCGAGGGTCTCAAGTTATTCACGCTCGCCGAGTCGCTGGGCGGCGTCGAGAGCCTGATCTGCCACCCGGCCGGCATGACCCATGCGGCGATGACAGCCGAGGCGCGTCATCGTGCAGGTATCGCTGACGGATTGTTGCGGGTATCGGTTGGCATCGAAGATGAAGCGGATCTGCTGCAGGACTTCGGGGCCGCACTCGATCGCGTTGCTGCATCGACTCGCTCAGCTGCGACTTCGGCGGCCTGAGCCAGGCACGGGCGTCCGTGACCAGCCCGGCTTGACAAGTCGGGCTGGTACGCGGTTTCTCACTGAGAAGTGTTTGTTTGCATGCGCGCGATGACGCATGGTTTTCAATCAGCGGTGAAATTCACCGCTGGCTTCAGGTTGGTAGGAAATGGCTGTGATGCGCAAACGCAAATCACGTCCATTCGGAACCTTCCAGGCGATCGATTGGCCGACGCGCAGACCGAGCATGGCACTGCCGACCGGAGCAAAAACCGAAATCTTGTTGGCGCTGCTGTCAGCATCGCGTGGATAAACCAGACTGAGCTCACGCGATTCGCCATTGTTTTCGTCAACAACGCTCGCTGTCGAGTTCATGGTGATTACATCGTCAGGCATTTCCTTGGGATCGAGCACGTTCGCCCGGGCCAATTCGGCACTCAGGAGTTTCGCTCCCGCCGAATCGCGGTGCTGCTGAAGCTCAAAGAGCTTTTCGATGCGCTCAAGGTCAAGACTCGAGACGACGATGGGTGGCGCATTGGTGTTCACGATGATTCCAGAATGGGTAGGGGAAATGTTGCCCGGTAGATAAAGCTAGCCTATACCGAAGACATACTCAATGCAGTTCGCCGGCGGATCCATGCGCATTGGTCAATCTGGAGGCTGCGGTTGGCGGTAAGGATCAAACAATGATTCCGGCAATTGTTGAAAGAGGGTGGCAAAACTCTGCAGAAAGTGGTGCATTGCCGAGCTTTTTCGCCAGAGCATGGCGATATGGCGACTTGGCGGACGCCCACGAAATTCGATCAGACGCACATGGTCAACCTGAGGCACCGGTGGCTTTACCGCCAACGTGGGCAGCAGGGTGATGCCGACATTCGCTGCGACCATCTGGCGCAATGTTTCAAGGCTGGTGGCGCGGAAGCCGCTGCGCTCGCCAGCTCCGGCCAATTGACAGACCTCGAGTGCCTGATCGCGCAGGCAATGTCCTTCTTCGAGCAGGAGCAGGTTCTGGTTGGTCAGGTCATCAAGCACGATCGATTTCTGCCTGGCCAACGGGTTGCTCTCGGGTACGGCCAGCACGAACGGCTCGTCGAACAGCTTTTCGATGTGTAATTGCTGATCGTGGATCGGCAACGCCAGAATCACCGCATCGAGCCGCCCTTCGCGCAACTGGCCGAGGATAACTTCGGTCTTCTCCTCGACCAGAAGCAGCTCCAGGCGCGGATAGCGATCGCGGATCGCCGGTACGACATGCGGCAACAGGTACGGCCCCAGCGTGGGAAAGATGCCGAGTCGCAGCGCGCCTGATTCCGGATCCAGGGTGCGCCGGGCAATCACCCTGATCTGTTCAACCTCATTGAGGACGTCGCATGCACGTTGCACGATTTCGCGCCCGACTTCGGTCAACAACACCTTCCGCGGCGTGCGCTCGACCAAAGTCACGCCAAGCTCATCTTCCAGCTTCATGATCTGGGTGGACAAGGTCGGCTGGCTGACAAACGTTGCTTCGGCCGCTCGGCCGAAGTGCTTGTACTCGGCGAGAGCGACCAGATATTGCAAATCACGCAGGTTCATCGCGGCGTCCTGATCATTGATCAAAGCTATCGATACAATCCTAACAATCAATTGGATTGATTGAAACAAGATCGATATGATTGTCGTCGTGGTTTGGCAAAAGCCGATCGTTTACTCATCCAACCCAAGGAGATTTCCATGCTGACCGTCGGAGACAAGTTTCCCGAATTCAATCTGAAAGCCACCGTTTCGATCGAAAGTGTCGAAAAGGCGTTCATGAATATCGACAACAATACGTATGCAGGCAAGTGGCTGCTGGTGTTCTTCTATCCCAAGGACTTCACCTTTGTCTGCCCGACCGAAATCAAGGGTTTCGGCGACCTGAACAGCCAGTTTGCCGATCGCGACACCCAGGTGCTGGCCGCCAGTACGGACAGCGAGTTTGTCCATCTGGCCTGGCGCAGAGACCACAGGGACCTCAAGGACCTGCCGTTCCCGATGCTCGCCGATACGGCCAAGCGCCTGACCACGGCGCTGGGCATCCTTGACGAGGAAGAGGGCGTGGCCAAGCGCGCGACCTTCCTGGTCGACCCGAATGGTGTGATCCAGTTTGCCTACGTGACCGCCGGCAGCGTCGGCCGCAATCCGCAGGAAGTGCTGCGCGTCCTTGATGCCCTGCAAACCGACGAGCTCTGCCCGTGCAACTGGAAGAAGGGCGACGACGTGCTCAAGGTTGCCTGACCCGGCATCGGAGAGTGTCCCGGCAGTTTGCCGGCGGCGGAATGTCGCAGCCCTTGAGCCGGGGAAAGTCATCCCCAGATCATGTGGACGCTCTCCAGGGTAATGCATCGCAGCCAGTGCTGCGCATTGCCCGACTGTCAGGACGGCGTCGTACCTCCCCTCCCCACGACGTCGTCCCGGGCAGCGGGTTCCTCCCCGAACTCGCTGCCCCCTTTTTTTTCCGACCATCGATTCTTGATCCGGCAGTGCCCGGTCGTTTCCGGCTGCCGACTTGCAGGAGAAAACCATGAACCTCAATGACATCAAGGCGACCTTGCCCGACTACGCCAAGGATCTGCGCCTCAATCTCGATTCGGTGCTCAGCGAATCCGGTGCGCCCGGCCTGAATCCGAAGCAGATCGGAATCATCGCCATGGCCAGTGCGATTGCCTCACGGCATGCACCGCTGACTTCGGCGATCACCGCGCAATTCGCCGATACGCTGAGCGAAGCAGAAGCCAACGCGGCCCGCGCCGCCGCCGCGATCATGGGCATGAACAATATCTATTACCGCTTCAATCACCTGGTCGGTGACGAGGAATACGGCAAGCTGCGCGCCAGTCTGCGCATGAACGTGATGGCCAACCCCGGCTGCGAAAAGGTGGATTTCGAACTTGCTTCGCTGGCCGTCTCGGCGATCAACGGCTGTGGCCTGTGCCTTGAATCGCACGAAAAGACCTTGCGCAAGCATGAAGTGCCGGTATTGACGATCCAGAGCGCGGCGCGCATTGCTGCCGTGATCCATGCGGTTGCTGTCACCAGCGAACAGGCTGAAGCCGCTGCTTGACGATCTGCACGCGGTCAGGTGGCGTGACGATTGCGCCACTTGATCAGCGTTGCCTCAAGCCGGAGATTTCGACTCGCATTCACCCCGATATCGACACGTTTGCGTTGGAATCACTTGCAACGTCCAGCGTTGCCTCATTCCTTCATTGGCGCGAATCCCATGAATGCATCGATATCGTTACGGGTTTTCCTTTTTTCCTTATTTTTGTCGCTTGCCGCACAGGCACAGACGCAGACCATCGCGATTGATCCACAGCCGCTGCCAGCGCCGATCAACCTCGATATTGGCAAGTCGGGCAAACCGATCGAGCTGAAATCGCTGGATCTGCGCACCGAGATTGTTGGCGGTCTGGCGCGTACGCGCGTCGAAATGCTGTTTGCCAATCCGAATGATCGCGTGCTTGAAGGCGAGCTTCAGTTTCCGCTGCTGGCCGGTCAGGAGATCGACGGTTTCGCCCTCGATATCGACGGCGAGCTGCGCGAAGCCGTGCCGATCGAGAAGGCCAGGGGCAAGGAGGTTTTCGAGGAGGTCATCCGCCGCCGGGTCGATCCGGCTCTGCTCGAAACCACCCGCGGCGAAAATTTTCGCTTGCGCGTCTATCCCTTGCCGGCGCACGGCACGCGCCGTGTGGTTCTGCACTACAGCGAACGTCTCGATATTTCGAAAGGCCATTATCGCTATCGACTGGCTCTCGCCCACGCGCAAACCCTGCCGAGGTTCTCGCTCGATGTGCTGGTTGCCTCCGCATCCGGCGCGCCGAGTGCCGCAGTGCCCGGCGACAATGCGCTGACCCTTCGCCCAAGTGGGATCTGGTATCGCGGCGAAATCCATCGCGAGGCTTTCAAGGCCCGCGGCTGGATCGAGATTGCGATTCCCGATGGCGGCGCGGACTCGGCTGTGGCGACAGTCAGCGTACTGCCATGGCGGGGCGACAATTATCTGCAGGTCGACGCGCCGCTGACGATTCAGCGGTCCGCGCGCAAATTGCCGATCCGGGTCGCCATCGTCTGGGACAGTTCGATGTCGGGTCGGCTCCGAGATCACGATGCCGAGTTCGCTCTGCTCGATGCCTATTTCAACGCCATGCGCAACGGCAAGGTCAGTCTGATTGGCCTGCGCGACGTTGCCGAGCCGGCGCGGATGTTCACGATTGCCAACGGTGACTGGAGTGCGCTAAAACGTGCATTGCAGGCGACGGTTTATGACGGCGCCTCGAATCTTGAAAGCTGGAACATCGGTGCCGGAATCAACGAGGTGCTTTTCTTCAGTGACGGTCTGGGCAACTACGGTTCCAGCATCGACGCGACGCCGGCCAGACATCCAGGTTTGCGCATCTACCCGGTGCTCGCTGCGGCATCGGCAAATCGTGCGAGCCTGCGCCAGTTGGCGCGCAATGTTGGCAAGACCGGTACTGGCAACCTGATCGATCTGCTCGGTGATCGCGACAAGGCGATCGATTCCCTGCTGCAGTCCCGCACCCAATTCGCCGTGACCGACTTCAGTGGCGTTGTCGATCTGCAGGTAGACGAGCAGGCTCTGGCCAACGGTCGTCTGCGTCTGGCCGGAAAAATTCGCGGCGAACCCGGGCAGACACTCGAACTTCCGCTACGCGATCCGGACGGGAGCGTCCGTATCCTTCGGCTGCCGATTGGCAAGACTGCGCCCGATGCGCGATCGAATGCCGAAGCGCCACTCGCAGCGCGTCTGTGGGCGCGCCTCAAAATCGGGCGACTTGATGGTGACTTCCACAACAATCGCGCCGAGATTCGTCGCCTCGGTCTTAGCTATGGACTGGTCACTCGCGAAACCTCGCTGATCGTGCTCGATGACGTGACCGATTACGTCAATCACGACATCGTGCCTCCGCCGTCGCTGCGCGCGCGCTATGACGAGTTGCAAGCAGCCAATCTCGGTCGCAAGCGCGATCAGCTGAATGCCCATATTGCGCAGATCGTCGCCCAGTATCAGGACAAGATCGAGTGGTGGAAGCGTGATTTCCCGAAGACCAGCGAAGTGCACGTGCTGGCCAAGGAGGAGAACGCGGCGGAGCTTGAATCGGAAAGGATGCTCGAATCCCGCCCGGCGCCGATGCCGGCACCGTCAGCGCCAGCACCAGCACCAGCACCAGCAGCGGATATCGCGCCGATGCGAATGGCTGCGGCGGAGGTCGCCATGCGCGGTGAAAGCAGGTCCAAGTCGGACAAGCGCAGCGACAACCGCTCACCGGAGTCGGCGCCCGCCATCCGCATTGGCCTGAGGAAGTGGACGCCGGATGCGCCGTACCTCGCGCGCCTGCACGATGCCGCCGATGCCGACCTCTACGCGATCTATCTCGATCAGCGCGCCGAATGGATCAACAGCAGTGCCTATTATCTGGATGCCGCCGATGTGCTGATCGAGCGCAAGCAGGCCGCGCTCGGCTTGCGCGTGCTGTCGAATCTCGCCGAGATGGATCTGCAGAACCGCGCGATCCTGCGCATCCTCGGCTATCGCTTGCTGCAAGCGGGCATGCCCGCGCTTGCCGTGCCGCTGTTCGAGCAGGTCCGCGATCTGGCTCCGTTCGAGCCGCAGTCTTTCCGCGATCTCGGCCTCGCCTATGCCGAAGTCGGTGAGTATCAGAACGCCGCCGATGCACTGTATGAAGTCGCCAGGCGCGAATGGGATGGGCGCTTCGCCGAGGTCGGCCTGATCGCCTTGACCGAGATGAACGCCTTGATTGCGACCCATCCGGGTGAGATCGACACAAAGCGATTCGACGAGCGCCTGCTGCGCAATCTGCCGGTCGATCTGCGCGTCGTCCTCAACTGGGATGCCGACAACTCCGACATGGATCTGTGGGTCTCCGATCCGAACGGCGAGCGCGCCTATTACGGCAACCGCCTGACCCGCCAGGGCGGGCGCATGTCGGCTGATTTGACCTCCGGCTATGGCCCCGAAGAATTCATGCTGAAAGCGGCGATGCCGGGCAAGTACAAGGTTGAGGCGAATTATTTCGGCAACCGCCAGCAACTGGTTTCTGGCAGCGTGACCCTGCGCCTGGCGCTGATCACCGGCTTCGGCGCGCCAAACGCAAACGAACAATCGGTCATCCTGAGTCTCAAGCATAGGCAGGAAACCGTGCTCGTCGGCGAGTTCGAGGTCGGCCAGCGCGACTGATGTCTTGCAGACTTCGCAGGAGCGTGAATGCGCTCCTGCGAAGACGCAAAGGATTGCCGGTCGCGATCAGGGCTACGCTTCCCTCGCTAACCGCTCACGGCTAACCGCTCACCGAAACGTCCGGGTTAAGATGCGCGCAGCCCCAGAACCGGAACCGCCCAATGAGTGACGCAGCGAAACCGCCACTGACTTACGCGCAGATTCCAGAGCGCAGCACGGCCGACAATGTCATGCGTACGGCGCAGCAGCACCATGTGCAGCTGTCGGCGATGGCCGATACCAAGGCCAATATCATCATCACCGTGACCTCCATCGTCCTGACCTTGTCGTTGGGACGCTTGGCCGACCCCGTTTTGCGCGTTTCCGTACTGATTCTTGCCGGCTTCACCCTGGTCGCCTTGCTCCTGGCCATTCTCGCCGTATTGCCAAAGTACCGCCCGATACGGATCAAGGGCGATCAATTGCCGCCGGATTTCAACATTCTCTTCTTCGGCCACTTCGCCGAGCTGCCTCGCGAGCGCTATCTGGTCGAGATCAACAAGGTGCTGATGCCTGACGGCTCGCCGTACAAGACCTGGGCTGTCGATCTTTACTCGCTCGGCGTTTATCTGTCGCATCACAAGTATCGTTACCTGCGCTACAGCTATCTGTTCTTTCTGACTGGATTCGTTCTGGCCTGTCTGGTCCAGGGTTGGCAATTGCTGACGCACTGACGCCGATTCGTCGTGCAAGTTTTGCGCAATCGACCCCGCGATGGGGGTGCACACGTTGCATGAATCACCGAAACAACATCAGGGAGCGGATCATGCGGGCAATCATCTTGTTGTTGGCTTTGTTCACGAGCGCCGTCGTTGAGGCAGCGACACCGGCGGTTCCGGCGAATCTTGATGCCTGGCGTGGCTGGGTGCTCAAGGATCAGGAGTTTCGTAATTGTCCCTTGATTGCCGGCAGCCGGGGCGCGTCAGCGGCCGAATTTCTGTGCAGTTGGCCGGGTGACTTGAAGATCGACGCGGGTGCCAACGGCGCGGCGATCCAGCAGCGCTGGCATGTCGAGGTCGATGGCTGGGTGCCGCTGCCAGGCAGTCATCAGCATTGGCCGCAACAGGTGACCGTTGATGGCAGACCGGCGGCCGTGGTCGACAGGACCGGACCGAGTGTATGGCTGGCTGCCGGTGATCACGAACTGCGCGCGCAGATGAGCTGGGCGGATCGCCCACAAAGCTTGCAGGTACCGGCATCGATCGCCCTGGTCAGCCTCCTGGTCGATGGCAAGCTCGTCGCTCCGCTGCAACGCAGTGGCAACCAGCTCACCCTGGGCCGCGGCGCGGCCATCGCCGTTGAAGCCGACCGTGTCGATCTGCATGTATTTCGCCTGTTTCGCGATGACATCCCCGGCGAGCTGACCACCCGTATCCGCATCGATGCCTCGGGCCAGGCTCGCGAAGAAACCTTCGGGCCAGCCTTGCCTGAAGGTTTTGTGCCGCTCGCTCTGCAAAGCGATGCCTGGCCGGCACGGCTCGATGACGAGGGCATCCTGCACGTGCAGGTGCAGCCTGGCAGCAACACGGTCACTCTGACTGCGCGGGCTGCCGCACCGGTCACCGAGCTGACCGCACGCGTTCCCGGCAAGTGGGCAGCGCAGGAGATCTGGAGTTACGAATCGGTGCCGGCTCTGCGTGTGACCAGCATCAGTGGCGTGCTCCAGGTTGATCCGCGCCAGGCTGATGTGCCGGATGAGTGGGCTGGTTTTCCGGCCTACGCGATGAATGACGGCGATCACCTGAGCATTGAGCAACGGTCGCGCGGGCTCGATGAGGAAGTCGCCAATCGGCTCAATCTGCAACGCGAGATCTGGCTGGATTTCTCCGGCAATGGCTGGTTTGCCAAGGATCGACTTGGCGGGATGATGCAAAGTGGCTGGCGTTTCGATCTGGCTGCGCCCTTTTCACTGCAGCGCGCGCAAGTCTTGAACAGTCGTGACGGCAATGACGCCTTGCTGATCACCAAAGGCGACAAGCCGGGACTGAGCGGCGTCGAGTGGCGCACTGCACAGGTTTCTCTTGGCGCAGGCCTGCGGGTCGATTCGGCCGCGCACTCGATGCCGGTCAGCGGCTGGCAGCAGACCTTCGACCAGGTCGCCACGACGGTACATTTGCCGTTCGGCTATCGATTGATTGCAGCCCCCGGCACCGATCAGGCCAGTGGAAGCTGGATGTCGCGCTGGACCCTGCTCGATGTGTTTCTCGCCGCGATCATCATCCTGCTCGGCGCGCGATTGTTCGGCTGGATGGGTGGCGCGTTGACCGCGTTGTATTTGCTGCTCGGCTATCAGGAAGGCGGCTCGCCGCTGTGGACCCTGCTCTGCGTGTTTGCCCTCGGCCTGATCCTGCGTGCCTTGCCGCAGGGACGCCTGGCCAGCGCGACCGCGCTCGTGCGCATCGCCGCGGTCGTCGTGTTGTTGATGTTCGCGCTGCCATTCGCGGCCGGACAATTGCGCCTGGCCTTGTATCCGCAACTCGAATCGCAGGGAGTAGCGGTCGATTTTGCGCAAACCGCCGAATTCGACGGGCAAGCTGATGGGTTTGCGGCCCAGGAAGCCGCGCCGATGATGGAAGCGCCGATGCCGGTTGCGCCGCCACCGCCAGCTCCGTCAGCGGGTCGCGAGTATTCGAAATCACGGGCGGCAAAGCTGAATTCCACGGTTGCCTCCCTGTCGGCCATGCAAAGGCAGGAGTCAATCAGCAAATACAGCCAATCCACCGTGGTCCAGACCGGTGCCGGCGAGCCGGGTTGGCGCCTGGGTTCGACCTATCGATTGAGCTGGAGCGGACCCGTGCTTGCGGATCAGCAGGTGCACATGCTGATTGCCTCGCCATGGATGGTGCGATTGCTGCGAGTGCTGCTGGTCGGCGCACTGGCCTGGTTGCTCTGGCGCATCGTGCGCGGCACATCCTGGCGCTGGCGAGCAAGCCGGGTCAATACCGTGGCCGGTGTGCTGATGCTTGGAGTTTCGCTGCTCTGCATTCCGCTGGCCCAGGCTCAGGATTATCCGTCGGAGGCCCTGCTGCAGCAGTTGCAAGCGCGTTTGACTGAAGCGCCACAATGTGCGCCGCAATGTGCCAATCTTGCCAATGCCGAGATATCCATCAGCGGCGATCAACTGCGCGTGGCACTGGAAATTCACGCGCTCGCTCGCGTCGCGGTGCCAATCCCTGCGGATGACAAGTCGCTGTCGGTGCGTTCGATCACGATCGACGCTGGCAGCAACGAGGTCGTGCTCAGCCATTCCGGAAAATCCTGGATCGCCATCGATCGTGGCGTGCATCGCGTCGTATTGAACTTTGCGATCAGCGGCGATCGCATTGCTCTGGCATTTCCGATGACTCCGGAGCGCGTGCGCGTTGCCGGTGACGCCTGGCAGGCCAGCGGACTCGCTGATGAGCGCCTGTTGACCGAAACCCTGACCCTGGTGCGTGCGCGTGCCGACAAGGGCGAGGAGTTGGCGATTACGGCGCAGCGCTTTCCGCCTTACGTGCGCGTCCATCGCTCATTGAGTCTTGATCTCGATTGGCGCGTGCAGAATACGGTCGAGCGCCTGGCGCCGCGCGATGGCGGATTTGCCGTCAATCTGCCGCTCATTGCCGGTGAGCATGTGTCGACGCCCGGGCTCAAGGTGCGCGATGGCAAGGTCACCATCGGACTCGGCGACGGTGAGGTGCAGGCAACCTGGCAAAGTACCCTGGAGCAAACTGAAAGCCTGGCCTTGAGCGCCCCCGATCTTGGCAGCCATGCCGAGGTCTGGAAGATTCTCGTCAGCCCGACCTGGCATGTCGAATTCAGCGGCGTGCCCGAAAGTGGATCGAGTGCTGCCGGTGCAAGCGGCGACTATCATGAGTTCGAGTTCCACCCCTTGCCCGGTGAAACGCTGACATTGCGCGTGAGCAAGCCTGCAGCCGTCGACGGTGCGACCCGAGCCATCGATTCGTTGAACCTGAGCAGCGATTTCGGGCTGCGCGCGCGGACGCATGCGCTGAAATTCGACATGCGTGCCAGCCAGGGTGGCGAACAAGTCATCAGCCTGCCGAAGGATGCCGAGCTGCTGACGGTGACCCGCGATGGCGTGAACATTGGTGCGCGAATGCTCGACGGCAAACTCAGCCTGCCGATCAACCCCGGCGCGCAGAAATACGATGTGCGCTTCCGCGAAAACGCCGAGATGAGCTCGCGCATCGTGACGCCCGAGGTTTCGCTTGGCTTGCCCGCGGCGAATGTCTCGCTGGCTATCAAGCTGCCGAACGACCGCTGGTTGCTTGCCGCATTCGGGCCGCCCGTCGGGCCGGCGGTATTGTTCTGGGGCGAATTGCTGGTCGCCATCCTGCTTGCCTGGTTGCTTTCGCGCTGGCGCAAGGGGCCGCTGCGCTTCCATCACTGGCTGCTGCTTGTGCTCGGATTTTCAACCTTTTCCTGGCTGGCCTTGCTGGTGGTTGTCGGCTGGCTGTTCGCACTCGACTGGCGTGCGCGCACGGCACCTGAGGCCAACTGGAAATTCAATCTGGCCCAGCTCGGATTGGTCGTACTGAGCCTGATTGCGCTGGTCTGCCTGTTCGAGAGTATCCGCAATGGCCTGCTCGGTTCGCCCGACATGGTCGTGCGCGGCAATGGCTCCTATGCCAACCAGTTGCAGTGGTTTGCCGATCGCAGCATTGACGCGCTGCCAGACGCCAGCGTGATTTCGTTGCCGCTTTCGGTCTACAACGTGGTCATGCTGTTCTGGGCGCTCTGGTTGGCCTGGGCCGTGGTCGGCTGGTTTCGCAACGGCTTTGCGGCGTGGATGAGCGGAGGCTACTGGCGGCCGTGGCGCAAGCCGGCCAATGCGGACATCGATCTGCCGGAAGCTGTGCCGCCAGCGGTCGAATGATGGCGTCGATCAGCGAAATCCTGGCCGCGGCAAGTCGGCCCGGTGACGTCGAATGGCGTCACGAGGCCGAGATCCTGCTCGGCCATGTCTTGCAGCGGGATCGCGCGTGGTTGTTCACGCACGCAGATTTCGTTCCTGATTCGGAGCAGGCGAAGCGGTTTCAGGATCTGCTTGAAGCGCGCCTGCGTGGCGAACCAGTCGCCTATCTGATCGGACGTCGCGGTTTCTGGACGCTTGATCTTGAGGTGACACCGGACGTGCTGATACCACGCCCTGAAACCGAACTGCTGGTCGAGCTCGCCCTTGAGCGCATTCCGCTTGATGGCGAATTCCGCGTCGCCGATCTCGGCACCGGTTCGGGCGCGATTGCGCTTGCAATCGCCAGCGAGCGACCGCGTGCGCGCATCCTCGCGACTGACGCCAGCGCTTCGGCCCTGGCGGTTGCGCGGGCCAATGCCGAACGCCTCGGCATCAGCAATGTCGAGTTCGCCGAAGGCAATTGGTGCGAGGCACTGGGCTCACGCCGCTTCGACCTGATCGTTTCCAATCCACCCTATATTGCCGCCGATGATGTCCATCTGGGGCAAGGCGATCTGCGCCATGAACCGGCCTCGGCGCTGGCTTCGGGAGCCGATGGTCTCGATGCCATCCGCAGCATCGTCGATGCGGCGCCGCGCCACCTCGTCAATCAGGGCTGGTTGTTGCTCGAACATGGTTACGAGCAAGGTCAGGCGGTCCGCAGTCTTCTTCAACAATACGGGTTGGAAAAAGTACAAACGTGGTCAGACGTTTCCGGTCACGATCGCACAAGCGGTGGGCGAATTCTGCAAGAGCCCGATCAGGGGTGAGATTCCCGTTCGGATTGAGAGTCTGACTCAACCCGCGCTGCGCATCGCAGCAATTGGAATCAACTCGGCAAAGCGAGCGCGAATCGATGCTTCAATTCCGCCATCGTCGAGGCCGGATTCGGCGAGCAATTCCTCACGGCTGGCATGTTCGAGATAGCTGTCAGCGAGGCCGAGATGGAGGATGGGCAGGGTGATTCCATGCGCGGCGAGCAACTCGGCAATCCCGGCACCGGCACCACCGGCAATCGCGTTGTCTTCGAGGGTCACGAACGCATCGTGGTTGCCAGCCAATTCCAGAATCAGGGCCTGATCCAGCGGTTTGACGAAACGCATGTTGACCAGGGTTGCATCGAGGGTTTCGGCAACGCGCGCGGCTGGCGCGACCAGCGCACCGAAGGCAAGCAGGGCGATCCGCTGGCCATGACGGCGCAGATCGGCTTTGCCAATTGGCAGGGTCGACAGGTTTTCATCGACAGCGACGCCGGTGCCAGTGCCGCGGGGGTAGCGAACGGCGGCGGGCCCATTGTGTGCGAAGCCCGTGCTCAACAGCTGATGGCACTCGTTTTCATCGGCCGGAGCCATGACAACCATGTTCGGAATGCAGCGCAGATAGGAGAGATCGAAGCTTCCGGAATGAGTCGCGCCATCGGGCCCGACCAGTCCGCCACGATCGATCGCGAACAACACATCGAGATTCTGCAAGGCGACGTCGTGGATCAGCTGGTCATAGGCACGCTGCAGGAATGTCGAATAGATAGCGACAACCGGTTTGGTGCCCTCGCAGGCCATACCGGCGGCCAGGGTCACGGCGTGCTGCTCGGCAATGCCGACATCGAAGTAGCGCTCTGGGTACTCCTTCGAGAATCGTACCAGTCCCGAGCCTTCGCGCATGGCCGGGGTAATCGCATACAGGAGCGGATCGGCGGCGGCCTGGGCGCATAGCCAGTCACTGAAGATTTCCGTGTACGTCGGCTTCGCGGCAGCCTTCTTGGTCAAGCCCTTTTCCGGATCGAATGGGCCAACCGCGTGATAGTTGATCTGTTCGCGCTCGGCCGGCGCGTAGCCCTTGCCCTTGGTCGTGATCACGTGCAGAAGCCGCGGCCCGTCGAGCTCTTTCAACGTGCGCAAGGCCTGCACGAGTTGCGGAATGTCGTGGCCATCGATCGGGCCGGTGTAGTGAAAGCCGAGTTCTTCGAACAGCGTGCTCGGCATGAACATGCCCTTGGCGTGTTCTTCCCAGCGTTTGGCGAAGCGCCAGGCAATGCCCTCGTGCTTCATCATCTTCTTGCCGCCCTCGCGAATCCGATTGAGCGTGCGACTCGACATCAGGCGTGCCAGCATCTGGGTCAATGCGCCGACGTTCTCGCTGATCGACATCTGGTTGTCATTGAGGATCACGAGCATGTCGGGTTTGACATCGCCACCGTGGTTGAGCGCTTCGTAGGCGAGACCGGCGGTCATCGCACCATCACCGATGACGGCGACGACTTTGCGCGGATCGCCCCTGCGCTGGGCGGCAATGGCCATGCCGAGTGCGGCGCTGATCGAGGTTGAGGAGTGGCCGACGCCAAACGTGTCGTATTCGCTCTCTTCGCGACGCGGGAACGGCGCCAGGCCATCTTTCTTCTTGACCGTGGTGATGCGGTCACGCCGACCGGTCAGGATTTTGTGTGGATAGCATTGGTGGCCGACATCCCAGACCAGACGATCATTCGGCGTATCGAACAGATAGTGCAGGGCAACGGTCAACTCGACCACGCCCAGGCCCGCACCGAAATGCCCTCCCGAGCTGGCAACAGATTGAATCAGGTAATCGCGAACCTCGTCGGCGATTTCGCCAAGCTCGTGCTCGGGAAATTCGCGCAACTGCGCTGGGTTGTCGATGCGCGAAAGGCGCGGATAGCGGGTGGAGTCGATCATCAGGTGCCACGAAAGCGGACAGATGCCTATTTTCGGCTACCCGGGAGGGCGGGGCAAGGAACGTGTTCTGAACGGACGCGGGCGAAAAAGGGCCCAATGCGGTAGAACGCCCGTCGGAATTGCCCGATAACAGCCAGTCTGACCGGGATATTGGCCTGCCGATGGGCAGTGATTGGTGCCGGAAATGCCGTGGATACGGCTTGTTTCATTGCGTTCGCACCGCGATGAACCGATTTTTCGGCAGGCACTATGCGCTGGCGCCTACAGCAAGACCAGCACGGGAAAATCCGTGGCTGCGACAAGATGTCTTGATATTTGGTGTCAAACTAGTGAATCAGAACGATGGAGCCGAAGCCGATGCCGACCGACAAGAAAGCCAAGTTGATCCTGCGCAATGCCCAGTTGAGTGATATTCCGCAACTTGCCGCTTTGACGGCCAAGGTTTACGGCAAGAATCTCGGTCATTCGGCGGATATGCTTCGCGGACAGCAGGCACGATTCCCGGCCGGACAGTTTGTTGCCGAATATGAAGGCAATATCGTCGGATTCTGCGCGACGTTTCGCATCGATGAAGAAACCGCGATGGCGCCGCATACCTGGAACGAGATCACTGGCAGCGGCTACGCATCGCGCCATGACCCGGAAGGCGACTGGTTGTACGGAATGGATGTCTGTGTCGATGAAGCGTTCCGTGGTTTGCGCATCGGCCGACGCATGTATGCCGCGCGCAAGAAATTGTGCCGGGATCTCGGTTTGCGCGGCATCGTTTTTGGCGGCCGTTTGCCGGGTCTGGAAAAGCGCATCAAGGCCGTAGGATCGGTCGAAGCCTACGTAAAAGCCGTGCGAGAAGGTCGTCATCGCGATCCGACCATGAGTTTCCAGTTACGCAATGGTTTTGAATTGCTCGGCATTCTCGAACGCTATGTGCCCGATGATCGCGAATCGATGGGTTATGCGGCGCATCTCGCCTGGCGCAATCCGGATCGCCACGACCAGCCGAAAACGCCAACGCCATTGAACTCGATGGGATTTCCGGATCGCGTGCGCGTGGCCACGATCCAGTATCAGCAGCGACGTATCGACAGTTTCGAGAAGTTCGCCCAGCAGGTCGAATACTTCGTCGATATCGCGGCCTCTTACGACTCGGACTTCGTCGTCTTCCCCGAGTTGATGACCCTGCAACTCCTCTCGATCGAAAACTCTCCATTGCCCTCAGTCGAGGCCGTGCGTCGCCTCACCGAATACACGGGGCAAGTAAAGGACCTCTTCAGCGGCTTGGCGGTGCGCTACAACATCAACATCATCGGCGGCTCGCACCCGACAGAAAATGCACAGGGTGCAATGCGCAACATCTGCTATATCTGCCTGCGGGATGGCTCGGTGCATCAGCAGGAAAAGATCCATCCGACCCCGAACGAGCGCAGCTGGTGGGGCATCAAGGGTGGTCACCAGGCGTCGACAGTGCAGACCGACTGCGGCCCGATCGGGGTGATGATCTGCTACGACTCGGAGTTCCCGGAACTCGCCCGTCACCTCGTCGATCAGGGCGCGCTGATCCTGTTCGTACCTTTCTGTACCGATGAACGTCAGAGCTACCTGCGCGTGCGCTACTGCGCGCAGGCGCGTGCGGTCGAGAACCAGTGTTACGTGGTCATGTCGGGCAACGTCGGCAACCTGCCCGGCGTCAACAACTTCGACATCCAGTACGCACAAAGCTGCATCCTCACGCCCTGCGATTTCCCATTCGCGCGCGATGGCGTGGCCGCCGATTCAACGCCGAATACCGAGATGGTCCTGTTTGCCGACCTGCGTCTTGAGGACCTGGCCCGCGCGCGCAACAACGGCACCGTGCAGAACCTCAAGGATCGTCGCCATGATCTTTACCAGCAGCGCTGGATGAAGAAGGAGTAAGTGTCGACTGACCTTGTCTCTGCAGCGGTCGCCTGATCACAAGTTTCGTCATTGATTGACGGTTTCGCAAAGCTTGGTGATCGATTCGCTGGTGCAGCAGGGACAAGCTCGTTTTGCCGACGTTTCGGCAAGCGCAGGACAGTTTCGGTTGCGCAGAGGCAAGGCTCCAATTCCTGGATTCATGTTGATCTTTATGCCGCTTCGCGGCACGGCATCCATGCCGGGTTTTCACTCGCGTCCCGACCTCTCGTCGCCCCTACGGTTTTCAACAGCCGAATGGCTGGTCAGGCACGGGCCGAGTGACTTTGCTCTTGTGAAGCACGCTCCTTCGTCGCGCGGCATCCCTGCCTTTTTTCACTCGCCTCCGGGCGAGCGAGTCACTTCTCTCTGAGTGGCCAAAGAGAAGTAACCAAGAGAAAGGCCACCCCACACTCGCGCCTTACGCACAGTCCCTGTGCTCCAGGTGCGCGAGGCCGCTCCGGGGTTCGCCGACAGTCCATCCATGGACTGGCGTCGAACTGGCCCACTTCCTGTGGGCCATCCTTCGGACAATTCCTCCGCAGCCTCGCCGCGATCGAGGGGACCCCGTTGAGCGCGCATCCTGCGCGCCAAAGCCAAAGCCAAAGCCAAAGCCAAAGCCAAAGCCAAAGCACGTTCTCGCGGGATTCTGCTTCGTCTTGGCTGCGCAGGATGCGCAGTAAATGGGCCCCCTATGTAGCGGCGGAGTGGCGCAGGAAAGGCCCGGAGGGTGGCTCGCAGGGATGCGAGCCAGTTGGCTGCCAGTCCATGGATGGACTGTCAGCCAACCCCCGGAGCCGCTTCGCGAAGTCGGAGGGCAGGAGCCCGCAGACCGCTGCATCGGGGTGGCCTTCTCTTTGGTTACTCTTCTCTTGGCCACGCAAGAGAAAGTAACTCGCTCGCTGGAAGCGAGTGAAAAAAGGCATGGATGCCGCGCGACGAAGAAGCGTGCTTTAAAGGTGCAAAGACAGGGGGGAAACCAGTCATTCGCCTGCAATGAAGCGCCTCTTGCCTGCGCAAGGGCGACGAGCGCAAGCTGAAATCACTCGAATTCGTATGCCCCTGAAGGCTCACTTTATTTAAAAGTTGCGATCAAAAGGCAGTTCCCCGCGCAGGGGCAATCAGCGGAGTTCGAGCCTACTGAGGTCGACGCTTCTTCGGCAGGTGGTTGACGAGGAATTCCATTTGATCGGCGAGGATGTTGCGATTCGACAGAATCAGATGCTCGACCCAACTCGGCTTGTAGGGCACGGCGAGCAGCGGCATGTGCGCTTGCTGTGGCGTACGCGAGCCTTTCTTGACGTTGCAGTGCAGGCAGGCGGTGACGACGTTCTGCCAGTGGTCGCGGCCACCCTTGGAAATGGGAATCACATGGTCGCGGGTCAGCTCGCCGCGCGAGTAGTGCATTCCGCAGTACAGACAGATCATCCGATCACGGGCGAACAAGGCGACATTGGTCAACGCCGGTGCGGGAGCGATGGCATTGCCGCGTGCCTGGCCAGTAGTGGCGATGATCGGATGCAGTTCGAGCGTGCTTTGCTCGCCGCTATGCCGATTGGTGCCGCCGCGAATCGTCAGGCAGGGGTCGCCGAGCGTCCAGGAAATTGCGCCACGTACGTAGAGGCAGGTTGCATCCTGCCAGGAAATCCAGTCCATGATGCGGCCCGTTGCGTCCAGCGAAAGGACGCGGGTGCCATGGATGGTTCCAATTGTTCGCACTTCCGCCAGCATTCCTGACTCCTGTTCAGCGCCGAATCCAACATCGGCATTCTGCGTTGCGCGAGCGGAAGAATAGACCAAGTTACCGGCCGATGTGCAGTTCGGCTTGATTCCGGTCCCGCTGGAAACAAGGTGAAATCAACGCAACGGCTTGGTCATGCGTACCAGTTCGATAGCAAAGCCGAGTTTCTCGTAGATCTCGATGGCGCGCTTGTTGCCCGGAAATACGGCGAGCTGCAGGTGGCGATAGCGGCGCTCGCGGGCCCAGCGTTCAGCGTAGGCAAGCAAAGCCCGGCCGATGCCTTCGCCGTCATGCTTCTTGTCGACGGCGAGATCGGAGATATGACAGTTCTGGGTATCGCTGAAGGTGTCCTTGACGGTTTGCAGATGGATAAAGCCGACCCGCTCGCCGTCATCATTTTCGGCAACGAAAACATGCGTACCTGCGGATTGCTCGAACAGGTGTCGGCCGATATCCAGTTTGATGTGCTCGGCGCATTCACGCGGTCGTCGCCAGGGCGGCAGGTCGAAACCTTCGACGAATCGGGGCACGAGGTCGAGGATGAATTCGTCATCATCGGCCTCGGCAAGGCGGATATGGATATTGGCTACAGAATCCATCATGTGTCCCTGAGTTTATCCAAATTGTGAATCAGGCATGGCCATCAGTGTATCTGCACCGGCGCGAATTGCAGCACCATGGGTGTGGATTCGCGGCAGGATACGGGTGAAATAGAATCGTGCGGTATGCCGCTTGGCTTCCTTGAATGCGTCGGGTTGCGGCGAGCTGTCAAGCGCGGCGACGCTGCGCGCCCAGCAGTAGGCGAGGGCGACATAGCCGGAATAGAACAGATAATCAACCGCTGATGCTCCGACTTCTTCGGGGTTCGCCTTGGCCTTTACGGCGATCTCCTGGGTCAGATCGCTCCACTCCTTGGTCACGATGGCCAGTGGCGCAATGAACTCGCCGAGTCCGGTCTTGTTGGCATTTTCCTGGCAGAAGGTCGAGATCTCGCCGAGGAAATGCTTGAGCCCGGCGCCTTGCAGATGCAGGATCTTGCGGCCGAGCAGATCATTGGCCTGGATCTGGGTTGTGCCTTCATACAGGGTGGTGATGCGCGCATCGCGAGAAAACTGTTCGACGCCGGTTTCAACGATGAAGCCGTGACCGCCAAAGATTTGCACGGCATCGTAGGTCGATTCCTGGGCCAGTTCGGTGAGCAGGCCCTTGACGATCGGAGTCAGGAACGAGACCAGCTCCTCGCCACGTTTGCGTTCATTCTCATCCACGGCGTGGGTGGAGATATCGTGCTGCATGTAGGCATACAAGGCGAGCACGCGACAGCCTTCGGCAAACGATTTCTGGGTCAGCAGCATGCGCCGCACATCGGCATGGACGATCAGCGGATCGGCCGGCTTGTCCGGATATTTCGGCCCGGTGGCGGCGCGCATCTGCAGCCGGTTGCGTGCGTATTCTAGCGAGGCCTGGTAGCCACGCTCGATCTGGCCGAGGCCCTGCACACCGACCGCCATGCGCGCGGTATTCATCATCGTGAACATCGCCGCCAGGCCCTTGTTCGGGCCGCCGATCAGCCAGCCTTCGGCTTCGTCGAAATTCATCACGCAGGTAACCGAGGCGTGGATGCCCATCTTGTGCTCGATCGAGCCGACTGTCGCCGAATTGCGCTCGCCGACCTTGCCCTGCTTGTCGACTTTGAACTTGGGCACGATGAACAAGGAGATGCCTTTCACGCCAGGAGGCGCATCGGGCAGGCGCGCAAGCACGAGATGGATGATGTTGTCGGTCAGATCGTGCTCGCCGGCGGTGATGAAGATCTTGGTGCCGCTGATCCGGTAGCTGCCGTCGGCATTCGGTTCGGCCCTGGTCTTCAGCAATCCCAGATCGGTGCCGCATTGCGGTTCGGTCAGGCACATCGTGCCGGTCCAGCGACCCTCGGTGATCGGGGTCAAAAAGGCATCTTGCTGCCACTTTTCACCGTGAACCTTGAGCGCCTCGCTGGCACCGTGCGAAAGCATCGGAAAATTGCTCCACGACATGTTCGCCGCGTCGATCATCTCCTTGACGATGACGCCGATCGACTCGGGCAATTCCTGGCCGCCAAATGCCGTCGGTGTGGTCAGCGCGGGCCAGCCACCTTCGACATAGGTTGCATAGGCTTCCTTGAAGCCTTTCGGTGTGCGGACGCTGGCCGTGGCCTTGTCCAGCGTGCAGCCTTCCTGATCGGCGCTGGCGTTCAGCGGGGCAAGCACCTGCTCGGCAAATCGTGCGGCTTCGTCGATCACCGCGTCGACAATGTCGGGCGTGGCCGACTCGAAGCCGGGCAGGCGCTGGAACAGGGCCTCGGCGCCGAGCACCTCGTTGAGGGCAAAACGGATGTCCTGGATGGGTGCCTTGTAGTCAGTCATTTCAGTTCCTGGAAGTGTCTGGTAGGTGTTAGCGCCAGGTGTCGACGAGGCCGGGGGCCGGGCTCAGACGACTCTTGCGCTCGAAGTTGAAATTGCCTTTTGGCTCGCTGCTGGAAATCTTCCCATGCAACCGATAGGCGAAGTCGCCGGCTTGCGGTCGCGTGCTGGATAGCGGAATCATGTCGGTTTCAAAAACGTCGGCACTCTCGCCGGGGATATCGAGCTTGAGTGGAAGCGTGATCGAACCGACTTCGCTATCAGCGATTTCGAGCTTGGCATCGATGGCGCTGAAGGTCATCGAGACGTTGCTGAAGTTCTGCACGCGAATTCGCAGATGCCAACTGCCGTCAGGGCGAACGGATAGCTCCTGGATGCTGGCCGTTGGCGGGCTGACGCGTTTGACCGGGCCACTCCCGCAGGAGGCCAAAAAGAAACTGACAACCATGAGGGCCAGGACATTGCGCAGAGACATGATTCATCCTCAAACGATCGTTTCAATCGCATAGCCTAACGCGTCGACAGCAGACAGGAAAGCAGATCAGGCGCGTTGTGCAGAAAAGGCGGCGATGTCCCATCGGGCCGTCATCGCGCCTGCACGCAGGCCAATGACTTCGTCAGCCAGTGCGATCACTTCATCGGCTTGATGCGATACAAGCAGACTGGCAATGCGCAACTCCTGCTTGAGTGCGCGCAGATGATCGAGCACCTGGACCCGGGCCTCGCGATGCAAGCCGGTCAGCGGTTCGTCAAGCAACAGGATGCGTGGCTCCGAAGCCAGCGCCCGCCCGATCGCCACGCGCTGGCGCTCGCCGCCCGAGAGATTTTGCGGGCGGCGATCGAGCAGAGGCCCAAGTTCAAGCAGCTCGACGAGAAGATCGAAGCGGGTCGTCGTGCGCCGCCGCGCCTGCGCGCCGTAGAGCAGGTTGGCGCGCACACTCAAATGCGGAAACAGGCGGCCATCCTGGAACACATAGCCGATCTCACGGGACGCCGCCGGCATATTGATGGAGGCGTTGGTATCGAACAGGGTCTGATCATCGAGAACGATACGACCGCGCTGCGGCGCAAGCAGACCGGCGATGGCATTGAGGATTGTCGTCTTGCCGGCGCCGGAATCGCCAAACAGGGCGAGACAGCGGGCCTCCGAGACGAAATGGACATCAATATCCAGATCCGCCAGCGAATGCTTGATCGACAGTTCAATCATCGCGTCGCCGTCCCCACAACGAGCCGCCGAGGATCGCTGCGCCAATGGTCGCGGCGAAGGCGACTGCCAGGGCGACCAGGGTCAGGCGTTGCACGCCGCCATCGTCACCGGAAAGACTCATCAATTCGTAGATAGCTATCGGCAAGGTGCGGGTTTCGCCCGGAATGCTCGAAACGAAGGTGATGGTTGCGCCGAATTCGCCAAACGCACGCGCAAATGCGAGCACGCTGCCGGCGATGATGCCGCGCATCGACAAGGGCAGAACAATGGTGACAAATCGTCGCCAGGGCGAAGCGCCCAGCGTTTCGGCGGCGCGCTCGAGGCGTCGATCAAGATTGTCGAAGGCAACTCGAATCGACAGCACCAGCAGTGGAAAGCCCATCACCGCGGCAGCCAGTACCGCCCCGGTCCAGCGAAACGCAAAAACGATGCCGATCTCGGCCAGCCATTCGCCGATCCAGCCGTGGCGACCGAAAAGGACGAGCAGGGCATAGCCGGTAACCACCGGCGGCAGAGTCAGCGGAAGAAACATCAGGGCTTCGAGCAGCAAGCGCCCGGGAAATCGTCGCCGCGAAAGCAGCCAGGCCAGGCCAAGGGCAAACGGCAATGAAACGATCACGCTGAGCGTGGCGACACGCAGGCTGAGTGAAAGCGCCTGCCATTCGTCGGGTGACATGGCCGTCATTTGCGCAGATCGTCGAAGCCGAACCGCATGAAAATGGCCCCGGCTTGCGGTGAGCGCAGCAGTTCAAGGAGTTGACGACCGGCGGCGTTGTCGCCCGCCTCAAGCAAGGCGATCGGGTAGATGATCGGAGGATGGGTTGATGGCGGAAACGTATCGACGACGCGGACCCGGCTTTCGGAAACCGCATCGGAGCGGTAGACGACGCCGAGCGGTGTCTCGCCCCGTGCAACAAAGCTCAGGGCTGCGCGCACGTGCGTGGACGGAACCAGACGTGATTCGACCGATGTCCAGACGCCGAGTGAGATCAGCGCCGCTTTCGCATATCGGCCTGCTGGCACGCTGTTCGGCTCACCGATGGCCAGTCGGCCTTGTGGCCCAAGCGCGCCAACAAGGTCGAAGCCGGGGGCGATGTGCAGTGAAATGGAACTGTCCTTCGCGGCAATCAGGACCAGGCCATTGCCAAGCAGCTTGCTGCGACTGCCGGCGACGAGCTTGCCGCGCTTCTCGACATGGTCCATCCAGTCCGGATCGGCTGAAACAAAAAGCGCTACCGGTGCGTCGTGTTCAATCTGCCGAGCCAGTTGCGATGAGGCTGCGTAACTGACCTTGATGTCGGCAATGGCGCGCGCTTCGGGCGAAGCGATGATTGTGTCGAGTGCAGGCTTGAGACTGGCGGCAGCGAAGACCAGCAATTCCGCTGCCTGGGCTGCTGGCGCAAGCAGGGCCAGGCAAATTCCGCCGAGCAGGAACAGCCGGCGCCAGGCCGCCGGCCACCGCCATGCCGGCAGTGGCTTTCGATGTGCAATGTGGCTTCTCACGGTTGCGTTCACCTGGGCTGTCTACTGGCCTGTATCCCGGACAAGATCATCATCCGGGTTTGACCGTCAATCAATCGTCGCTGGCGGCATGGCGTTTGACGAAGAATGAGGTGTCAAGCCGTTTCGGCGATGCGCGCAAAGATCAACGGCTGAGGTCGCGAACTTTTTTCTCGCCAGCATCCACGCGCAGTTTCAGGCGATTTTCCCGCGGAGCGGTCGGGCATACAACATGCGGCGACAACGCGCAGGGCGGATTGAAGGCCTTGTTGAAGTCAATCACGACCTTGCCATCCTTGGGCGGATCGGCATACAGGTAGCGAGCCGCCGGATAGGTTTCCTTGCCGCTGGTCTTGTCGGTGAAGATGAAGAACAACTGGCCATCATCCTCAAGCACCGGCTGCAGTTCAAAACGCTTGCCCTCGCGCTCGAAAATCGCCTTGCCGGGCACCGGCGCCGTGTAGAGGGTATTGATGATGGTCACCAACTCGATTTCGTGAGCGGGCGTGAATGGCTGCCATTCGGCTTCGATGCGCCAATTCGGATCGATCGGAAACGTGTCGATACCGGTGAACGATTTCAGTCGCGGTGAATTCGGATCGCGGAAACGCCAGCCGATCACATCGCCCATGCGTACCAGATAGAACCAGGCATCGCCGATTTCGATACGGGTTGGCTTGGCATCGCCACTATTGTCATTCAAGGTGACCCGGCCCTTGATCGGCTTGCCATCGATTTGCGCGTTGCTGCCTTTGGCCGCGCGGAATTTCCCCACGCCCGCCTTGTTGATGGTCAGTGTGCCGAGATGGGCAGGGCCCTTGGGCAGGATGATTGCGTTGTCGTCGGACGTTCCGATCGTATTGCGACCGAGATTGGCGATACCCGAACCGGCATAGCTGAGCCAGCCATCCGCCTTCTTCAATGATTCAATGCGATGCGCATGCCACTCCTCGATTGATGCACTGTAGTCGTCTTGCGCATGAGCGCCGGGGGTGAATGCAAACAGTGAAACGAGCAGCAATGTAATGAAGCGCATGGGCAAAGCCTGAGTTTAAAATCAGGGGCCAGTATAGAAGCACCGGAGAATATCGATGAATTCGGTGTTCTATGGCGCCAATTCAAAGCCGTCAGTGAAGATCAGGTCGGAAACGATCACCGTGCTGCGCACACAGTTCCAGGTTTCGCCGATGCGTGGTCCGCTGTCGATGATTTCAAAATGATTGACCAGAACCGGTGTCGAGCCATTGGCGCCGTTCCAGAATGTGTGTGCGGTGATTCCGAGCGTGTTCCATTTTGCCGTCGTGTAACGGTCGGTCTCGAAGGTCAGGGCGATGTTGCCGCCGTCGGCGAGAACAATTCCATAGCGTTGCATGGTACGCAGGATGACCTGGGCGGCGCTGCTGTAACCACTCATGTTGAAGTTTGATTTCAGGCGCATGCGCACGCCATAGGGTACGGAGCTGCTCGGTCCGCTTGGCCCGCCGGCATGTGAGGCCGGACGCACATAGAGTCGACCACCAATACCGCCAAGCGAGTTATCGGTGGCCATGCGCGCGTTTGGCAGGACAAAGCGGATCGCATGGCCCAGATCGGAATTGGCGATACCTGCGTTGGCGGCCACTTCATCGGCATTGACCAGCAAGGGCGCAATCGGAAACCCGGCCGCATCGGCGCTCGTGCAATGCTCGCCACGGCCTTCCGGCGGATACACCGCATTGAGCTGCCAGACAACCAGACAACGTGCATCAAGCATGCCGTTTGAATAGTTGCCCGAATACAGTTCGTAAAGAAGATTGCCCTGGCGCACGAGCAGGTGGCAGTCCTCATTGTCATTGTCGCAACTGAGGCCGCTCTGGCCCTCGAAGGCGGCGCCGGTTGGCACCGGCATGCTGGCCGGAAGTTCCTCGCAATCAGGCGTGTAGTACTCGTTGCCATCATGGTGCGGAACGACCGCAACCATCGGCGATCCGACCGGGGCATCAGGAAAGGTTTGCAGCGAGAAGTCAATCTGGAACTTGTTGCCATTGCCCCAACCGCCGAGACCAGCCAGGGCATTGATCATCGAGGTCGAGTTCGGATGCAACGGTGCCGATGCGATGTTCTGGTGCCAGATGGCGCCCGCAGGAAATCTCGGCGGCGGAGCGGCGGCCACGGGAAGCATGGCCATGCACAATGCGATCGTCAGAAATACAGGAACGGCTTTCATGGGATCCCTCCAGAACAGAACGTCCCGATCTTGCATGGAATCATCGGTCAAAACTGCGGGTGAATTGTCTATTTCCCACTCAGACCAAGCATCGAGCCCGGAATGGACTCCTCCAGCTGATAGCATTGAAAGCATGTCCGAATCTTCCCTGCAGATCCTCAACACCGTCTTCGGCTATGTCGCGTTTCGTGGCGATCAACAGGCCATCATCGAACGCGTCATCTCGGGCGGTGATGCGCTGGTACTGATGCCCACGGGTGGCGGCAAGTCGCTGTGCTACCAGATTCCTGCCCTGATCCGCACCGGCACGGCCATCGTCATCTCGCCCTTGATCGCCTTGATGCAGGATCAGGTCGAGGCCTTGCACCAGCTTGGCATCGAGGCGGCCTTTCTCAACTCCAGCCTTGACCCGAGCGCCCAGCGCGAGGTCGAGCAACGCTTGCGCAATGGTGAGCTGAAGATGCTCTATGTCGCGCCCGAACGCCTGCTGACCGGGCGCTTTCTCGACCTGCTTGATCAGGTCGAAGTCAGTCTGTTCGCAATCGACGAGGCGCATTGTGTGTCGCAGTGGGGCCATGATTTCCGCCCCGAGTACCGGCAGTTGACGATTCTGCATGAGCGTTTCCCGCAGATTCCGCGCATTGCCCTGACCGCGACCGCCGATGCACCCACGCGACGCGAGATCATTGAACGCCTCAGCCTCGAATCGGCGCAGAGTTTTGTCGCCAGCTTCGATCGGCCGAATATCCGCTACAGCGTGGTCGAGAAGGACAATCCGCGGCGCCAGCTAAAGGATTTCCTCGCCAGACATCGCGATGAATCGGGCATCGTCTATTGCCTGTCACGCAACAAGGTCGATACCACCGCTGCGGCCCTGGTTGACGACGGCTTCCACGCGTTGCCCTACCACGCAGGTATGAGCGCTGAGATGCGCGCAGCCAACCAGAAGCGATTTCTGCGCGAAGACGGCATCATCATGGTGGCGACGATCGCCTTCGGCATGGGCATCGACAAGCCCGATGTGCGTTTCGTCGCCCACCTCGATCTGCCGAAAAGCCTCGAAGGCTATTACCAGGAAACCGGTCGTGCCGGTCGCGATGGTCTGCCTTCGGAGGCATGGATGACCTATGGCCTTGCCGATGTCGTCACCTTGTCCCAGTTCATTTCGAAATCCGATGCCGGCGAGGAGCGCAAACGTGTTGAGCGAGCCAAGCTCAATGCCTTGATCGGTTTCGCCGAAAGCACCGGTTGTCGCCGCCGTCAGCTGTTGAGCTACTTCGGGGAGACGCCATCGGCGAGCTGCGGCAACTGCGACAACTGTCTGGATCCGCCACGCACCTGGGATGCGACGGTCGCCGCGCAGAAGGCACTTTCGTGTGTCTACCGAACCGGTCAGCGCTTTGGCGTCAAGCACCTGAACGATGTGTTGCGTGGCATCGATGGCGAGAAAGTAAACAAGTTTGGTCACGACAAGCTCAGCACATTCGGTATTGGTGCGGAGTTCGATGATCGCCAATGGAGCGCGATCTTCCGCCAACTGGTTGCTGCGGGCCTGCTGGTCCCGGATGACGAGGGCTATGGCACCTTGCGCCTCGTCGATGCCAGCCGCGCGGTGTTGCGTGGCGAATCCGAAGTGCACATGCGCCATGTCGCTGACAAGGTCGAACGCAAGGCCAAGCAGAAGTCCTCGCGTAGCGAACGGGCAAGACAGACGATCGATATCGCGCCACACGAATCAGTGTTGTGGGAATCCCTGCGCAACAAGCGCGCGGCACTGGCCAAGGAACAGGGCGTTCCTGCTTACCGGATCTTCAGCGATGCGACCCTGTTGCAGATGCTGCGCGAACAGCCGCAATCGCTCAGCGAGTTCGCCTCGATCAGCGGCGTCGGCGAGATGAAGCTGACCCGTTACGGCGAGGAATTTCTTGGCGTGTTGACCGCATTCTGAGGTCGGCAACTTCGTCGCCGGAGCGGTTCCAGGCGCAGGTCGCTGCTACGCCGGAACTGCGCCTGATGGGCAGCTCGTTATACTCCGCCCTCGCTCTTAACCGGGAAATCGAATGTCGTCCGAGTTGTCCGCCGATCAAATCCTGCCACAGCCAGAGCAATTCCTCGGTCATCCCAAGGGCCTCTACATCTGCTTTTTCACCGAGATGTGGGAGCGATTTTCATTCTATGGAATGAAGGCCCTGTTGCTGCTGTATCTGGTCAAGTACCACTTGTTCACGGACGACTTCGGCTACAACCTGATCGGTGCCTATGGTGGACTGGTTTATGCGATGCCGGTGATCGGCGGCCTGGTTGCCGACCGCTGGCTCGGTATGCGCAAGGCGGTTGTTTTCGGCGGCATCCTGCTCGTGCTCGGTCATCTCGGCATGGCCTTTGAGGGCAATCAGGCAACCGTAGTCGATGGCGTTGTCGTGCGCGATACCGGCGCCTTGCAGATTTTCTATTTTTCGCTGGCGCTGATCATTATGGGTGTCGGTTTCCTCAAGCCGAACATCTCGACCATTGTCGGCAAGCTCTATCCGCCGAACGATCCGCGGCGTGACTCGGGTTTCAGCATTTTCTATGCCGGTATCAATATCGGCGCGACCGTATCAGCGCTGCTTTGCGGCTGGCTCGGCGAGACCTATGGCTGGGGTTGGGGCTTTGGTGCGGCCGGTATCGGCATGCTCGCTGGTCTGGCCAATTTCCTTTATGGCCAGAAGCACTTGATGGGTTATGCCGAGCCGCGTGATCCGGAAAAACTGCGTGAGCGTCTGCTGGGTCCGTTGTCGCGCGAACATCTGATCTATCTCTGCGCAATTGGCGGCTTGTTTGTGGTCTGGCTGCTGATCCAGGCGCATTCGCTGATTCTTTCGATCATCCCGGGTTTCTTCGAGCCGACTCCGGTGGTGTTGTCGATGCATCTGGTTTCGATCTGCCTGTTCGGCGGCATCTTCTGGTTCATGTTCAAGCATTGCAGCAAGATCGAGCGCGATCAGATGTTTGCCGTGCTCGCCTTCATTGGCTTTTGTCTCGTGTTCTTCACCCTGTACGAGCAGACCTATGGCTCGTGGGTGTTGTTCTCGGATCGCGCCATGAACCATCAGGCACTCGGCATCGAATGGTCGGCCAGCCAGCTGACCTTCCTCGGTGCGTTCTTCATTCTCGTGCTGGCTCCGATCTTTGCCTGGCTGTGGCCACGCCTCGAACAGCGCGGCTGGAATCCAAGCAAACCGGCCAAATCGGCGTACGGCCTGATTTTCGCCGGTGTCTCGTTTCTTGTGCTGGTATGGAGCGCACGCAACCCGCAGGCCAATGGTCTGACCAATATCTGGTGGTTCGTACTGGCCTATTTCGTCCTCGAAATCGGCGAGATGCTGTTGTCGCCAATCGGACTTTCCGCGGTCACCCAATTGTCGGTACCGCGCGTCGTCGGCCTGATGATGGGCGGCTGGTTCCTCGGCACCTCGTACTCGGAAATCCTCGCCGCCGAACTCGGCAAACTCTCGTCCCTGGATATTCCGGAAGGTGCCGTACTCAATGTCGCCGAGGCATTGTCCAAATACGAGGACATGTTCCTGTTCTCAGCCAAGATCGGCATCGGTAGCGGTATCCTCGTGTTGATTCTGACGCCGTTTATCAAGCGCTTGATGCATGGGGTGCGGTGAAGCGGGAGTGGGAAGTTGGGAATGGGAAATGGGAAAAAGCGAAACGCAGTTTCGCCGCATACCCGCAGGAGCGCCTTCAGGCGCGATCATGCAGAGAGGGAAGTTCCGCAAGTAGCGGTGCGCGAACAACGCGGCCAATGCCAAGAACGATTAGCGACCGGGAAGCTCTTCCCATTTCCTACTCCCCACTCCCCACTCCCGCCCCTCAAGGCTGCACCACCTCAATCGTCTTGACCGGATTGCGACCGATGCCGCGGATTTCGGGGCGGTACATGTCTTCGACCGTGGTTGCTGGTACGAGGTAGGTGCCTGGCGAGACCGCGCGAACCAGATAGAACACATTTGCCTGCTGGCCCTTGTCGAGCTTGAGCGCGGCGACGTAACGGTCGTCGCGGAATTCCTCGTGTTGCACATCGGCAGCGCTGCTGCGATCGCTCAGGGTGATGCCGCCGACGACGACATCAGCCCATTGTTTGGAATCGGTCAGATTGAAGTTCTCGATTTCGAGGCCACCAGGGAGCAGGTCGACGAGCAGTGCATCGGGCATCGCCTCGCGCGCTTCGATCCGCAGGCCGACAATCAACGCATCGCCTTCCTTGAGTGGTGCCACCGCCCAGGGTTTGCCATCGAGCGTGTAGTAAGTGCGCTGGATGAAAACCTTGCTGTCATCGACCGGCGGTGCGCTAGTTGGAATGCCCGCGATGTCGGTGCTCAGGTACAAGGGCGGATTGCCCTTTGGCGTCAGGCGCACACCGGCGTGCAGCTCGCTGGCGTCGAAACTGCGGCTCCACAGGCGATCCGGTGACAGCGTGGTCGTCTTGTCGCCGATGGCCAGCGTGCCGGAGACCACCGCATCACCATCCTTGATCAGATTCTTGCCGAGTCGACCGATCGCGACCTGCTCCTGGGTGCTCAGATAGATGCGCCCGCTGCCACCCCAGCGTGATTGCGATTGCTCGGCCTGACGCTGATCAACTTTCAGCGAACGCGCCAGTTCAAACACGCGTGCGCCGTACTCGGGTTTGCCCATGCCGAAACGCTGGGCCAGCGAAACCATCAGCGCGGTATCGCGCAGATCGGAGCCGTAGTCACCGAGCCAGCTCGGCCGTTTGACCTTCATCGCGAAGGCTTCGGCCAGCGCTTTTTCGGCGCGCGGCTCATCGCCCATGAGTTTCAGTGCAATGCCAAGATGAACCAGCGGCAGCGCGGTGATTGATTTCGTGCGCTCGTTGTCGAACAGCGCGCGCAAGGTACCGAGCGGAGCCCGGTTGACCCGAGCGAGCACGAAGGCCGACCAGGCTTCATCGGCGAAACGCAGATGATCGGAATGTTCGTAGCTGTAGTAGGGATGGCCACCTGAAAGCAGATCATCACTGAGGCGCTGCAATGCCTTCTGCAACACCGCATCGGGAACCACGAAACCTTCCTCGCGTGCATCGAGCAGGAACTCGACCACGTACGGCGTGATGAAGGTGTTGACGCTGCTCTCGCCACCCCACATCGAGAAGTGCCCGGAGCCGACCTGCATCGAAGCGACGCGGCCAATGGCGCTCTCGACGCGCTGCTTGCGTGCCGCGGCATCGAGACCTTCGACATGCAAGGTGTCGGCAGTTTTCTGATCGAGCAGCAAGGCGGCAAAGCCCTTGCTCGTGGTTTGCTCGACGCAGCCGTAGGGATATTTAAGCAGGTCGGCGAGAGCGGCCGAGAACGGCAGTGGCGGCAGGCTGCTCAAGGTCAGCCTGGCGGTTACCGAATCGTCGATCAGGCCGCTGAGAGAACTCGCGCCGAGATTGATCGGGTCCAGCGTATCGAGCGATTGCGGCGTCGAGCGCAGCACGCTAGGCCAGGCCGCACGCACAACCATCTCGAACTCGCGCTGTATCCGGATCGGATCACCCGCCTTGTCGGACGATTCGGCACTGACACGAATCTTGCCGACGCCGTAACCTTCGAGTGCATCGAGATTGAATTCAAGCGTGGTCTTGGCCTTGTCGGCCAGGGTGACTTTGCGCTCGCCCTTGCTGATCGCGAGTGGCTTGTCAGCTTCGACCTTGATATTGAATGCCCGCTCGGCACCCGAGAAGTTCTGCAGATCGAGTGACACCTTGGCCTGGTCGCCCGGGGCCATGACCCGCGGTGTGCTGATTTCGGCAACCAGATCGGCGCGCACGACCGTTTCGGCATCGCTGTTGCCATATTGCTCATCGCTGAAGACCAGCGCACTGACGCGCAAGGTTCCGTTGAAGTCGGGCACGTTGAGTTTGACCGTGGCATTGCCTTGCGCATCGAGACTGACCGGGCCGGCGAACAGATCGACGGTCTGCACCTTGGCCGTAGGTCGTTTTGCCTGGGGCAGGGCAGCGAGGCCCATGTCGCCGCCGTAGCGCAACTTGGCCGTACCGCCGTTGAAGCTTTCGATGACGCGACCGTACAGATCGTAGGCATCGACACCGAGTCGACGCTGGGCAAAGAACCAGTCGTTGGCATCGGGCACGCCAAAGCGGGTGATGTTGAGAATGCCGACATCGACCGCGGAAATTGTCACCTGCGCCTTCTTGCCGGCCAGCGCCGGCACCTTGACCGTCACCGCCAGATCGTTCTCCGGCTTCATCAGCTTGGTCGCTTCGAGTTGCACGGCGACCTTGCGTGCGCTGCGATCCATCGGAATGAACGCTTCGCCGACAGCGCGTGCCGGGGTGATGCGTTCGACCGCGGATCCGCCACGGAAAACCAGGGCGGTCAGATAGACATCATGACGCTCCCAATCCTCGGTGACCGGGATCTCGAAGGTGCTGCCGGCACGCGCCTCGATATTGCGCGTGTAGAGCATGTGGTCGGATTCGACGATAAGCACGCCCGGTCCGAAATGCGGCGCGGTCAGGGTGACCTTGAGCGTGTCACCAGCCTTGTAGCTTTCTTTGTCGAGCGACAGCTTGACCTTGTCCGGGCGCGCTTCGCCGCCGCGGTTGTCATCGTTCCAGCTCCAGCCGGCGGTAAATGGAAAGCGCATCGTCAGGCCGGTTGCCGGGTCCAGCACTTCGATGCGATAGCCGCCCCATTCGACCGGCACATCAATCTTGGTCGCCTTGCCAGCTTCGATCGTGATGTCACGACTCTCGGCGTTCTCGAAGCGCTCGGTGTAGTTGAAATGCCAACCGCTCTCCTTGTCCCAGATCCAGTGATAGTCGCGGAGTTCGCGAACCAGGGTCAGCTTGAGATCCGCTGCGGCCAGCATGTCGCCAGCGGCATTGCTGCGAATCACTTCGAAGCTGGCGTTGCCGTTGGCACTGGCACCATCGTCGACATCGAACAGCGGGCGGATGCCGACCAGCGCATCGGCGGGCCAGATCGTGCGCTTGAGCGTACGCGTGACCGTGCGTCCGCCGGATTCGTAGAGACTGCCGGAAAGCACCGCTGAAACGGGCGCCTGCTTTTTCTCATCAAGCAATTTGATTTCTTCGCTCAGATGGCCTTTTGCATCGAGCTTGGCGTCGACAACATCCTTCGCTTCCCTCGGCAATTCGATCAATGGATCGCCGAAGTAGTAATCCTTGCGCGTCTCAACCGGGTGCACGTCGGGGCTCAGGGTCAGTCTCGCGGTGAAGCGGTTGTCGGCCGCCGGCGCGCCATACAAATAGTCACCCTGGACATCAAGTTTGAGCAGCTCGTCAGGCTTGAGTTGATCTTGGGTGGTACTCAGGTCGAGTTTCATGCGCTCGGGCAGGAATTCCTCGATGCGCAAGGTCATGCTCTGGGTGGCTACCTTGCTGGCCGGATCAAGACGAAACTCGACCTGCCAGCGACCAGTTGGCGCATCGGTCGGAATCTCGCGCGACCACTCGAAATAGCCAAGCTCCTTCGGCTCCAGCTGGGCCTGGGCGTAAAGACGTCCATCGGGTTGCTTGAGCGAAATGAACAATGGTTGCGGCTTGATTGATTTGCCATCGTTGTCGCGCAGCAGCGCGGACAGGCGCACGGTCTCACCGGGGCGGTAGAGATCGCGACCACTCCAGGCAAACACATCGAACCATGCTTCATGCCGACCCGAGACGGCAAAGTCGGACAGATCCAGCGCGGGCTGGTTGAACGGCACCATCGATACGTTGCGCCCGGAGCGCGCCACCAGCACCTGATCGGCCTTGAGCTGGTAAGCCAGCATCGCATTGCCGCTGCCGTCAGCGACGCCACTGACTACGGTGTTGCCGGCGTTGTCGAGCACATTGATTTCTACGCCTCCGATCGGATCACCAGTTTTCAGCGATGCCGTGTGCACGAACATCTTGTCCTTGTACATGCGCGTGTGCACGCCAACGTCGCTGACGAAATAGAAACTCGTATCCATCTCGTCGCGGAAGCTGCCAGGCTGCTTCATCACGGCAAAATAGAGACCGGGCTTCTCCAGTTCGGGGATGTTCTGGATCGGCAGGTAGTTCAGCGTGCGCTCGTTTTCCTCGCCGGAAAGAACGAAGCGATTGGCATAGACCGATTCGGCAATCTGCGCGACCGGCTTGCCCTTGCGCCCGTACCAGCCATACTGCGGATCGAGATCCCACGATCCCCGTTTGCCGTTCTTCTGGTAGGCAGCGAAGAAGTTGGCGACCTCGGAATCACGCACACGCAGGAACTCGACATCGACTTCCCTGACGTTGACCGAAACTACCGGCAAACCACGCGTCTCGCGCGCCGGCAGCACGCTGCCCTGCGCGGCAAAGCCGACCGCCGGCTGCAGCGGGCCGGTGAAGACATCCTTGCTGATCTCACTGCCGAGAGTCTTGCCGTCGGCGGCCGACAACTCGCCCTTGATGCGAACCGAATAGCTGGCGTTGGCCTGCACGTAGGGGAAGCGCAGAATCTTGCCGTTTTCATCCAGCGCCCAACTGCCGCTGATCGTCGCGCCCTTGCTGTCGGTGACAACGATCAGGCTGTCGAAATCCTGCGTGCCAGTCAGCTGCTGCGGAAACTCGAGGACGACGGCAAGCTGACCTTCGAACTGCTCGGCGCGTGCCGAAATCACCGTGAACGCATCGCTCCTGGTGTCTTTGGCGGGCTCGGCGGCGATCGGCTTTTCGCCCTGAACCTCCGGAACCGAGGACGGCCGCTGTCCGCAGGCTGTCAGCACAAGAAGGCTGAGACCTAGTACGGCACCTGCAAAGGCGCGCAACTTCGATACGGTCGGCAACGTCGACATCTTCAACTCCCTGGAATGGTTTGCGCAGGCAGTATAGCTGCGCTGTTGTGGCGAATTTCGGGCAAACCTCGGGCGATTGCCAGCTCAATGCCTTGCCGGCTATCGGGCTTTGCCAATAGAGGAGAGAATTCGGCTGGACACTGCCTTCTCTCCTCGGGAGAAAGAAGTGCCTGGCAGCGCGGACGGCCAAGGTCCGCCCGGCTGCTGCATTGATTGCTAAGCTTTGCAGATGACATCCGCCCTAATCTGGTTCCGTCGCGATCTTCGCCTTGCCGACAACCCCGCACTCACAGCGGCACTTGAGTCGCATGATCGCGTCGTGCCGGTTTACATTCATGCTGCCGACGAGGAATCGCCGTGGGTACCTGGCGCGGCGAGCCGTTGGTGGTTGCATCATTCACTGAAGGCGCTCGATGCCGATCTGTGCAAACGCGGATCGCAACTGCGCATTGCGTGTGGGCCGACGTTGCAGACCCTGCAACGACTGGTCAAGGAATCGGCTGCCACCGCGGTCTACTGGAATCGCCTCTACGAACCGACGATCACCGCGCGCGACAAGCAAATCAAGCAATCCCTGATCGACACGGGCATCGACGCACGAAGCTTCAAGGCAAACCTGCTGTTCGAGCCGTGGGAAATTCGCAGCGGGCAGGAGCGGCCGTATCGCGTGTTCACACCGTTCTGGCGCAAGGCGCGTTCGCAGTTGCAGGTTCGCCCACCATTGCCAGCTCCTGACACGCTGGATTCGCCCGGCAATGACCAGGGGCTCAGCGTCGATGACCTTGAACTGCTGCCGAGCATTGGCTGGGACAGCCAGTTCCACGACGTCTGGAAACCGGGTGAGGGTGGCGCCAGCGAGGCGTTCGAGGATTTCATCGAATCGGGATTGCCCGAATACGCCAGTGATCGTGACCGTCCTGATCGTCAGGGTACCTCGCGGTTGTCAGCGCATCTGCATTTCGGCGAAATCTCGCCGATGCAGATCGCCTGGGCGCTGGAGGAGCGCGTGCAACAGGCCGGTGATTCGGCACGGACTGCCGGCGCCGAGAGCTTCCTGCGCGAGATCGGCTGGCGCGAGTTCTCGCAGCATCTGCTGTTCAATTTTCCGCACATGCCCGAACGGAACCTCAATCCGCGCTTCGACGAGTTTCATTGGGCTGCTGAAGACCGAGCTGCGATCCGTCGCTGGCAGCAAGGACGCACGGGCATACCAATCATCGATGCCGGCATGCGTGAACTCTGGGCCACCGGCACCCTGCACAATCGCGTACGCATGCTCGCCGCTTCGTTTCTGACCAAGAACCTGCGCCAGCACTGGCATCATGGTCAACGCTGGTTCTGGGACACCCTGGTTGATGCGGATCTCGCCAACAACGCGCAAGGCTGGCAGTGGACGGCCGGTTGCGGGGTCGATGCATCACCGTACTTTCGCATTTTCAATCCGGTTACTCAGGGCGAGAAATTTGATCCGCTTGGCAACTATGTGCGCCGCTGGGTGGCTGAGCTTGATACCGTTTCGACGGCGCTGATCCATCATCCGTGGACGGATCCGGATGTGCTCCAGGCAACCGGCTACCCGGCACCGATGGTCGATCTGTCCGCCTCGCGTACGACCGCGCTGCAGGCGTATCAGGATCTGCCCAAGGCCGACGAGACCTGAGATTGAGGGCCAAAACCGGCCACAATCGTTGCGTTTTCGCGAATCTACCCGGATGCTAGCCGAGTGTCGGGTTCTGATCGATCCTGCTCGGCGCGCGAATCCGGAGAGGGCAGGTATGTTCGAGTCAACAGGCGACAAGCGTGAAGCGATGTCCAAGGTCGATACGGCCTGGTTGCGCATGGAACGGCCGACCAACCTGATGATGATCACCGGCGTGCTGATGTTTGCCGGGCCGCTGGATCACGCCGACATCAAGCAACTGCTTGGCGAACGATTCCTGGCCTATCGACGCTTCCGGCAGAAGGCGGTGAATACGCCATCGGGCGCGTACTGGGAGGTTGATGCTGATTTCAACCTCGATTGGCATGTCCGAGTTGCCGCCTTGCCCGGCGCGGCGGACAAGATCGAGCTGGAGAACTTTGTCGGCGAGCTGGCCTCGACGCCACTCGATCATTCCAAGCCGCTCTGGCAATTCCATGTCGTCGAGAACTATCGCGGTGGCAGCGTACTGGTTGCGCGCATCCACCATTGCTACGCCGATGGCCTGGCCCTGGTCCAGGTCATGTTGTCGCTGACCGACACCGCGCCGGATCCCGAACAGCGCGCCGAGTTGACCAAGACCTGGCTCAAGCGTGATGGCGCGAATGTCTGGCAACGCATGCTCGAACCGGCCCAGGCCGGGCTCGGCAAGGCGCTCAAGGTGGGCAACAAGGTCTACGGCAAGATGACCGAGATGATCAACGACCCCTCGGTCGCTGCCGATGTTGCCAGAGAGGGCGGCGAGATTACCCGTGAATTGGCCAACGCCCTGCTGCTTTCCGATGATCCGCCGACCTTGCTCAAGGGCCCGCTCGGCGTCGTCAAGCGCGTTGCCTGGGCCGATCCGCTGCCGTTGGAAGAAGTGAAAACTCTGGGCAAGGCGCTCGGCTGCACGGTCAACGATGTCCTGCTTGCCTGCGCCAGTGGTGCTCTGCGCGGCTATCTGCTCGATGAAGGCGGCGAGGTCGATGGCCTGACCATTCGTGCCACCGTGCCGGTCAATCTGCGCCCGCTCGAGCACGCAAAGAAACTCGGCAATCATTTCGGATTGGTGTTTCTCGAACTCCCGGTCGGAGAGGCCAATCCGCTGCGCCGACTGGAACGCGTCGCCGCCTGCATGCGCGAACTCAAGCGCTCACGTCAGGCCATCATCACGCTGGGTCTGCTCGGCGCACTCGGTATGGGTCCGCAGGCCTTGCAGGCACCCGCACTCGAATTGTTCAGTCGCAAGGCGACGATGGTCGCGACCAACGTGCCCGGCCCGCAGCAACCGCTCTACATGACCGGCGTCGAAGCCACCGAGCTGATGTTCTGGGTGCCGCAATCCGGATCGATCGGTGTCGGCCTGTCGATTCTCAGCTACAACGGAAGCGTCCATTTCGGCCTGATCGGCGATGCCAAGCGCGTACGCGATCCCGACGCCGTGACCAGGCGCTTCGCCGAAGAGTTTGAAAAGCTCATGCTGATCGCGCTGATGGAAGACTGGGAAGAGGAAATCGTCGCCGCCGATGCCGACGCCACGCTTAAAAGATATATGAAATAATAATAGTTCGGTTGTTTGTTCGCTTCGGCAGGATCTGTGGAAACAATTGGCCGAGAGCGGTGAGCCGTTAGCGGTTAGCGGGAAAAGCGGTTTCCCGCAAATCTGCACGAGCTCCCTTCAGCGGTCGCGAAAAAGGGACTTCCGTTGGTCGCGATGCTTCTCGGCAACATGGATTGCAGCCGGCAGATGCTTGCTCGTAAGAATCGGAAGCCATATCGGTACGCACATCTTGTAGTCGCGACAGGTGCCTCTGTGGATTGCGAAGAGGTCGCGATTTTCGAGAGCTTCACCGTGATCACGACATGCCCGGTTGCCGTCTGCGCGAATGAGCAAATCAGCGATTGCGAGGTTGTTGTTTGCCTGAAGCGCCTACGGCGCTGTTGCTTCGAAGCCCTTGACGAAGATCCGGTCCCGGATACCGGCGATATCGGCAATCACCGCAACGCTGGTTTTGAGGATCGCACCGCCCATGGCCTGGGCATTCGGCCCGATGCGATCCGGGGTGTCGTTGCTGCTGTGATAGTCGGGATAGGCGTCCCAGTCATTCTCGATCGCGAGCAGGGTCTTCTTGCCGGCCTGCAGGTAGGGGACATGATCGGATCCGAACGGGTTGCTGCTCAAGGTTACGCGGAGTTGCGGAACATAGGTCGCTGCTGCGGTGGCGAACTGGTTGAGGTAGGTGCTCCACGTCGAGCTGCTTTCAAACAGGACATCAAGCGTCGAGTCGGCGCTGTAGCCGATCATGTCCATCGTGACCACGGCCTGCACCTTGCCGAGATCACCCGAATTCTGCAATGAACTGACATGCGCATAGCTGCCATACAGTCCTTGCTCCTCGCCGGCATAGCACATGAAAAGAATGCTGCGTTTCGGCTCAAAGTCGACCAGTACGCGTGCGAGTTCGATGACACTCGCGCAGCCTGAGGCATTGTCTTCTGCGCCGGGTGCGTTCACCGTGGAATGGATGTTTCCATTGCGTGAATCGTAGTGGCCACCGACGATGATCCATTCGTCCGGGAATTCCGTGCCAGTCCACTTGCCAATCACGTTGTTGACGCTGATCTGGCCTCCGCTGTTTCCGGGCATGGTGAACGCCGGAGCGCTGACGGTGAGACCCAGACCATTGAATTGCGTTTCGATCCAGGCACGTGAGAGAGCCAGTTCCGAGCCGTAACTTGAGCGATCCCAGCCGGTCAGCGTGGTCAGGTCGGCAAACCAGCGCACCGTGTCGATTGAATCGACGACGGACTGAATTGCCGGATCGGCGGCGGCCGGCGCGGATTCAGGTCGGTAGCGTTCGGCGATGACGGTATCTGGCTGAACTTCACGCCACTCATCGGAGTGCCCGTCGTGAGTGCTGGGCAGCGGCTTCGCGAGTTCACTTGCGGACAATTCGCGCAATTCCCAACGACCGCCCTGCGCGATCAAGCGCCCCGGCGCGCCCGATTCACGCACGCATCCGAGTGCGTGCAGGCGCAAGCGATCACGGTCGAAATCGACCATTTCGCCCAGCACTTCCCGATCCGGAGCAGCTTTGCGGACTTCGCCGCGATCACCAACCAGGAGCAACTGGTCGCCGAGTTCAAGCCACCAGCGCACGTGCGCATCCTGCTTGCGCGCGGATATCTGCGCCGTGTCAGCATCGCCAATATCGATGACGATGGCGCTTTGCTGGGCAAGAATTGGAGGCGTAGGCGGAGAATCGATGATGGGCACGGCGAATCCTGTCGACAAATCGGACGTCATGGCGGCTTGGCGGGCGGTTGAAATCTGCTCAAGCGGGTACGAGACAAAACGAAACGGATCGAAAAAGAGCAGCTGAGGTGCGGCAAACAAGTGGTTTGAAGTCCGCTTTTTTCCTGATCATGCCGCTTGAATGGAATTTCAACAGTGTTGTCGGCGTCTGCTCCGCAGACATTGTAAACGCAGCTTCAGAATCGACCACATGAAAGGGATCCGGTCAATTGCCGGTCTGCATCTGGAGACGATATCGCGGGCGTCGAGATGATGTGGTTCCCTCACCAATCGCAAGCTGCATCCATTCCCGTCCGATTTTCGTAGTTATCGGAGACTGCATTGCTCGTGAACCGCGATTCTTCGCGATGAGACAGGAAACGCCACAGAGGCAGGAAATCAAATGATGAACCGTCGAAAGATGTTGCAACACTTGGGAGCGCTGGCGGTATTACCGTTGCTGCCGGCGCTTTCTCGCGCCACCGATTCGCAAGCAGAAGCAAAGGGAGACGCGGTGATCGCCCTCGACAAGCCGCACGCGGAGTGGCGTGGCGTGGTCAGTGCCGCAGCCTATGCGGTTCTGTTCGAGGAAGATACCGAGCCGTCGGGAAGCAGCCCGTTGAACAACGAGCACCGCGAGGGTACTTTCGTATGCGCGGCTTGCCGCCTGCCGATCTTCAACAGCGCCGACAAGTTCGAGAGTGGAACCGGCTGGCCGAGCTTCACCCAGCCAATCGCCGGCCATATCAGGAAAAAGCGCGATTTCAAGTTGATCTGGCCACGGACCGAATATCACTGCGCCCGTTGTGGAGGGCATCAAGGTCACGTTTTCGACGACGGCCCGAAACCGCGCGGCGAGCGCTGGTGCAACAACGGGCTGGCCCTGGAATTCATTCCAGTCGACCAGCCGCTGCCCGAGCTCAGGAGTTGAGGATGATGTTTTCGAGAATTCGGTTGCTGCGTCATGCGGCTTCGATGGGCCTGCTGCTGTCGCTGTTTGCGATGAATGCCTGCGCGGGCCCGGCTGAGGATACGAGCGCGCCGGTGGCTGCCAGCGCAGGCACGCAATCGGCGATCTTCGCCGGTGGCTGCTTCTGGTGCATGGAGCCCCCATTCGACAAACTGGATGGCGTGATTTCGACGACCTCGGGATACACCGGCGGCAAGCTGCCCAATCCCAGCTACGAACAGGTCTCGGCGGGGCGCAGCGGACATGCCGAAGCGGTCAAGGTGATCTACGATCCGGCCAGGGTCAGCTACCAGAAGTTGCTTGATGTCTTCTGGCACAACGTCGACCCGTTCGCCATCGACCAGCAGTTCTGCGATCACGGCGATCAATACCGTACGGCCATCTTCACTCAGGGCGCCGAGCAGATGCGTCTCGCTGAAGAGAGCAAAAAGGCACTGGAAGGCCCCGGAAAATTCAACAAGCCAATTGCCACCCAGATCGTCCCCGCCTCGACCTTCTACCCCGCCGAGGACTATCACCAGGACTACTACAAGAAAAACCCGGTGCGCTACAAGTTCTACCGGTACAACTGTGGACGTGACGCGAGACTGGAGCAGATCTGGGGCAGTTCGGGTCACTGAGAGCGAGCCGGCTCACGCTCTGTCCGCAGAATCAAACTTGCAGGTAATATTGAGCCACTTCGGCAACAGGATTTTCAGAAATGAGACTTGCTCGACTTCCCGTTCTTGTTGCGATCCTGGCGCTCGTACTTTTGCTGGTTTCTGGTCCCGGAACGCGAATGGATCTCTGGACCTTCCGAACCGGTTTCTCGCTGATGACCTGGGCCACGTATCTCGGACTCGCTGCGGCTGCATTGGCGATCCTGTTGCTACTGATTCCGCGAGCCCGTCGCGGCCATGCGAAGACTCTGGTTTTCGGAATGCTGATGGGATTCGCGGCAACGGTGATGCCGCTTCTCGGCTACTACACGGCCAAGACCGTTCCATTCATCCACGACATCTCGACCGACACGATGCGTCCGCCCGAGTTCGTGGCAATTCTGCCGCTCCGCGACGATGCCCCTAACCCGGCAACTTATGGCGGCGCGGAAGTCGCTGCGGCACAGAAGGCGGGCTATCCGGACCTCGCCACCCAGATTCTCGATCAGGCCCCCGCTGACGCATTCGCTCACGCGGAAAAAGTCGCGCGCGACATGGGTTGGGAGATCGTCGCTGCCGTTCCCGAGGCGGGTCGCATCGAAGCAACCGACACCACATTCTGGTTTGGCTTCAAGGACGATATCGTCATCCGCATCGAAGCCGAAGGCGAGGCCAGTCGCATCGATATCCGCTCCGTCTCGCGTGTTGGCAAAAGCGATGTTGGCAAGAATGCGTCGCGCATCCGTGCGTTCGTCAAAGCGCTCGGCAGTCACCCGATCCAGAGTTGAGTCACAGCGGGGCCAGGTTTCAAAAGCTGAAGACAGCTCCCTGTCTTGATGCTAACGATCGCTCGTCTCGATCGGATCGCGCAACCGTTCGCGCCGATGCCAACCGAAATCAGCTATCCGTATTGGCTTGCGCCGGAACTTCGACCCAGAACCAACCGCGTATTTCGCCGACTTCGAAGCCGGTCGCCATGTCCTGCGGATAGCGACTGACCAGCGCCTTCTTTATCTCGGGCACGATGTCGGCGACAGGGCCGTGGCATTGGCTGCACATCTGGCCGAGTGGAATCGGCGTGGCGACAGCCAGGGCACCGTCAGGCCTGCTGAAATAGCGCGTCGTCGTCGACCTGTCGCTGACGACTTGAGCAATCCAGGCAGGCCCGCCATTGTCGGGGTTGCGCAACTTGTGTGACGTCCGCCCGATGCGCACGTTGTTGGCCTCGGCAACCGTCGCGGCAATGCCGGCGGCCTCGTTGGAGCACACCTCGATACCCGCTGCAGGTCCGCCGACGGCGATGCTGTCGCCAAGCCGTTTCATCAGTCGCGTTGCCAGCTCGGTTCGGGCCTTGTCGGCAATGCGTCGCTGACTCTGATGGTTGTCGCCAAGCGCCTGCAGTTGTGTCCATTCGACTGCCCGAGGCGCTGGTTCGGTTTGCTCCGATGACGAGGCAATTGCATTCGTGGCTGCGCAACCGAACAACGCGATGATGAAACAGAAGATGGTTTTCATTGGTCTTCTCCATGGCAAGAGAATTTGCTTGGATCATGGTAGCAGGAGCTAGTCCGCGCTCGGTTCAGCGGTATTCGTGATGGCAGTCATCGTGGGCATGTTTGACCTCTTTCAACTTTTGTTCGCGCTGGTCGTGGGCACCTGAGAACCGAGCTTGAGGGGCGGAACTTGAATTTTTGATCTGGCCCGGACTGGCGCCTGACTTCGACGGTCTGCGATCTCGCCAGCACGCAGCGCTTTTTGTTGGCAAAGAAAAAGTAGCCTTCCCGCAACAGCCTTGTTGCCATTTGAAAGAGTCGCAGGCAAATCGGGCTAGCGCTCTACCGGAGATCTCTTGCGCAGTTCATACTGGGCGCTTGTCTCAGGCCCTCTGGTTTCCTGCATGCCGCGTTCCCGTCTTGCCGAACCCCTTGTCATGCTGGCAACGGTGGTGCAATGGCTGGTGCTGGCGACGTTTACCGGTGCAGTGGTTGGCGTGGGTTGCACGATTTTCCTGCGCGCGCTGTTCGCCAGTGAAGGACATTTGTATGGCGCCTCGTGGGGGCTGCTGGCGGGTCTCTTGATCGCCGGCGGTTTTGCCAACGGTCTTCTGTTGCACTACGGCTACCGAATCAGTCGCAGCGGCTACAAGGATTCACCGATCGTCGCGGTCAACGAGCAGCACGGTCGGATGCCGTTTCGCACCTTGTGGATCAAGCCGCTGGCGGCGCTGTTTACGCTCGGCTGTGGCGGATCGGCCGGCAAGGAAGGGCCTTGCTCGCACATCGGCGCAAGCTTCGCTGCTGGTATCGGTCGGATCCTCCATCTCAATCCGGAATTGCGCAAACGTCTTCTCGCCTGCGGAGTCAGCGCCGGCTTCGCAAGTGTGTTTGGCACGCCAATTGCCGGAGCGATCTATGGTGTGGAGATGCTGGCGATCGGGCGCATCCGGCATGACTTCCTGTTCCCCGGCATTGTCGCCGGTGTCACCGCATTACAGGTTTCCAGGTATCTGGGCGTGCCGTATCCGGAGTACCACATTGTCTTTGCCAGCAATTTCACTGAATTGCTGTTCCTGAAGACCGTGTTGATCGGGATTCTGTGTGGTGCTTGCGCATGGTGCTTCGTCGAGTTGCTGCAACTGATGACCCGGCTGTTCGCGAAATTGCGCGATGCGCTTTCGCTTTGGCCACCGTTGATGCCGGTGTTGGGTGGTCTGGTGATGGCCTTGCTGCTCCTGTTCATCCCAACCGACTACATCGGCTTGAGCCTGCCGGTGATGGAGGGTGCCCTGCACGGGGAAACAGTTCCGTATCTTGGCTTTGCATGGAAGATCCTGCTGGTTGCGATTACCCTCGGATCCGGATTTTATGGCGGCATCGTGACACCTCAATTCGTGATCGGGGCAGTGCTTGGCAGCGCCTTCGCACATCTGCTTGGGCTCGATCCTGCAATGGGTGCGGCGGTTGGTATGGCGGCCGTGGTCGCCTCCGCCTCCAACGCACCCATCGCGGCCATTTTCATGGGCGTGGAGTTGTTCGGCGCCGACTCGACACTTTACGTGGCCGGCGCCTGTGTGGCGGCATTTCTCATCATCGGCCATCGCAGCGTGTATCCGTCGCAGCAGATTGCCTTCAGTAAATCCTCATGGATTTTCGCGCGTGCTGATCTCCCGGTTGGCCAGGAGAAAGTGCGACTGTCCTATGGCTTGCTGCGCTGGTGGAGTCGACACAGACGCGCGAAGGCCCGCGGCAAGGGCTCGCGCCGGGAAGTCCCACCCGGTAAATGAGCATTTTGAGGTACTTGTTGCCGCCGTATTGTGCCGCCCAAGTAGAGTCTCAGGAACCTGTCAGCAGGATTGCAAAAGCGCAGCAATTATCCTGAGGTGGCGGGCAGGGTGCTCGCACAGGAGCGCGGTAATTGGCCCTTCCAGCGTTCAATTTCTGGTGGTCTCAAGCCACTCGCCTGAATCTTGCGCAAGGCATCACATGCTTCCCGATCCATATCGTTTGCATGCGCTACGCGCGCAAACAGCATCAGGCTCAACACGTCATTGCGATTATCGAGATTGTTGCGTGCCTGAACCAGGGCCTGCTTCGGATCGTCAATGGCAAGGTAAAACTCCGCAGCATGTTGCGACCAGGTTACCGACTCGAGATCAAGAATGTGCTGGTAGCCAGCGATCGCGCGCTTCCGGTAGTCCTCGCCACGCCCTGCATTCCCGGCTTCAACTTCGAGTACAGCCATGGCACCGAGGTATTCCGGATTTCCGGTTTGTTCGATGAGCTGTGCATAGATGGGCCGTGCCGCGTCGAGCTGTCCTTCCCAGAGCAGGCATTCGCCGAGATGATCCAGTGCCAGTGCATATCCCGGTAGCCGTTCAATTGCAGCATCAAAGAATACGCGGGCTTTGTCGCAAAAGCCGAAGCGTTCGAGCGCAATACCTTGCTGGGCATAGAGCCAGGCGAGTTGGTAGGGACTACTATCCGAATAAACCGACTGAGCGCGGTAGAACTGTAGACTCGCGATGCTGAGGTCCCCTTCCAAGGCAGCCAGGTTGCCGCGCAGCACGAGCTCGGCGAACTTTTCCGACGGCTCGCCAGCCTTGGCGAAATCGTCACGGATGCTTGCGTAGTCGCCCCTTGCCAGCGCGATACCGCGCAATGAGGGATCATCCGAATTCAGTGGTCGACCTTTGGAACTCGCAGCGTTGAGATCCGTAAGTGCTTCGTCGAAGCGGTGGTATCCGGTTCGAAGGATGGCACGCTGACGTTGAGTGCGGATGTCGATTACATCATCGGGAATACGATCCAGGAGTGCCAGTGCCTGCTCGCCATCACTGATCCTGCCAAGAATCTGGAAGCGATGATAAAGACTTCCAGCAAGGGCGCCGGCGCGCGCCGAGCCTGGCTTGTCCGCCCCCACTTGCAGCAGTGAGTTGATTGTCGCATTGAGGTTTTGGATATAGATCGAACCGGATGTGGTTCGATACTGAGTCATGGATCTGGGATAAATCCCAAGTGCAACCGCATCCAGCTCCGGGTCGGCAGTTGCGGCAAGGTCCGCCGCTGGTGCGGATGCTGCGAGCGCAGGGTGGGAGATGCGAGTGTCAGCCTGTGCAGACACACTCGCTGCTTGATCCTGATGTGGATTCGTGGAGCATGCGACGAGAAATAGAAGCAGCGTTGCTGCAGTCAAACGGAAAGAGTGCATTGTGATGGATCCCCGTATGCCAATGGGCCGCGCAGAAGTGTCCGGCGCGCGGGCGGAAAGTCGTTGGAGTTTGCGAATGAACCAGGCACGACTCCGAGGGAGTCGCGCCTGGTGCCAATGACGCTTCCGTCAGTTCGCAACACCGATGAACGGGAAATCAGTGCGCAACGTGTTGTTGGAGGAGACGTTGTCACTTACGCCAGGTCCAACGATTGCGCCGAGCGTGTCATCGATCACATCACGTGACAGCGTTCGTCCGCCGCATTGATTGGTGACTCCGAGTTCCACGGCGAGATAGGCATCGCACATCGGCTTGGAGACATCGACAATCAGGCGATCATCAGCCAGCACCGGTGCCAGACTGGCCGGCGGCAATACCGTGTTTCCGGTTACTCCGTCGAGCGTGTCGATGGCGGTGAGATTGGCTTCGATCTCGTTGCTGAACTGTGTCCACGACGCAATCGACTCAGCCTGGTTGTACTGATCCTTCAATGCATCATTGTGCGGCGGCAGTAGATTGATGAGGACGGTATTGATGCCCGGACGTCCCATACGGTCGATCTGGCCAGCTGACAAAAGACGGCAGTCGGCGCCTTCAATCGCGGTCAGGCGGGTCAAAGGTATCGTTCCAGAACCCCAACCTGCTGCAGACGCGTTGTAGTTCATAGTGCCTTGAGCACAACTCGAGAAATTGAACTTGAGCTTGCCCCAAGGTTGCCGAGTGGGTTGTCCGGCTCCGAACAGAGGTGGAAATGCTCCGTTGGATGTGATGAATGCGTCGAGTTCACCGGTTCCGTTGCCTTCCACCGGTCCGATTGCGGTTACCCAGGCTTGATTGCCATTGGGCTCATACACGTGCCAGT